>JBOHVN010000080.1:0-5410 GCA_050735675.1 Binatia bacterium | reverse complement strand
GGGTAGCGTAAGGGCGCGAGGCTTTCGATGAGGTTGATGTCGTTCACGTCGGACGTGGTGGATCTTGCCACAATAAGTGTGTTCTCGTCAGCGAAGCAAAGCTTTGAAACCGGCCTGTTCGAAGTGGTGGTCGTGGGTTAACGCTTCCGCGATGTTTTCGGACTGCATGATTAACACCGACGCGCAATCGATCAGACTCCATTCCTTGTCCGAGCGCGCTCGATAGAGATCGAGCGCCGCTCGAAACTGGAGGCTTGTTTGCGGTACAACCGTGACGTTGGGGTTATTACAGAGCTGAGTTGCAGCATTGGATGCAGCCTCACGTAACAGGGGTCCCTTGTCTGCGAAGAAGGCAAGCACCTCGGCCAACACCATCTCACTGGTTATGAGCCGAGCCTGCTCTAATTCATCCGACACGGACTTGGCTTTGGCGTGTAAATCATCCTTGGGATTAAGTAGCGCGATGAAGTAGCCGGCGTCTGCGAAGATGCTTCTCATTAAGTCTTTTTCGGATGACCATAGAGATAGTGATCCAAATTGACAGCGCCGTCTCTTGGCACTTTATCCCATTCGCCCGGCGGAACGGCCTCGCCGATTTCCTCGATGATTTCCCAAATCGGCCGGACGGTTACGTCGAAGATCTTCTCGCCTGCAATTTGAACGTCGAGCGCTTCTATAGTTACCAGACGCTTAATCTGTCCATTGGAGGCGAATTCTGCGCGCCCTTTCACATGTAACCAACGTTGCGCGTGTTCACGTAGTACATCGGTGATGAGCGTCTCTTGTTCCGGCGAAAACTTGCCGAAAACCTTTGTGCCATCAGCGAGCCTTAGGGCGAAATTGCTGCCATCCAGATCGGCGGCGCGGATTTCACCAGTCATTTCAACAGCATCTTCGTACGATGTTCCCACGAGGCGCGCCAGTTGCTCGCGTTCCTTTAATGAATAACGAGTAATTTTGTTGCGTCTCGCAGGCTTCAGCTCGATCGTCTCATCGGCTCTGAGGGTTTTTCCATAATTTTCGAACAGGATGATTACGCTCTTCGGCAAAGAATCGGGAAGGAGACGATCAGCTGCTACCGCGTCGATCGTATCAGTAACAACCTCAACCGCTAGATCCAATTCGTCTGGCTCTCGAGAAAACAAATTCAGGTGATCGGGCACTTCGACTTCCCGGATGAGCGGAACCGCCGCACTACCGGGCTGAATCGCGTAGAACTTTAACGAGAGGGAGTCTTCGAAGTTTTTCGGCAGGCGCTGTCGTTCAGGGTGCTTGCGTCGCCAAAGTTCTTTCGCTGTTTCGATTAAAATGTTCTTATAGGTGACCAGATCCGGCAACACATCGACGTCGAGGCCATGATCGTCAAACCGGCCCCCAGCGAATTTGTGAACAACTAATTCGTACTTGGCTGTTGCCATAACCAGTCCCTGGTAAGCCTAAAACCTGCCAGAAAACCGACCCTGCGGCAACCGGCGAATTGCTCCGCGGTGAATACCTTAGCCGGCCAACGGGTGGCGAACGACGCTGGCAGATTGGGCTTTTTGTCGGTCATGCGATGGCGTCCAGATAGGGCTGCATGACGCGTGTCACGCGACAGATGCGCGCGAAACGGGCCAGCTCAGTTGCGCCGCCGCGGTGACGCCGGCTGAAGTCGCGCAGGGCTTCCACCGCCACGTCGATGCCCACTTTGTTGCGGTACTTGAAGCAGTCGGCGACTGTCTTCGCTGCGCAGTACACGCGGATTTCCACGCCTTCACGGCGGTGTGTCTCGATACCTTCAGTCAGGGCGGCGCCCGAGAAACGGGCGACCCGGAGCCGTGGATAATCAAGGCGCGGTTTGCGGGCTTTTTCCGGAAGCGCGATCCACACTTCGGCCGGCGACTGAGTGGTCAGTTCGTGAAACCGCAGGGCGGTGAGCAGGCAAAAAACACCGGACGGAACTCGCTTGGCGACTTGGGCAAGCGTGTGCTCCGCGGTATAGGCGTGCTGGCTGGCGGCATAGAGCCCGCGCGATTGCCGTTCGAGCAAGCCCTTTCGAACAAGGCGGTAAAGCTGCCCGCGGGGAACTCCTCGAGCTTCGAGTTCCCCCGGTCTTACAAGGCCCATCCGCCGAATGAGCCGGAGAGTCGGATTTTGTGAGGCAACAGCCATAGGTACGATGATACAAAATGTCGGGGGTTATGCGCAACTCCCGACGAATCGGATGAATCGGACGGACCAAAACGTCGGCAGTTACAGCTCAGTGCCGACATTGATTTCCCGACGATCGCCGCTGCCCGTACTTCCGCGGGGCTCGATGCCGCGGGTTATCTTCGAATTCGCTCAGCGGTCGGAGGATGAAGAACCCCGCCGCAAGCAGCGAGGTATCGAAGACCAATCATGCGAACGGTTCCGATTCTCGTCACGTTTCTATCGGGGGTCCAGATTCGGAACTAGCCTGGATTCCCACTTAAAACATGCGGGAATGACGGATTTCGGATTGGCGGTCTTTTAGACGCAGCAAGCGGCGGTGAATGAACCCGAAGAGATTCAACCATTGAAGACTCGTGCGCACGTATGCGTCATGCGGCACTAATATTGCGCGATCCAGTGTTTATCTGTCAGAACTTTCGCCGCGAGATGGATTTGGTGGGGCGAGAACTGGCGCTTTCGGTCGGCCCAGTCATAGAAGTTTTGGAGCATTTCGTCTTCTGCCTTTGGCTGCTCCCGTGTTGCAATCCAATGCACGGTTGCAAGAAGCTCCAGCCCGAACGGGGATTCGAAACCTTCAACAAGCTGGGCGACTCGCTCGAAGCGTTTCAGAGACTCGGGTCGTTCCGCCAGGGCTTGCCGGGCGTCCTCGACCGCGCCAGGGATGAGTTCGATTATCTTGCTCGGTGCGTCGCCGCCGGCCCCGTAGCCCGAGATATAATAACCCTCGATTTCAGCGAGCACGTGGCGAAGGTTTTCGGCGTATGGGCCGTAGGGACCCTTCGCAAAACGAAGGCGCAATGGCTCTCCGGCCTCCTGCATGAAGTACATCAGCTTGTGCAGCTCCAACAGGGACACGAACGGATCCAGCAGACCCGCAAGATACCGGTCCATCAGTCCCAATAACGCGGCGCGTCCCGATGTCATCTTGGGAACGTCCCCTTTTTTCATGCTCTTGGGAAGAGGAGACACTTCTGCCGGCTCGAACACGATCACCCTTACGTCGGAAAGATCACGCATCGCGTCTTCGATATGCGCACGGACCTTTCGCCAATCGAGTCCACCCAAGCCTGACCCAAGGGGTGGAATCGCGATCGAGCGAATTCCGCGCTTGCTGACTTCCGCGACCAACGCGACTAAGCCGGCCTGAATATCCTCCATGCGTGACTTGCCGCGCCAGTGGCGCTTGGTGGGGAAGTTGATGATATAGCGTGGGTTCGTGAGCCGCTGGGTTTCAAAGACGAACATCCGTCCCGGCTGAACCTCTTGCCTGCGGCACGCACCCGCATAAGCCTTAAAATTCTCTGGGCAAGCCTTTTTGAATTGCAGCGCAATGCCTCGCCCCATAAAGCCGACGCAATTCACGGTATTGACGAGGGCTTCGGCATCTTCCGCAAGGAGATTTCCGGTCTTGAATTCAATCATCGCAGCACCTCTAAAAATACCAATCCTGCAGGACTTCAATTCTCGGCTGATAGCGCCCCTTGATCGCTTCAGTTACCTGAGTCGCGATACGCTGCGTGCGAACACCGATACGCTGGACCAATTCCATGGGAAATTCGCCATGGACCAAAAATTCGGCCTGCTTGCGTTCTTTCACGTCAGGATCGCGAAAGTCGCGTGCGCTAATTGCCTCCCAATCGAGCCGATCCAACGCGTCGAGTATCGAGTGAGATTCGGCATAGTACGCGCCAGCATTGGATAACGTAAACGCCCAGCGCTTATTGTTGGATTCAGCCCAACGGATTACCGCATGCAGATCCGCTTCAAGGTGCACGATCGGATCCTGCCCTCCGCGATAGCTCAAATGAGGATGATTTGCACAATGGAGCACGTATAGCATGACTGAGCGCGGGCAGAAATAGAAAGGAACATAGTCGCCAACCTTCGTTGCCGGATGACAGGGAAGATCAAGCTGCTCTAAGCGCCTTCGCTTGATCCCTGTCATACCGATCGTTTCTACTGCGCCACCCCGAGCAATGATAGATGCGTCTGAAAGCAGCCGACCGTCTGCAAAGATACCGGGAAGATTGGTCACGTGCGTAATGTGGTAAATCTTCGGTTGAGTCGGAGGCGTGCTCATGAATGCTTTTTGGGCAACCAGTCGCGTACCGAAAAGCCTGTGCGCGGTGACCTATCAACACATACCGGCATCAAATCTTCTTGAGCTTTTCACTTCGAACATTGCTTCGATTCAGCCTCAAGCTTTCACCGATCCCGTCACTTCCGCCAGCATCCGGACTATGTCAATTTCGATGCCGCGGATGTCGGATTCGATATCCTCCAGCGGGCGGGGCGGGGTGTAACGGTAAAAATAACGGTTGAAGTTGATCTCGTACCCGACGAGACCGACTTTGCCGTCCTTGGGGTCGCGTCTCGATGTGTCGATCCAAGCGTCGGGGACATGGGGTTTGACCTCGCGGTCGAAAAAGAGGCGGACGCTGGCCGGCACGCCTGCGGCATCTATCGGATCTTCGCCGGTCGGAAGCGGCACGCTCTCGGTGTCGCGCAACTCGGGATCGGCCTCGGGATTGCCGTCTGCGTCGCGGCAGATGGCGGCCGTCTCGTCGCGTTCGGAAAGGGCAGAGAGGATCGCCTTTCGGACGGGAGCCGCGAATTTGAGGCTGGATTTCTTCGCGGCATCGTCGAGAGCGCGGTCAAACTCAGCGCGGTCCTTGAAAAGGGTGTTTGGGAGGCCGTTCACCAGCCTGCGGATCGCTTCCTGTAGAGCGCGACCCTCGGCTTGTTCCTTTGCGCCCGCGGCACCCTTTTTCTTCGACTGCGCAAGCGCTTGAAAGCCTTTCTCGTCTTCGAGGCGAGCGATGCGCTCCGGGCTTGCCTGAAAGTTGAGCCTGAGGGGACGCTCAACGGTGATCTTTCGGAATCCGAAATGGGTGGTCGGGAAAACTTTGCTGACGATGATTTCCTCACTTTGGCCGTTCTTCGTGAAGAGCCGGGTGTCGCCGTCTTTGAAGTCGGCGAGGATTTTCAGGATGTCTTGTGCGCGTTCGAGCGGGATCTCGCGGCGTTTGTCGCCGAGGCTCTTGCGCATCAGCGAACAGAATAGCCCCTGCTTAATGTCTTGATCGAAATGCGAAGCGTCGATCAGTTGCACTTTGCCCTTACGCGCGGGCGCCTTGCGGTTGGTGACGACCCAAACGTAGGTGGCGATGCCGGTGTTGTAGAAAAGCTGCTCGGGTAGCGCGATCAACGCTTCGAG
>JBOHVN010000079.1:0-13145 GCA_050735675.1 Binatia bacterium | reverse complement strand
TTCCAGACTCGCTAATCACAAGGCCGTACGAGGTCCAGGCGCCAGCTAATTTCGTATTTAGCTCGGTTTCCAGGGCTGACCTACTAATCCGCTGTTGGACTAAGCGTTTCCCTGTGCCGCCGGTTGTGTAAGCCCCGCCAGGGTAAAACCGGCTGCGTTAGACAGCCAACCTAGGAGGCCAAAGTTGAATCCAAAGTTTGTTAAACTCATCAAGGAGATGCAATTCAACTCTCCATTAAGGAGATATTTTTTCCCGAGATATACATACAAATTTTCTCCACCGCAGATATGCTTTCTATGTTACTGCATCGAAAATACCAAACATATTGACGGAGCTATTTCTGAGGTTGGATGCGCAGCAGGAAGCACAACAGTATTTCTTAAGAAGTATATGGCTGCTCAAAATATTGATAAGGATTACTATGCAATTGACACTTTTTCGGGCTTTGTGTCTGAGGATATTGACTTTGAGGTAGCCAACAGAGGCAAAAGAAGAGAGCTATTTAGGGGCTTTCAGGTTAACAAGAAAAAATGGTTTGACGCAACAATGCGACAGAACAAAATTGCCGGAGTTCGGTCGATCGAGGCGGATGTAAATACATTTGATTTAAGAACGATTGGCCCTCTGGCATTTTCTCTCTTGGATGTCGATTTATATAGGCCTATGAAGAAGGCTTTGCGGGAGCTTTACGAAGTATTAAGTCCGGGCGGAATCATAGTAGTAGATGATTGTGACTCTTCCAATGTCCGTTGGGATGGTTCAGATCAGGCATATAAGGAATTCGTGAAAGATGTAAATCAGTCTGCTCAGATTGTTCATGGTAAGCTTGGAGTAATAAAGAAACCTGCCTAACAAGGCGCTGAAGCGGATCGCGGAAAAGTCTGGGCTAACCCATGCTTAGCGGCGGAATCGCTACGTCGGCGCTTCGCGCCGCATCAGCTTGCCTGCTCAGCCTTCGAGTTAGACAGCTTTAATAAAGTGCAAAGGTACCGTACCCGGCGCTCGATCCGACATTGCTGTTTTGCACGAGAGTACCGTTGGAGACCAGCCATTGGGAGGGACCGTCGACGTCGCCTTCATCAATAATTGTCCATCCCCGCGGATTGCCGTCGTTGAAATCATCCCAAAGCAGGACGCTTCCGGTGTTGAGGTCTTCGACCAGCACATTATCGAAAGCACTTCCCGTGTTGTGCGACGAGTACAAGGCGATCGTTCCGCCGGCAAAAGTGGAGTCCGTAACCGAAAAAATGAGTTGTCCATCGATGTGGACCTGGAGCGAGGTGCCCTTTGCCGAGATCTTCAGGCCATAGGTTCGGCCGGCGGCGTACGCTTGGGAATCCTCCGCGAGAACCGTGGCCCCGCCGTTGCGGATTTTTTCCAGCCGGCGCCTGCTGCTCTGGGCGTTCCAGGAAAATCGGTAGTAGTTGTCGTTGTCGTTATAGCGGAACATGACTCCTATCGAATCGTTGTCTCCAGAGGTGAGATTCAGTGAGGCTGTATAATCAGTCCAGCTTCCTCTAGTGTATAAAGCAAAGGTCCCGATATCGTTGTCAGTTGATCCGATGTTGCTCGTCTGCACGAGCGCTCCACTGGAGACAGCCCAGGCGGATGGCGCGTTCGTGGTGCCGGCCTCGTCGAGCATCGTCCAGCCGGTGTAGTCGCCGTCATTAAAATTGTCCGACAGCAATGTTTGCCCTGAAAGCAAATCGGTCACCACGACATCGTCAAATATGCTTCCCTTGTTGGACGAGGAATAGAGACCGATCGTTCCGTGATCAAAGGCATCGTCGGTTAATGAAAAAACCGGCGCGCCGCCATTGATCCAGACTTCAATCCGGCTCCCTCGTACTTTGATTTGTATCCGGTACTCTTGTTGTCTTTGGTATTGGCTTCTCTTTTCAGCCAGCACGCTCAGCACGCCGTTTTCCCGCTTCTCTATGCGCCGGTACCCTCCGGACCTGTTCCATATGAAACGATAGTAGTTGCCGTCGTCGAGGTAGCGAAAAATGACGCCGATCGCGTCGTTGTCGAGCGATTTCATGGATAAATTGATGCTGTAATCTTTCCACTTGCCGCCGGTGTATGCCGGAGTGCCGGTGGAGCCGCCGCCGGAGGCTCCCGCGCCTCCGCCCGAGTTGCCGCCCGAGCCGGTGCCGCTGCTGCCGCTGCCCGTGGAAGCCACGGGAGTCGTGCAGGCGCTGTTCGAAGGTGCCGAGACCCCGGAACTGTTGAAGGCTTTGACGACATAGCAATAACTGACACCCGAGGTGACCCCCGAATCGGTATAGGACTTGACGTTGGCGCCGACGGTTGCGATCTGGGCATAGCTTCCTCCGGAAGCCTTTCGCTCGACCCGGAAGCCGTCTTCATTGGTCGACATATCGGCCCACGACAAACTGATGCTTGCCGCTTCTGCGGCCGTCTGTGGTAACGCTATTCCGATGAGCAGTAGGAGTATCGGGAACCAACGCGAATTGGCCATGCAGTACCTCCTGAATCACTGTGCCCCAAAAGGAAGCGATCACAGATCCAAGAGATACTGCGCTCGCCCGGCAGCCCTGCGACCGTATCCCTCGACGTTGCTCGGGACTTAGGCCAGCGGCTTTGCGTCCCACCCTTTCAGGTGGTTTGCCCTTTACAGGCTCACATGAATTATTGATTTGTTACTGTGCGCATGCGACGGAGCAAGCCATATGCCATTTGTTAAAACTTGATGTCCCATTGACCGCCGTTGGCATTTAAGCGCCAGGAAGTGCGCACCTTTTTGCCGGCTGGAAGTTGCGCCGGCACAAACATGATTCATCTCGGAAGAAAAGTGTTCAGAAAATGGTTCTTCACTGCACGAAATCTGTAGGGTGTTCCGGCGATCTCGAACGAATTCTCGCAAGCGGATTGGAGTCTGCTTGCCGCTTAACGGCTCTACGCCGCTTCCCGCAGTCCTCCCGTCTGCCAAGTTGCCGTTGGGTTTACATCCAACGAGTCTGAAAGGCTGCAACCGGGCAGCCGTCTAAGGTTCTTATGGCCGAGATTATTTTCTGGGGATCTCTCTCGTTACTGCTTTACACCTATATCGGCTATCCCCTAGTTCTTCTTTTGCTTGCCGGGTTCAAGAGAGCGTCACCGCAACCGGACGTGCCAGATTCTTGGCCCACAGTTTCTATCCTGGTGGCCGCTCATAACGAAGAATCGGTGATTAGAGGAAGGATCGAGAACCTGCTGGAGCTTGACTATCCGAGGGACCGCTTGGAGATCTTTATTGTATCCGACGCGTCAACGGACCAGACCGAGACCATAGTCAGCGAATTTACTGCCCGAGGCGTTACTCTTTTGGCCCGGAACAAAAGAGAGGGGAAAACGGCGGCTCTCAATTTCGCATGCCTGCGCGCGAAAGGTGAAATCTTAGTGTTCACCGATGCTAACGGAATTTTCCACAAAGATGCTATCAAAATCCTGGCCCGTCATTTTGCCAATCCTCGAGTTGGTTGTGTTTCCGGGGAGCTTCGATATTCAGATCCAAGCAACGGCGCTGCCCACCAGGGAGAAGGCTTGTACATGCGCTATGACGGCTGGGTAAAGAAACTAGAAAGCGCTCTAGGCTCAGTCGTCGGCGCTTATGGCGGAATTTTCGCTTTTCGTCGAGAGTTCTTTCAGCCAATGGACACAATGGTTCCTGTTGATCTGGAGATTCCGCTCCAGGTGCTTCGCAAAGGTCACGAGGTTGTCTACGCGCCGTCGGCAGTATCTCTTGAACCCGCAGCGCCCCGGGTCGGTATCGAATTCTCGCGCCATGCGCGGATCAACGCGCGGACTTTCTACAGCATGAGCCGATGGCTCGGCTATCTCCTGCATCCGCTTCGCCCGTTTGTTCTCTTTCAGTTTGCCTCAAAGAAGCTTTTGCGCTGGGCGAGCCCGTTTCTTGTGGTTACTCTCATGGTGATTCCATTCCTTGTCGACGGGGGCTTGTTTGCGCTTCTGCGCCTGGCGGTGGGTCTCTTCTTGTTGACGGCGGCTATCGGCGCGGCGCTTTACCGGATGGGCAAACCGCGGCCGTTGTTCTCCTTCGCGCTGCATTTTCTCGTCGGCAACGCGGCGGTCGCCTGGGGACTGGTGACCCTGCTCAGCGGACGCCAGGGGGCGACCTGGTCCGTGGCACGGGAAAGTTGATGGCGCGGGGTTGCACGCCGTGCTTGACGCTCCTCGCCCAAGGCGCTGCCCGCGTTACATTACGTTACATTATAAGAGGCAATCATGAACACGAGTAAATCAGTCGCTGGTAAATTTGATCTTTCAGATATTTCACCGCCGGCAATCAAGCAGCGAGCGTTCGTGTCCTTCCCGCTGCAGAAGGTGCTTTTATGCCTGTGTGATCTCGTGCTCGTCAATTGTGCTTTGTTTCTCGCGTTGATTCTGCGCGACTTGTGGCTGCCGGAGCGGTACGCCGTGACCCAATACTTTACAATGACCGGAACTCTTGCCGGCTTCAACATTCTTCACGGTGTCTGGCTTTTCGTTCTCTACAGCGTCGGCTTATACGATATCGAACGGTTTACGTCGCGGCGAGAAGTGCTCAAAAAAATTGCGTTGGCGCTCGCCATCTGTGCGGTCATAGGAATAACGCTTTTTTACACGCTCCATTATTTCCAGTCCACTCCCAAAGTTTTTCGAATGCCGCCGAGAATTGTGTTGGCCCTCGATTTGATATTTTTGACTTTTTTTCTGTTCGCAACCCGTCAGTTATTCATGCAAAGGGGTAGATTCGGCCGGAAGATGAGAGTCATGTTGTGTGGCAATGGCGCCGAGATGGCAGAATTGAAAGATCTGCTGGAGCAAAAAGCCTACCTCGGTTATAGGGTGTGCGATTTCCTGCCTATGGAAAGTTTATCCAAGGAGGAGTTGCTGGATCTTCAGCGATTCATTCGAAATCGGGTTTTAACGAGTGAGATCGACGTTATCGCAGTAACGCGGAAGGTCGGTGACAATGAGGAGATGCGTGGATTCTTTTACAAGCTGCTGTGCTCGGGGAGCCATGTGGTTGATTTTAGCCATTTATACGAAGATGTGACCGGGAAAATACCGAGCTCGCTGATCAACGAGGGCTGGTTCGTTGGCAGCGTCAGAGCATTCAACAAGCGTGGCTTCGAAGTTGCCAAGCGTATGGTCGATATCCTTGTGGCCATCACTCTGGGAGTTCCCACGTTACTCTCCTTTCCTTTGATCGCAGCGGCGATCAAGCTCGAATCTCCCGGGCCGGTCATGTTCCGCCAACGGCGCGTGGGCAGGGACGGGCGCGTGTTTGAGGTCGTAAAATTTCGCACGATGGTTTCGGACGCAGAGCGCAACGGGGCCCAGTGGGCGACACCGGACGACAACAGGATCACACGGATCGGCCGCTTGCTGCGCAAGACCAGAGTCGATGAACTGCCGCAACTGTGGAATGTCTTGATTGGTGAAATGTCGCTGGTGGGGCCGCGCCCGGAACGCCCGGAGTTTATCGATGAGTTAAACCAGCGCATACCGTTTTTTGGCGCGCGGAGTATCGTCAGACCCGGGCTTACCGGCTGGGCGCAGATCAACTTCGGCTATGGATCATCGGAGAGCGACGCGCTCGAAAAGCTTCAGTACGACTTGTACTATATCAAAAATCGCTCCATCGCCCTTGAGCTGAGCATATTGCTGAAGACCGCCAGCACCATTGTGCGTTTCGAGGGCCGATAGAGCGGCGGGCGAAGTCGCCATAGAGGATGCCACAGAAACTCAACTGTGGCGGTGGCACCCGGTTCTACGCCGGTTCCTCTCAAAATCCCTGCCGATACGGTAAGCCTAACGTTTTTCATATCTTGGAGCCGCAATAGCCGTGACAAATGTCACGATCTAACCTGCCAGAGCTGACAACGCCGCAAGAATGCGCCAAGAAAATCCTTAGATATCAGTTTGTTGGTTTTGGCACCGAGCTTGCGGTCACGGATACCGTAACCTCGCCTGAAAAAGCCAAACTTTCCGAAAGGGAAGGGCGGAAAGCCGCGGGTCCAAGATCGATTTCGGTAACGTTGTCCGAAATGCTTGCCGACAGCCGGGCTGCCGAAAGCGACAAAGTCGTAGTTTCACTGAGTTGTCTGCGCGATGAGCGCTATTGCCTTGTTGTCCAGAAGGCGCGCGATCTCCGGCCCTTCCGGATGAGTTTGCGCGGCACAGAGTCTAATGCTCATTTCCTTACGGCGTAAGCTTTTAGGACGCATCGGCGGAGCTATATTCGCAGATGGCCGCATGCCACTGACGCCTGCTCAACGCTTCCCCGGAATGCCTGCTGCTCAAACCACCCTATGAAAAGAGATCTGGCGCGCCTGGCTGAGCGAGAATACGACGTCGTAGTCGTCGGTGGCGGCATCTTCGGCATTTGCGCCGCATGGGACGCGGCGCTTCGCGGCCTTTCCGTGGCCATTCTAGAGCGCGACGATTTTGGTCAAGCGGCTACGGCCAATTGCTTCAAGATGGTTCATGGCGGAATTCGCTACCTTCAACACGCTGATGTGTCTAGGGTTCGGGAAGCGAGCAGGGAACGCAACGTGCTGCTCCGCATCGCGCCTCATCTGGTGCACCCTCTGCCGTTTGTTCTGCCTACCTACGGCCATGGGTTCAAGGGCAAGGAGATGCTGAACGCGGCTGTGAAAATCTATGACCTGGTGACTTGGGACCGTAACCGGGGGATCGTCGATTTGGAACAGTGTATCCCCGCGGGGTCGGTGCTTTCACGCAAACAGTGTCTCGACCTATTCCCGGCTCTGGAAAGCGCGGATCTTACCGGAGCCGTTCTGTTTTATGAAGCACAGATGTACAACCCGGCGCGACTCGCGCTGTCTTATTTGAAATCAGCCATCGATGCCGGAGCCGCTGGCGCTAACTACGTTGAGGCGATCGACTTTTTGAGAAGCGGAAACGGCATTGTGGGCGTGAGGGCGCGCGACGCACTCACCGGGAGCGAGCTGGAGGTGCGCGGCAAAATAACCGTCAACGCCGCCGGCCCGTGGGCCGGACCGCTGCTTAGGGCAGGCCTAGGACTTCGACTGGATCCGCAGCCGGCTTTTTCCCGGGACGCGTTTTTCTTGGTCCGCGGCCGTTTAAGCGGCGACTATGCGCTCGGGCTCCCGAGCCGGAGCAAAGATCGTGATGCCATCTTGAGCAGGGGAAGCCGCCATCTGTTTCTGGTGCCATGGCGCAACTACACGCTCGTCGGCGTCTGGCACGAAGTCCATAGAGGCTCGCCGGAGACACTCCGGCTGACAGCGGCAGATGTCGAGCGCTTTATCGATGAGATCAACGGCATCTACCCGCCGGCGCGACTCGACCTCCGCAATGTAACGGCATGCAACTCGGGACTGATCCTATTCGGGGACGATCGGCAGAAAGCCGGCGAACATAGCTACGCAAAGCGATCGCATTTGATCGACCATGCAAAGGCCCACGGTATCGACTCGCTCGTCACCGTCATCGGCGCGCGCTACACGACTTCGAGAGGCGTCGCGGAGCACGTGGTCGACATGGTTTTTCACAAGCTCGGGAAAAAACCTCGCCGGGCGGCGACATCGACCACTGCTATTTGCGGCGGGCGAATCGAACGTTTCGGCGAGTTTTTGTCTGACGCGGTCGCCAAGCGTCCGTTTGGGCTGGATCCGGAAACCGTCAAGGCGCTGGCGCACAACTTCGGTTCGGAATACCCGGCGGTATTAAGGCACGCCGACAAAGATCGTTCGCTGGCGGAAACGCTCGGCGCCTCCCGCGTCATCAAGGCCGAGGTGGTTCACGCAGTGCGCGAGGAGATGGCTCAGAAACTCTCCGATGTTGTTTTCAGGCGAACCGATCTGGGGACGGCCGAATTCCCCGGCGAGGCGGCGTTGACTGGGTGCGCCGCCGTAATGGCGAAAGAACTCGGTTGGGATAGTCATCGACTACAGGCGGAGCTGGAACAAACCAGAGCCGGTTTTACCCGTTTTTCAACTGAGATCAAGCAAAAGGTCATAGCATGAAGGTTTTGATTACCGGAGGGACCGGCTTCATCGGTTCGCGACTGGCGCTTAAATGCGCGGTCGCCGGTCATCAGGTTACCGTGCTTGGCCAAGAAAATACCCCGGCGGAAGCGGCGAACAAAAAGCTTGTCGAGGGCAAAGGTGCCGAGGTCGTTTTGCGCTCGGTCACCGACTCCAAGCTCGGCGATTTGCTCCACGGATTCGACTTCGTGTTCCATCTTGCGGCGGCACAGCACGAGATGAACGTCCCGGACCAGAGGTTTTGGGACGTAAACGTGAAAGGAACGAAAAACATTCTTGAAGCCAGCGTCAAGGCGGGTGTGCGGCGGTTCATCCATGGTAGCACCATAGGAGTCTACGGCGCTGCTTTGGACGGAATGCTCGATGAGGCCTCTGCGACCAAACCGGACAATATCTATGGGGTCACAAAGCTCGAGGGAGAGAAAGCCGTGCGTTCGTTTGGCGCAATCCCGGTGACAGTGGTGCGCATCTCCGAGACCTACGGACCCGGGGACCACAGGCTCCTGAAGCTTTTTAAAGCCATCAAAAAAGGGGCATTTTTTATGATCGGCAAAGGCACCAACAGCCACCATCTGATCTATATCGATGACCTCTGCGAAGCGCTGCTTACGGCTGCTTCTTCCCCAAAGGCGGAAGGGGAAACGTTCGTGTTCGCGGGCAAAGACGTTGTAACGACGAACGAAATGGTTGCCATCATCGCCGCAAAACTCGGCACCGACACGTGGCGGTTTCACGCTCCCCTGTACCCCTTCATTGCGCTTGCGACCGTGCTCGAGAAGACGCTGCGTCCATTGAACGTACAACCGCCACTGCATCGCCGGAGGTTGGATTTTTTTAAAAAGAGTTTTGCGTTTTCGCAAGAAAAGACGCGAAACGTTCTAGGATTTGCTCCGCGCGTCGGTTTCCGCGAGGGCGTTAGCGCAACCGCCGACTGGTACCGCCAGATAGGATATCTTTAGGCACGAGGACCGGCAAAGGAGAGTAAGATGCTAACGAGCGAGGAGCTGACGGCGCAAATCGAGCCTTTTGATTCCTTCTGGCAAGCGCCCAAGAATATCGAAAAAGGCTATTCTCAATTTTATAAGCTCTATCAACACAACTTCCTCAAATATCTCCCTGACAAGACCGCCGGCATTCTGGTGATCAGTTGTGGCCCCGGTTATTTTGTCAATTTGCTCGTCGACCAAGGTTACAAGAACGTGCTGGGAATTGATTCGTTTCCTGAAAAGGTCGAATTGGCGCTCAAGCGGAATTTGCCTTGCCGCGTGGAGAGAGGGGTTGAGTTCCTGCAGCGAAATAAGAATCACTTTGATGTGATCATCTGCGAACAGGAGTTAAATCACCTTACCAAGAAGGAAATGCTCTTGTTCCTGGGACTTTGCCGGGAGAGTTTGAAGGCGGGCGGGACGCTGCTCGTTTATGGCCTCAACGGCGCAAACCCGATCACCGCGGCCGAGAATCTGGCCCACAACATCGATCATTACAATACCTTCACGGAATATTCCTTGGAACAAGTGCTGGTTCATGCGCGCTTTCAGGACATAAAAGTCATACCGTTCAAGCTCTATGTCTTTTACAAGAACCCGCTCAACTACGTTCTGATCCTCCTCGACGCGATGTATTCATTGTTTTTCCGGTTCAGTTTCATGCTCTACGGCAAGTCGGTGAAGATTCTCACCAAGAAAATCGCCGCCGTGTGCAAAAAAGGGCTCGCGTAGACCATACGCGGCCCTTTATCGTGCCGGCCCGGCCCGCGTGTCATCTTAGTCGCCTCTAATTCACAAGCCAGATAGGGTTTCCATAAGCCTCTGCTGGCGACCGTTTCCTACACCACATTGATAAGGTCCTTCTCAGGATGGAAAAGGAGAAATTATGAAACAAGTGCTAATCAGCGGCGGCGCGGGTTTTATCGGCGCCAATGTCGCGCAGCATCATCTGGCCCAGGGACATCGGGTCGTCATCCTCGATAATTTTTCACGCAAGGGATGTCTGCAGAACCTGGCTTGGCTTAGGGCCAATCGGCGGGCGGGCGAGCTGGTCGTTCTATCCGGCGATATTCGTCTTATTGACAAACGCCTGCAAAGCGAACTGGAGGCTTCGGATGCGCTGTTTCACTTTGCCGCTCAAGTGGCCGTGACGACTTCGGTCGCCGATCCAGTGCATGACTTTGAAGTGAATGCGCGGGGCACATTCAATCTGTTAGAGCTCGTGCGCAAATCTCAAGGCAAGAAGCCGGTCGTGTTTTATGCGTCCACCAATAAGGTTTACGGCAATTTGGAAGGAGTAAAAGTCACCGAAGCTAGAAACGCCTACTCGCTTCAAGACCTGCCAAACGGAATTGCCGAAAACCGCCTGCTCGACTTTCATTCGCCCTACGGGTGCTCAAAAGGCGCCGCCGATCAATATGTGCTGGATTATGCTCGGATCTACGATCTCCAAACCGTGGTCTTTAGGCAAAGTTGCATTTACGGACGAAGACAATTTGGCATCGAAGATCAGGGTTGGGTTGCATGGTTTGTCATAGCCGCGGTGTTGGACAGACCCCTGACCATCTACGGCACCGGCAAACAGGTTAGAGATGTATTGTTTGTCGATGATTTGATCGAAGCTTTTGACTTGGCCTGGGCCAAAATCGATCAAGCGAGCGGCCAAGCTTACAACATCGGCGGTGGCCCGAAAAATTCGATATCGTTGCTGACGCTGTTGGACTACCTGAAAAAAGAAGTCAATGCCTTGCTCGACGTCCGCTATGCCGATTGGCGGCCCGGCGATCAACCCGTTTACGTGTCGGACATCACCAAAGCACGCGAGCATCTTGGCTGGACGCCCAAGATTGCCTGGACCGATGGGGTCGAACGCCTGGTTCATTGGGTGATCAAAAACAAGGACATCATCGAAGAGACGCTCTCCATTCCAGACGAGGCTTCGCAGCTTGAGACATTGCAAGAGCGGGCTCGCGAGCCGGCGCCCGCTGCTTGATAGCTTTAGGCCGGCGCCTAAGTGCATCGTCCCGAGCAGCGCTTAAAAATTATGAAAATTCTTCTTCTCTGTCATGAATATCCGCCTCTGGGGGGAGGCGGCGGCATTGGTGCGCAGCAATATACGGAGGCTTGGAGCGAGCAAGGACATCGAGTCACTGTGATCACGAGCTGGCAGCCCGGGCTCAAGCGCCAGGAGACGTTGAACGGAGCAGACATCGTGCGGGTCTTGACGGCACCGATAAAAACCAGAGCGACGTTCTCGTTCACGTCGATGTTCTTTTACATCGTGTTCGCGCTGGTCCACATTTTGTTTCACGCCAGAGCTTATCGATCCTATGACGTCATTAATACTCATTTCGCGTTGCCGGATGGGGTTTTGGGCATGCTTGCAAGCCGTTTACTGCATCTGCCGAACATCCTGACGATCATCGGCGGTGATATTTACGACCCGACCAAAAGGCGATCGCCGCACCGTGGCGTTTTGA
Organism: Binatia bacterium; assembly: GCA_050735675.1. Classification (GTDB taxonomy): domain Bacteria; phylum Desulfobacterota; class Binatia; order UBA9968; family UBA9968; genus DP-20. The sequence goes on along the minus strand of JBOHVN010000079.1, from coordinate 1,636 downwards.
CTCGCCTGATCAATAGTTTCGTCATGAATGCGGCCGACCGGATTATCGCGATTTCGAGCGACACAAAGCGGAACGCGGAGCGATTTTACCAAGTCAAAAAAGAGATAACGATTATCAACTACGGCTTCTTACCCCCCAGGAAAGTCGACGCCGAACGGAGGATCGATACTCAAAAAGGGAAATATTCCCTGATCGCGGTTGGCCGACTGGTAGAGCGAAAAGGATTCGAATTCCTCATCCGAGCCATGGCCAAACTTCCCGAAGACATTATTCTCTACATTATCGGCGACGGTCCTTTGGAACGGCCGCTTAGAGCTCTCGGCAATGAACAACACTTGAACGGGCGGCTTCGACTACTAGGTTACGTACCGCGCGAAGACGTCCACGCTTACCTCCGGTCCGCGGATTGTTTCGTGCTCTCTTCGCTCCATGAGGGACTCGGGATTGTGGTCCAAGAAGCGATGTACGCCGGGCTTCCGATCGTTTCCACCAACAACGGCGGTCAGGTGGATCTGATTGAAAACTACCGGAACGGGATTTTGGTCAATCCCGGAGAGGCGGACGCGCTGGCCAGCGCAATCAAAGAACTGTATACCAACAAAGATTTGGCGCGAGCAGTGGCTCTCAACAATGGGCAAGACATTAAGCGCTATTTCATGTCGGTGAATGCGCAAGAATACATAAACCTGTTTGAAGCCTTGGCGAGCAACTCCTCGCGACATTTTGCCGATATAAAAACGGTTCTTCCCGTCCAGTCGCCTTCCGACCTGGACTGAAAAGTCCCGCCTTCAATCCCTCGTTTTGTCCAAGGGCGGCTGAAATCGGCTGCCGCAGTTTTAAATTACCCGTGTGTTTGTGGTAACTAAAGGAGGAGGTCGCTTGTGAGAATTCTAGGTATCAGTGATCATATCATCAGTGGCGCTGCCGTCTTGGAGGATGGAGTGGTTACGGCCGCAGTGAACGAGGAGCGGCTGGTGCGCAAGAAGATGGTCATGGGGTTTCCGAGAAAATCGATTCAGATGGTCATGGAACTGGCAAAAGTGCGGCCGGACCAAATTGATGCGGTCGCAGTCGCGTCAAAACAGGGCCATTTCTTGAATGATTATGTCGACTTCGATGCCGGGACTTTTTCGATCAATCGCGGAATCGTGAAGGAATTGTTCATGTCGGTCGGGTCGGGCTTGAGCTTCCTGAGGGATGACATCCCGGTGTTGGAAAAACTCTATTACGAGCTAAGAGCGCCCGTTTATGCCCGGCGGCGCAACAGCGTCAAAAAGGTGTTGATGGAAGAGTTCGGCATCACCGCGCCGGTGGAATTTATCGAGCATCATTTCGCGCACGCCTGTTCCGCTTTTTATTCGAGCGGCGAGCACGACGCACTGGTGGTGACAATGGATGCGCAAGGCGACGGATCGTCCTCACATGTGTACCAGGTCACAAACGGACGGTGGCAGTTCCTCCACAAGGTCGCCAGCTTTGACTCGCTCGCGAGCTACTACGCTTACGTCACTCATATTTGCGGATTTAAAGCCGGCAAGCACGAAGGGAAAATCACGGGACTGGCGGCCTACGGAAAGGATGCGTACCGCGACATCGTCGAAAAATTCATCGGTTACCAAGACGGCACGGTGGTTAA
>JBOHVN010000078.1:0-20268 GCA_050735675.1 Binatia bacterium | reverse complement strand
ACGTGCGCATGGAAAGCCGGCCCGCCACGACGCTCAACGCGATGATCGAGAGCGGCGAGGTGGACGCGATGATGTCGCCGCGCATGCCCACTTGTTTCCTTCAGGGCTCGGCGCGGGTGAAGCGGCTCTTTCCAAACTACCGTCAAGTGGAGATGGAGTATTTCAAGAAGACCGGATTGTTTCCGATCATGCACGTGATCGTCATCAAAAGGTCGATCTATGAAAAGGAGCCGTGGGTGGCGCAGACCCTTTACAAAGCGTTCTGTGAAGCGAAAGAGATCTGCATGCGCGATCTCTACGATACCAACATCCTGCGGGTCAGCCTGCCCTGGACGTCTGCCGAGTATGAAGACACGCGCGATCTGATGACGGCGGATTACTGGCCCTACGGCCTGGAACCGAACCGCAAGAATCTAGAAACACTTCACGGCTATCTTCTTGAGCAGGGCTTGATCAAGCAGAAGCTCAACTTGGATGAGCTCTTTGCCAGAGAGACGGTGGAAGCGTTCAAAATCTAACTCATTTTCACCACGAAGGACGCGAAGGGCACGAAGTAGGAACAATTTATTTTCTTCGTGTGCTTCGTATTGCTATACTTCGAAATTTGCGCGGTTCGCGCAAATCTTACAGCATAGCGCTAGCATTCGGGATCTGCGGGATATTTCGATCTAACTACGAAGATCACGAAGTTTAAGTTCAATTTTTAAAACCCTTCGCGAGCTTCGTGGTGAAGGCTTTATTTTACTTTGGTTGCGGCTTTGCCGCGCTAGGTTCTCTGGGGTTAAACCTCTTTCTGATTCCTCTTTCCGAGGGCGCGATGAATCGCGCTCCTACCTTGTGACCTTTGTGCTCTCTGTGGCGAATTCTTTTCTTTGGTTGCGGCTATGCCGCGCTAGGACCTTCGTGATTGAATAATCCGGATCACTTTCTACCGGTAGTCGCGCATGCCCCACGGCGTAAACACCATGATTTGCGTGGGCGGCGGCAAGGCCGTCTTGCTGAACGTCATGGCGTGCTTGTTGAGATATTTATGCGGATAGCCCTTGACGAACATGTCTAGCAGATAGGTGCTCTCGCGGTAATGCATCGGGATGGCGATCTTGGGCTTTAGCTGATTCAAAACTTCCCGGGCCGTATCCGGCGGCATGGTAAAGGTGCCGCCGATGGGGATCATGGCGATATCCACTTTGCCGAAGGCTTTGACTTGTTCTTCCGTCAGCTTATGGCTTAAATCGCCCAGGTGGGCGATACATAGAGTTCCCAGATCGAAAACGAAAGCGGCTCCTTTGAGCGCGTTGCCGAACTGTTGCTGGTAAATCGGCACGCTGTAAATCAGAACGTCGCCCACGGTCGTGCTGATCTTGCTCCATTCCGAGCCGTAATTGCTTAACCCGCGCAGGACGACCGGTTTGTTCTTCGCAATGTCCACGTAATTATGATTCGGATGTTCTCGGCCGACCGTAACGGCGTGCGGCGTAACCGCCGGGGTCGGATAGAAGCCCGGCGACACCGGGTCGGTTATGATTTTCGTGCCTTTCCTCGACGTGATTTGAAAAAAATTGTGGCCGAAGAATTCGATCGTTGCATCGGCGCCGGCGGCGTAGGCCGGGCGAGGCCAGCGGCGCGCCACGTCGAGCTCGCGACAGGCGGAGTGCGCTGGAACTGCCGCGAGCAGGGTCAGCAAGAATAGCCACAGGGCCGTTGCTTCCCGCATGACTGATCTCTAACGCGCCGCGATCCGCGAGCCGAATTGCTCGGCTTTGAAAAAATCGGCGACATACTCGGTGGCGGGGTGGCGCATCAGATTTTCAGGTGTGTCGGCTTGCTCGAACCGGCCGTCGTGCATGACCGCGATGCGGTCCGCCAGCGCGATACCATCAGCGAGATTGTGTGTCACGTACAACGTCGTCAAGCGATGGTCCTTGTGAAAAGCCATGATCTCCTGGCGCATCCTCAAGCGATTGGGCGGATCGATGTTGCTCAGCGGCTCGTCCATCAACATAACTCGGGGCGAGGTGACCATGGCCCGGCCGAGGGCGACGCGTTGTTGCTGCCCGCCCGAGAGCTCGGTCGGTTTGCGTTTGAAAAAACTTTCTTCGATGCCGATTTTCCAGGCGAGCGGCCGGAGAAATTCAGCGATCTTGTCGCTCGACCATTTTCTCACTCGAAGCGGAAGAGTCAGATTTGAATAGCGCTGCTCGTCGAAGACTTTCATGTGCGGCCAGAGGGCGAAATTTTGAAAAATCATCTGCACGCCGCGCTGGCCAACCGGCACGTCGTTCACGACCGCGCCGTTGATGAAGATGGTGCCGCTGTCAATAGTTTCGAGGCCGGCGATCAAGCGGAGCATCGTGGTTTTGCCGCAGCCGCTTGCGCCGACGACGACGAGAAACTCGCCCGCGTTCACATCGAGGTTTGCTTGATCGACTGCCGTAACCGAGCCGAATTTTTTTGTGAGCCTGCGTAATGACAGCGAAACCACGCGTCCATGCTAGTCGAGGGCGAAGCAAAAGACAACCTATCGTGCTGGCGAAGCGCTGTGAACTTGGCTATGATGCGACCCATAAAAGTTTGGCGCCACGGCGCGCCGGGGAGGATTATGACTGGTTTGCTTGGACCTGAGGAACTCATTGCTGATTTGCAAGATGCTTTGCAGCAGCGCCATCCGCGGCCGCATCCGGTTCGCCAGCTGTTGCTGAGCGGCCGCTTGACCAGAGAACAACTCCAGGGCTGGGCAAGAAATCAGTTCCACGAGTTCCGCAATATTCACCGCTTTTTCGGCGTCCGTTATCAAAAGTGTCCGGTGCCGGACCTGCGCCGCATGCTTTTGGAAAATATGGTTGAGGAAGAGGGCGAGGATCTGTTCGGCGGCAAGTATCCGAGCCATCGTGAACTCTGGGTGCAGTTCGCCGAGGGCATCGGCATCGCGCGCGACGATATTCTGTATTACGAGCCGCTCCCGGGGATTCGTGCCGCCTTAGAGATGTACGTCTCGCTCGTGCAGCAGAGCCACTGGGCAGTGGCCATCGGCACCGGATTGGTGTTCGAGGGCGGCGGCCCGAAACGAATGAAGGAGGAAAGAGAGGCTCTGGAAAAATATTATCCGTGGATTCCAAGCAGCTGTTTGGACTTTTTCCGCGCGCACGAATACCACGACGAAGGCCACGGCAACATGGTCGTCGATGTGATTAAGCAACACTGCATGGAAGAAAAGCTGCAAGAGGAAATGCGCGAGGCGGTGCGCCAACGCGCCGACATCATGTGGCTGCAGAACGATTGCATCTACAACGCCTTCGTCAGGCCGTCGCTGTCGGCGGAAACGCTCCGGGAGATAGAAGAGCGGCTGGAATAGGCGTTCAAAGGTTCAAGGTCCAAAAGATCAAGGACGGAAATGTAGAAGGGCACTTTTCGCGTTGAATCGTTTAACTTGTCATTTCGAGCAGTGCGAGAAATCTTTTGCCGATCACGTTCAGCGGCGAAAGGGCGAAAGATTCCTCGTCGCTCCTCGCTCCTCGGAATGACAATGCGGTAAAAGCCTAATCCGGCGACAAAATGCAGGACAAAGTCATCGACTTCCGCAGCGACACGGTTACCAAACCCTCTTCGGCCATGCGCCGGGCGATGGCCGAGGCCGAGGTCGGAGACGATGTTTATTTAGAAGATCCGACGGTCAATCGCTTGCAGGCGCGCGCCGCGGAGATCTTCGGGCGCGAAGCCGGTCTCTTCGTCCCATCCGGCAGCATGGGCAACTTAGCCAGCATCATGGCGCAGGCGGCGCGCGGCCAGGAAGTCATCTGCGAGGCGGCCGGGCATATTTATAATTACGAGATGGCTTCGATGTCGGCTTTGGGCGGAGTGTTGCCCCGCGTAATTCCCGCGCAAGACGGCATCCTATCCTGGGAGCAGATCGCGCCGGCGATCCGCGAAAATGCCTACTATCGCCCACAAACGGCGCTGGTCGCTTTGGAAAATACCCACAACATGGCCGGCGGCACGGTTTATCCGACTCGCTTGGCTCACGAGATTTGCGATAAAGCACATGAAGCCGGATTAAGAGTTCACCTCGACGGCGCGCGGGTGTTTAACGCGGCTACTTATTTAAGAGAAAACATTGCGGCGATGACGGAGAAATTCGACTCCGTGCAATTCTGCTTCAGCAAAGGTCTCGGCGCTCCGGTCGGCTCGATGATTGTCGGATCGAAGGATTTGATCGAGCGCTGCCGGGTGATTCGCAAAATGCTCGGCGGCGGCATGCGTCAGGCGGGTGTGCTAGCGGCCGCGGCGCTGGTCGCGCTGGAAGAGGGGCCGAAGCGGCTGCACATCGATCATGACAACGCTCAAGTCTTGGCTCGGGGACTGGCGCAAATCCGCGGCATCAAAATTCGCCCTGAGAAAGTTCAAACCAATATAGTTATCTTCGACGTCGGTGCCACGGGACGAAGTTCAACGGCGTTTCTAAAACAGCTCGGTGAGCGCGAAGTGCTCGGCGGGGCCGTTGATACGCGCCGGGTGCGGATGGTGACTCACGTGGATGTGGATCGGGCTGACATCGAATCGGCGCTGCGGGTTATTGCTGAAGTTGCCGGCAGCGGATTCTAACGTTTGCAGCCGCTCTTGTCCTGCCAATCTGGAACTCTTCGACTGTGCTGCTATGTGGATGTCAAGTCAATAACCCGCGAATGCTCTCAGGGTCAACTCCGTGAGAAATCTGAGTCTATCTCGGCTCCGTTTTCGAAATGACAGATTTGCGCTTTGCGCTTAACCACCTTGGGCTTTTCTCTTTTTTGTGCCACGAATCGAACTCAAAGCGTCGGTTGCGGTGATGCGTCCGATGGCACCCGTGGCGAAACAGGCCTGAAGAACTTTACCGTCCGAGTCGATGGTGAAATTGGTGGCGTGGATGATGCCGCGCCGTTCTGAAAGTTGGCGACCTGCCGGACGCAGTAGGGTCACCAGATGCCGCGATAGAAGATAACGACCGCATACTCGCCTTTAAGATCCGCCGGAATATTCAACCTGCTGCCGTCGGCGGTTGGCACCGTGTAGTTTGGAAATGGGTCACCGGGACCTAACTGTTTGGCCATTGGGTTTCGTTCCTTTCGAACCCTTTAGATGTGCCGGGTCCCGGCTAGGTTGCAACAAATTCAAGTCGTAATTCGGCTCATGCGCCCAAGCCGAGTAGCTTGGCCGCGTTGCCGCCCAAAATCCTCTGCTTGTCGTCTTCTGAAATTTTCAGTTGTTTGACGGTATCCACGGCGCGCGCGAGCGGCAGTGGCACCGGCGGCGAGTCGCTGCCGAAAACGACGTGGTCGACGCCGATGGTGTCGATGGCGCACTGCACCGCCGGCGGATGATAGCAGACTGTGTCGAAGTAGAGCTGCTTCATGTAGCTCGCCGGCGGGCGCGTCATCACGTCCGGCTCCCAGGGGCCGAAGCTCATGTCTTTTCTAAGCTCGTAGCCAAAGCCATAGCGCCCCGCTAGCATGGCCAGGGCGCCGCCGACGTGGGCGCACACCATTTTGAGTTTTGGAAATTTTTCGAATCCGCCGGTGAAGATGAACCGAGTCAAGGCCATGGTCGTATCGAACGGCCTGCCAAGCAACTCGGGCAAGCGGAACATCTCCATCTTCTCGTTGCCGATGGTGAACTTCGGTGGGTGCACGAACAGCGGCACATCGAGCTCGCTAACTAACTCAAAAAACGGCGTCGCCCGCGGCGAGTCCAGGTACTCGCCGTTGGTGCTCGAACCGATCATGATGCCCTTGAGCTTGTATTCGCGGATCGCCCTTTCGGTTTCTTTAAGAATCTTGTCGTTGTCATAAGGCACCGAGCAGGCAAGACCGAGCAAGCGCTTGGGATGCTTGGCGGTCAGCTCGGCGGCGTGGGCGTTGAACTCCTGGACGACTCTTAAGGGATCATAACCATCCGGTGAACGGATCCAGTTGTTGCCGAAGACGGTGATATCGACGCCGGCCTTGTCCTGTTCTTCGAACAAACCGGGCAGGTCGAAGATCGATTTCGGCGATTTCGGATGATGCCAGCTTTGCGGGACTAGATGAGCGTGACAGTCGATGATCATAATTTTACCTCTCGAATCGAAAAGATATTTGCTTGATCGAGCGAAGTCAAATTAACAACCTCCACTTGCGCACTAACTCGTTGTCAATTTGAGGCCAATGATGCCGGCGACAATGAGGCCGATGCAGGCGAGCCGGGAAGGGGCGGCGGATTCTCCAAAGAGAAAGATTCCAAGAATCGCCGTGCCGGCGGCGCCGATGCCGGTCCACACGGCGTAGCCGGTCCCGACCGGTATGGTCTTGAGCGCCTGGGCGAGAAAATAGAAACTGGCGATCATACCGCAGATCGTCAGCACGCTCGGCCAGAGCTTGGAAAAGCCGCCAGTGTACTTGAGGCTGATCGCCCAAAACATTTCTAAAAGGCCGGCGATGAACAGGTGTATCCAGGGCATGAACGTCCTCCAGAAATCGCGGGTCCGATGAATATGTAATAGGGCATGCGCCTAAGCGACGGAGCGTTCTTGCGGTTTCCTTTTCAGGCTGTCAACCGCCAAAAGAACCGCGCCCGCGGTGATCGCCATGTCGGCGACGTTGAAAATCCCCGTCCGAACCTGGCCGATGCCAAGGTTAAAAAAATCTACGACGCGCCCGTCGTAAGCAATGCGATCGATCAAATTGCTCAAGCCGCCGCCGCAGACCAGCGCTAAATAGGCAAGGCAGGCGGAGGGCAGGGTGCGATTGAATAGAACATAAGCGAGCAGCGCCATTAGAAACAGACCGACGAAGACGGTGAACACGATATGGCGCCAGGATTGCGGCAAGGATGAGCCGAGACCGAGGAAGGCCCCGGTGTTCTCGGCGTATTGCAATCGAAAAATGTCGCCGGCAAAGGAGATGAAGCCATCCGGCGCAAGATACTTCTTCGCCAGCCACTTGGTCGCTTGATCGAGCGCGACGCACAGCAGCATGATCAGCAGCACGGGAGTTGAGCCAGCGAGTCGATTCATGCGGAGGCAGCAGGCGAAAGATTGCTTCACAATATATCTCCAGCCTGCCTCGGATACTAGGCTGGTAGGCTGCTGAAAAAGACTCATATGCTTCGTTGCGCTCAATCGCCTCGCTACAACGTACTGTTAAGTACGCCTCCGCCTAGCCTGTCCTGAGCCGTGTCGAAGGATCGATTTTTCGCGCGCCTCGCCTCTGAGATCTTTTTGAGCAGCCTGCAATCAGAGTTTTTCAGCAATCTGCTAATGTTGCAGCGCCTAAGGACAGCTGAGCCGCTGATATTGGCGACAACCGCAAGCTTTGGTAACGCCCACGGCTTCATGTTAAAAACCGGGTCATGGCGCTTTCCAAGGAAGAATCCGCGAGATTGATTCGCGGCGCGCTGGGCGAGATGCCGGCCGATCTCATCATCGCCGGCGGCAAGCTCGTGAATGTCTACTCGGGCGAGCTACTCGACGGGATGGAGATCGCCGTGGTCGACGGCCGGATCTGCTACGTCGGGCCGAACGCGAAACACGCGCGCGGAGATGCGACGGAAGTGATCGATGCTTCGGGTGCGTACGTTGCGCCCGGCTTTATCGATGGCCACACACACATCGGTCACTACGCCCGGCCATTCGAAAATCTACAGTCGTTTCTGCCGCGCGGCACCACCGCGGTCGTCGCTTCGTGCGACGAGTTGGCGACCGTATTCGGCGCGCGCGGAATGAATTTTTTCCTCGACGAAGTCGCGAGACACCCGCTGCGCGTCTACACGCTGGTCCCGATGGTCGCGCCCCAGGACCCGCTGCTCTGCAACACGGCGACATTTTCGAATGATGAAATCGCTGCGGCGCTCGCGGATCCGCGCGTGCTAGGCATGGGCGAGATCGTGTCGTGGCTGCGATTGATTCAACGCGATGACGAGATTCTCGAGCGTCTGGCGCTGGCGAACCGAAACGGCCAGATCATTCACGGGCACACGGCGGGAGCGCGCGATCAAAAATTATGCGCCGTTGCGGCAGTGGGTGTTTCCTCCTGCCATGAGCCGATACGTTTTGAGGACGCGCTCGAACGCTTGCGCCTGGGCTACTGGACGATGCTGCGCGAAGGTTCACTGCGCCAGGATCTCGAAGCGACCTTGCCAGCGCTGATTGCTTCGGGCGCCAGCCTGCAGCGCCTGATTCTCGTCACCGACAGCATGTCGCCCGATGACGTGGAAGAGCGCGGCCACATGGACCACGTGGTGCGCCGCGCGATCGCGCTTGGGCTTGCGCCCATGCAAGCGCTTCAAGCGGTGACGCTGAATCCCGCAACGTATTCCGGATTAGAGCGGGACATCGGCGGCATCGCGCCGGGCCGTTTTGCTGATCTCGTGTTGATCGATAACCTGGAGCGGTGTCGTGTGGGCGAGGTGTTCGTCGGCGGCAAAATCGCGGCGCGCAGCGGCGAATCCGTGGTGAAGCAGCGGCCGACGGATCCGCCCCGCGACATGATGCATTCGCTGCGCGTAGGAAGGGCGGTAACCCCTGAGACCTTCAGAATTACCAGCGCAGTGCCCGCGCCAAGAGTTCGCGTCATGGAACTCATCAATCAAAACATCACTGCCGAGCGCATTATTCAATTTAGCGCGCCGGCCGGAATTGTTGCGGCCAATCCAGCGGACGATATTCTGAAAGTCGCGATGTTCGACCGACATCAAAATTCATCCGAGGTGGCTTTCGGCTTTCTCACGGGGTTCGGAGCCAGGGTAGGTGCCGTCGGTTTGACGACTAACCTGGACGAAAACGCGCTGATGATTGTTGGCGGCGACGATCGCGATATGGCGCGTTGCGCCAACGCGCTGCTCGAAGCGGGCGGGGGAATCGCGATCGTCGAAAAAGGCGAGATCTTGGAAAGGATCGACTTTCCGTTGGGCGGCCTATTCTCGCTGCAGCCGTGGCGCCAGGTCGGAGATGGGCTCAGACGGATTCAGGCGCGTCTCAAAACGATGGGCTCGTCTTTCGACAAGCCCATTTTTGCGTTGAATTTTTTACCGTTTACGACTTTGCCCGCGCTGCGCATTACGGCGCGCGGTTTGGTGATCGCAAAGGAGAGAAAGATCGTGCCGTTGTTCGCCGATTAGCTCGTCGACGAAGCGCTTTCCTTCTTAGCGTCTTGACGCAGGGGCAGCACTCGCCCCTCGTTCTTTTTCATCGAAACATGGCCTTCGAGAATCGCGCCGTCGCCGATCACCAAGCTTTGCGTGGTAACGTCGCCGACGACGGAACCGGGTGGTTGGACTTCGAGTCTCTTGTCGGCCTGAACGTCCGCCATGACTTTCCCCTGGACCAGAATCGACGCCGCAGAAATCTTGCCTTTGATGGTAGCTTGTTGGCCGACCGTCACGTGGGCCTGGGCAACGATCTCGCCTTCGACCTCTCCGTCGATGGTCGCTTGACCGTCGAAATGTAGTTTGCCGTTGAGCTTCGTGCCGGGGCCAAGGTATGCGCCAAGATCCGCCGGTAAGCCGCTGGGTCTGTTCGTTTCTGCCATAGGGGTCCCCCTTTTGTCGGTTGATACGAAGCTCGAACTATAATTCACTATATAAAGTTTGTCTACGTTTTTTAGCTACACGCAGCTGAAATGATGGTTTAAAATGTTTTGCCTTCAAGCATTTAGGTCTGCTATAAAATAGTTTAAGCTTTAACGATCGAACCTCAGTTTGCCTGTGAGCTAGCCAGTTTTTGTTCCCGCAATGAGGAGTTTTTCTATGCAAATCGACGATCTGAGAGACTATCTCGACATCCTGGAAGAATACCAGGAGATGCAACGGATCGGCGTCGAGGTAGACTGGAATCTGGAAATGGGAGCGATCACCCGGCGAGTTTACGATCTCGGCGCTCCCGCCGCGCTGTTTGAAAAGGTCAAGGGCTATTCCAAAGGTTTTCGCGCCCTGGGCGCGCCGCTCGGAACGAGCAAACGGCCGGGCCACGGCGTGTTTGCCCGTACGGCTCTCGCGATGCACATGGCGCCCGGCTCTTCGCCCCAGGAGATCATGGCGACCTATCTAAAACGCAAGGAAAAATTTATCCCTCCCTCGTTGGCTAAGACCGGCCCGTGCAAAGAAAACGTCGACATCGGCGACGCCGTGGACGTGCTCAAATTTCCCATTCCGCTAATTCACGGTGGCGACGGCGGCCGCTACATTGGGACCTGGCATACGGTCATTACCAAAGATCCGGATAGCTCGTGGGTCAATTGGGGCATGTACCGTTTGATGGTCCATGATCGCAACACGCTCGGCTGTTTATTTCCGATGCAGCAGCACATTGGTCAGATGTACCAAAAGTATGAGGCGATGAATAAGCCGATGCCCGTGGCGGTCGCCATCGGCGGGCAGCCGGTGATTCCGCTGGTGAGCTGCGTGATGCTGCCGCCTTACGTGAACGAGGTTGAAGTCGCAGGCGCGCTGCAAGGCGCGCCGATTTCTCTGGTCAAATGCGAGACAGTGGATCTGGAAGTGCCGGCTTCTGCGGAAATCATCATCGAGGGCGAAGTATTGCCGCACGAGCGAATGGTCGAAGGACCGTTCGGCGAGTATATGGGTTACGAAGCCGGCAAGTCATCACCCAAGCCGGTTCTCAAAATCAAGGCGATCACGTATCGCAATGATCCGATTCTGCCGTTCTCCAACATGGGCATGCCGGTGCATGAGGGCCAGACCGCGACAGCACTGATCAAGGGCGCCGAAATTTATTCGGAGCTCAAAAAACTCGGCCTGCCGGTCAAAAGCGTGTTCTGTCCGCCATTCGGCGTCGGCCACATGTGCGTCGTATCGACCGAGGTTCCGTTCGTGAACTTTGCTCGGCGCGTCGCGCATGCAGTCTGGGCGACCAAGCCCGGTCTGTTTACTTACTTCATCGTAATCGTCGAGCCGGACGTGGATCCCACCAATATGGACGAGGTGCTGCACGCAATCACGACCAAGTGCCACCCCGTCAACGGCATTCACCCGGTACCGCATATCCCCGGTTTCCCTGTACTCCTGCCATTTTTGCCGCCCAAAGAACGACTGATCGGCGACGCTGCCGGGGTGATCTTCGACTGCACCTGGCCGAAAGATTGGCCCCAGGAAAGTATCCCAGTGAAGGCGAGTTTTGAGAATCTTTGGCCGGCCGACGTGCAAGAGCGGGTGCTGACGAATTGGGACAGCTATGGGTTTGGCAAGTCAGACCAGAAAAACGCTCGCTGAGCCGATTCTCGTCAACGTTACACCGAGCACGAATTGGTTCGATTCGGGCACGGCAGAGGTTTGCGCCGCGGTGAGGCTCGCCGATGCAATACAATCCTCAGGTTGAGACCCTCGCGTCGGGCCAATCTTTCATACAGGCTTCAATTGCCACATCGACCAAAGCGATGGTCATACTGATTCGCTGGCCGGTGGTGCTGATCAGCGCGTCATTGGTACTGTTTCGCACTGGCCCTTTGCCGATGGGCTCGCTGTTTGACGCCTTGGTCGTGCTCTATGCTCTGTCGAACGTCGGTTTATACTTTGTCGATGAATCGGCGTTCCGCAAACTGACCTTCAATGTTGTCCTGATCGGGCTGGACACGCTGGTCTTGACCGCTTCGCTGATGGTCAACGGCCAGACCGAAACGAATTTTTTTCTCGCTTACTTTCTGCTCATCATCATTTGCTGCATCTTCGAGAACACGCGCATGATCGCCATCGTGTCGTTCGTGGCGCCTTTCGCTTTTGCAGGATTTTTTTTCGACGCTTCGGATCTTCAACCCGCAAGATACCTGCAGTTGGTTTTCTTGTTCGTCGTGGGGTTGTTCTACGGTCATTTCTCCCACCTCGTGCGCACCCAGCGGATGCTCAAAGAACGGGCGGAACAGAGAAGCCAGGCCAAAACCGAGCTGCTCAACATTCTCTCCCACGAGCTTAAGACCCCGCTTACGGTCATCGCGAGCTATACCCAGGCCCTCCGAGGCTGCGCGCTTGGGAAGATCAACCGAGATCAAGACGAGGCGTTGGCGAAAGTACTGCGCCAGACCGAGAATCTCGCGAACATTGTCGACGTTATTTTGGATTCGGCGAGTGTCGAAACCGGCGCCGTAGCCGCGCATCGCGAAGAGATCGTCTTGTCCGAGTTCCTTGGCCAATTAAAACAGAATTCCGAGGGGCTGGTACTCAATCCGAACGTTACCTTAGAGTGGGATTACCCGGCACCGCTGCCGGTGGTGATGGCGGATCCTGGCAAACTGAAAATCATACTCCTTAACTTGATCAATAACGCGTTGAAATTTACCGAGTCAGGCGAAGTCCGTGTCTCGGCAAGACACAATCCAAATTATCAAAGAATGGTTTTCACGGTATCGGACACTGGCATCGGTATCGAGCCTAGCCAGTTGCCGTTTGTCTTCGACAAATTTTGGCAGGTCGATGCCACTAGAACCCGGACTCAGAGCGGTATCGGTATGGGTCTTTATATAGTCAAGGCATTCACTGAGCTCTTGGGTGGAAACGTAACGGTGTCGAGCACTTTGGGAAAGGGCACTGCGTTTCGAGTTGAGTTGCCTACGCAGTAGCCGCTGCGCTTCAGCGTGACTTTTTGAGTGCTCTCGGCGTTCCATGCAAGCGAGCCAGGGCCGAGCTCGGTTCAAATCACACCGTATTGCCGCTGTTAGCCGACAATCGGCGTATTCAGTCTGCGGGAAGCAGGGGACTGGCTGAAGTAGGGTCTGGGTAGAGAAAATTCGTTACTTTTGTAACGTCACGGCGTTAAGGCGGCAGGAACGATCCTTATGATCGTAGTACATTAACCGGCTTTCGGAGCGGTATTTTCTTCCTCTTGCACCCATTCTTGGAAGCGGCTTTCCAAAATACGCCACTGGCCACCGACCTTGAAAGCCGGGATCTGCCGATTTTGGATCATTCGATGTAAAGTTCGCTTGGAAATTTTTAGAATGCTTGCGGCTTCGGCAAGGGTTAAAAGCTTGATAGCGCTGTCGGGCTTTTTCATGTTCTTTGCTCCTAAGGGACGATAAAACGAGCAAGCCATATGCCACCCTTAGCCCTAAGCGTAAGTATTCAATTTACAAAGGCTCTCGTGAATTCCTACCAGGACGAGCAAATCCTCACTGGTCAAAAATCGCCAGCGTCGCACTTGGTATGACAAAAATGGCTAGCGTCAGGTGAATTTGTGCGCATGGCAGGTGAGCAAATCTGAACAACCTGGGTCGCGTCAACGGCGGAGGAGCGAATCTCCACCGAGATCCGCCAACTGTGGAGATTGGGCCTGTGAGGAGCCTGTAGTGAAGGAAAAGAACCCGAGTGTTTGAATTCCTTAGTTTGGTGCGAGGGAGGGGATTTGAACCCCTACGCTCTTTCGAGCACTAGCCCCTCAAACTAGCGCGTCTGCCGATTCCGCCACCCTCGCATTTTCGTAGTTATGGTGTAGCTGGTTTTTCTGATTGAGTTTTGTCCGGCGCTGTGGGAGTTGACTGCGCGCCGCCGGCTGGAGCGCCTTGTTGTTGCTGCGGCGTTGGCGGCACAACTGGCGCACGAGGTTCCGCCGCTGGGGTACGATTGTCAAAAATTGTTGCCGAAGGTCTGCGCGCGGTGAAGTAACCTAGAGTTAGCGATGTCGCCATGAACACGATTGCCATTACGGTGGTGAGGCGAGTCAAAAAATTGCCCGCGCCGCTGCTGCCGAAGATTGTCGAGCTGGAGCCCCCGAATACAGCGCCAACTTCCGCTCCTTTGCCGGTTTGTAGCAGCACCACAAGTATTAAACCGATACTGACGAGAATGTGCAGCACTGTTATCGCAATAATCATAACCCGCTTACCTGTTAGAAAAGGCCCGCACGATCGGCAGAAATGACTCGGCCGTTAGGCTGGCCCCCCCGACTAAAAGTCCGTTCAGTTCGTCGATTTGAGCCAGCATGCCGGCGTTTTCCGGTTTGACGCTCCCGCCGTAGAGAATCCGCATTTGCTGCCCCTTAACGTTATCAAAACGATCGTTGAGAAAATTTCTGATCTGTGCGTGAGTGTCGCGAATCTGCTCGGCGGTTGCGTTGTGCCCTGTACCGATCGCCCATACCGGCTCGTAGGCGATTTCGATGTTTTCTATATCATCTTTGGCGACATCCTTCAACGCGGAGTCGAGCTGGCGCGTGATGACCGCCGACGTTTGTTCAGCGCGCCGTTCGTCGATGGTTTCGCCGACACAAAGGATCGGCCGCATGCCGTGCTTGATCACGGGAATAACTTTTTGGGCGATCCTCTCATCGCTTTCGTGGAATATGTGGCGCCTTTCCGAGTGGCCGATAATGACGAATTCGCAGCCGATCTCGGCCAGCATCGCCGCGCTAATCTCGCCGGTGAACGGGCCGCTATCTTGCCAGTGGCTGTTCTGCGCGGCGATTTGCACTGGGCTTTTTTGGACGACTTTCTTGACCGCGGATAACGCCGTGAAAGGCGGCGCCAGCACGACTTGCGCGCTCGCCGGTGGTTTTTGCAGACCGCGAACGATTTGACGAGCGAGCGCGGCGCCGGTGGCCTGGCCACCGTGCATTTTCCAATTCCCCACAACCAAAGGGGGTATCATTGACCGTTCTCCAGCGCTTTAATGCCGGGCAGCTTTTTGCCCTCGAGGAACTCGAGAGTTGCGCCACCGCCGGTAGATAAGTGACTGATTTTGTCTTCCACACCGGACGCCGTGACCGCGGCAACGGTGTCGCCGCCGGCGATAATGCTGACGACGCGTGGATAATGACCAGCTAAGGTCTTGGCCAAGATGCGGCTTCCCTGATCGTAGGGCGGAACCTCGAAGAGGCCGACCGGGCCATTCCAGAGCACGATTTT
Organism: Binatia bacterium; assembly: GCA_050735675.1. Lineage (GTDB taxonomy): Bacteria > Desulfobacterota > Binatia > UBA9968 > UBA9968 > DP-20. The sequence goes on along the minus strand of JBOHVN010000078.1, from coordinate 5,413 downwards.
GGCTCGGCCGATTTCGTCGGCGAATAGTGCGGCAGTCTCGGGTCCGATATCCAATCCCAGGCGCTCGGCCGGAACCGACCCGCGACAGGTTGTGGGATTTTTCTTTTCGCTGTCGCCGGTGACGTGATCAACGGGCAATAAAAGCCGCACGCCGTGTGCGGAGGCTTCTATCAAAATATCGTCGGCGAGGCCGATCTTGTCTTGCTCGAGCAACGATTTACCCACATCAATTCCTTGCGCCTTGAGAAACGTGTAGGCCATGCCGCCGCCGATAAGCAGCGCGTCGACTTTCGGCAGTAGATTTCTGATCACACCGATCTTGTCGGAAACCTTAGCGCCGCCCAAAATCGTTACGAAGGGTTTTGCCGGATCGGTGAGAATTGGCGTGAGATAATCAAGTTCTTTTTGTAGCAGAAGGCCGGCGGCTTTTTCCCGAAAGAATGTTGCCATGCCGGCGATGGAGGCGTGGGCACGATGGGCCGCGCCGAAGGCGTCGCTCACATAAACGTCGGCGAGCGATGCCAGGGCCCGAGAGAAGCCTCGATCGTTTCTCTCTTCTTCCTGATGAAAACGCAGATTCTCCAAGAGAACGACCCGTTTGCTCTGATCTTGGACGAGGCGCTCGACCTCGACGCCGATACAATCCGGCGCCAAAACAACGGGCTGGTTCAGCGCGCGCTGTAAGTATTCACGCAGCGGCGCCAGGCTATACTTGGCGACTGGCTTGCCATCGGGACGGCCCAAGTGAGAAGCGATCACGACTTTCCTGGCGCGCTCCAAGATGAAACGGATTGTCGGCAGCGCGCTGTCAATGCGATGAGGCTCGGTAATCCTGCCTTGATCGATCGGCACGTTGAAGTCGACGCGAACAAACGCCGTCTTGCCTCGAAGTTCCAAATCGGCCAGTTTTCGTATCATGTGATTGTCCGGTTCGAAAATTTAACGAAATTGTTAATTCGTAATTGACTAATTACTAGGCTTGTAATACTTTTTCAAATAACCGCACATTATCCGCGATGTCTTTCCTTTGGTCATTTCAATTGTTGGTTCAAGACGGTCTCACACTAGCGCAGCAACACAGCATTCTCGATCTCGTTCGCGGATCTGGGTTGGTTGTCCAAGGGGTGCTCTATCTGTTGGTGTTATTTTCGGTGTTGAGTTGGGGAATCATCGCTTACAAATACCGGCAAATCCGTTGTGCCAAGCGCGAATCGGAGAGATTCATCGAGATTTTCTGGGAGCGGCGCAATCTGTCATCGATTCACGATGCTAGTCGCGAGCTCACGGCCAGTCCCGTCGGCCAAGTCTTCCGCTCCGGTTACGAAGAGTTGATTCGAGTATCACGCTCCAAGAAGGAATCATCGCCCGGGGACAACCTAACGACTGAATTGGGCGGCGTGGACAACGTCGCGCGCGCCATGAAGCGAGCCACCAGCGTCGAGACGACCAAATTGGAGAAATATTGTTCGTTTCTGGCGACCACGGCAAGCTCGGCGCCGTTCGTCGGATTATTCGGTACAGTTTGGGGAATCATGAACGCGTTTCGAGGCCTGAGCGTAACGCATTCATCGAGCATTCAGGCCGTCGCACCCGGTATCGCGGAAGCGTTGATCGCCACCGCGGTCGGCCTGGCGGCGGCGATACCGGCGCTGATGGCCTACAACTTTTTTGTCCAACAAATCAAGGTGCTCGCCGTTGAGATGGACAATTTTTCCCACGAGTTTCTCAATATCGCCGAGCGCCACTTCTTCAAGTAATCAAATAACAAGGTATAATCTAAGCGACCTAGCGCATGCGGGTTGATCGGGTGGAATCTGAGCGGGGCAGGAGAAGGCCAAGACATGCGAAGGCTTCGCCTCGACGCGATCGAAGCTTAGCCGATTGCGCAGTAAGGTTTGAGCCTGAGTTGAAATGACGAGGTATTTTTATGGCTATGGACGCATCGTCGCAGCGTGAAAGCACGACCATTTCGCAGATCAACGTGACTCCGCTCGTGGACGTGATGTTAGTGCTGCTGGTCATTTTCATGGTGACCGCGCCGATCATCCAACAGGGCGTACAGGTCAATCTGCCGCAGGCGCGGTCCGGCGCTATTCCCGGCACCGAGGAGCACTTAGTTGTGACCGTGGCGAAAAACGGCAAGATTTATCTCAACGACAATGCCATGTCCTTGTCGGAACTGGGCGCGAAGCTTCGCGGAATCAAAAAACTCGACGCCAACAAACAAGTCTATCTGCGGGCGGATCAGGACGTGCGCTACGGTGTTGTCATGAAAACTATTGCCGAGATCAAGCAGGCCGGTATCGAAAGACTGGGCATGGTTACCCGGCCGGAAGAAGGATAGCCGCGCGTGGCAGAGGGAAGTCCAACGCCGACGATTAGCATGCGCGAGCGATCGTATCCGGCGATCGGCTCGGGAGAACGCTTGCCAAAGTGGTTCGTGTTTTCGCTGCTGTTGCACTTGGTGTTAATCGCGGCAATTTTTTTAGCACCCATGTTGCCGTCGGAAACTCGACCCGTCCCGGTCTACACCGTCGATCTTGTCGGCGGCGAGAAAATCGGCCGGGCCAATTTCGGCACGCAATTAACTCCCGCGCCCAAGCCGCCCGCTAAGATTCCTGAAGCCGATCGAAGCGCTCCGGTCCCGGAAGTTAAGAAAGAAGTGAAGAAGGAGAAGGTTGAAAAGGAAGAAAAGCCTAAGCCCAAGGCTGCGGAGCCGAAGCCAGCCGCAGAGGAAAAAATCGTCTTAAAGGAGAAAGCCAAGACCGAACCGGCAAAAACGGAAACAATCAGGAAAGAGCCGCCTAAAGAAGTCAAACCAGAAGCGAGAGAAGCAACCAAGAGCGAAACCGCATCGGCCGGTAGCGTGCGCGAGAGATTGATCCAATCCGCGGTAGATCGGGCTAAAACTCGAACCGAAAATGCCCAGAAGCCGTCAAAGGGAGAAGTGTTGAGCGCCGGATCGGGCGAAGGCGAGGGCGCGGCGGCCATCGGGGCCGGCGGGCGCGGCGGACCCGGAATCGTCAAAGGGATGGATTTTATTATTTATCAAAACCGCATGCTCGCAACGATCAAAGAAAACTGGGCCTGGGTCGGCCAAAGGACTAATTTGAAAGTGGTGGTTCATTTCGGTATCAAGGAAAACGGTGAAATTTTTGGGCTCAAAATCGTTCAACCATCAGGAGATCCGACTTACGACGAGTCGGTGTTGCGGGCGGTGAAAAAATCCAATCCATTGGCGGCGCCGCCGGAGAGTTATCGCAGCGATTTTGCTGACGTGGAATTGACCTTTCGGCCGCGAGATCTGGGAGCCTAAACAGATGAGAAAAATCTTCGTAGCAATTTTGTGTTTGTTGATCCTGCCAAGAGTTGCTCAGGCCGCAGCGGCAGTTACCGGCGAAATCGTCGGGCAAGGCGGACAGCGGTTTCCCATCGCCGTGTCCCCGTTGAAAAATTTAGGTGTGAATACGGGTGAGTCCGGGCGCTTGTCCACCGGCATCGCCGATGCCATGGTTCACGACCTCGAACTATCCGGCTGGTTCAAAGTTATCGATCGTTCGGCTTATATCGAGACCTCGCAGGGAAGCGGCATCACTCTCGGCACCTTCGATTTCAAGGACTGGTCGACCATCGGAGCCGAGGGATTGGTCAAAGGCGGATTCTCCGTTCAAGGCGACGAAATTACCGTCGAGCTCAGGCTATTCGACGTTTATCAAAACAAAGAGCGAATCGGTAAGCGCTACACGGGCCGCGTGAGAGATTTTCGCCGCATCGCGCACAAATTTGTCGACGAGATTATCAATCAGTTCACGGGCATCCCTGGCGTCTTTAACACGCGCATCGCTTACGTCTCCAACAGCGGCGGACGCTTCAAAGAGATCTATGTGTCCCACCTCGACGGCAGTGAAAAATTTCAGGTCACCGATAATCACACAATCAATCTCTCGCCGGATTGGAGCCCCGACGGCCGCTCGATTCTCTATTCATCATTTAAAGACCGTAATCAGACTTTATACCTGTTCGAGCTATTCAGCGGCAAAGAGATTAAGTTTACGCCGCGCGGCGGCGGCAGATATCTCAGCGGCAAAATCTCGCCTGACGGCCAATCGATCGTCGCGACATTGGAGTCGGGCGGAAACACCAACCTTTACCTGCTTGACCGCGGCGGCAATTTAATTCGCCGGCTGACCCAAGACCCGGGAATAGAGGTTTCGCCGGCCTGGTCGCCCGACGGCAAGCAGATCGTTTACGTTTCCGACCGCAGCGGTTCGCCGCAGTTGTATCTTCTCGATCTGGCGAGCGGTAAGACGCGCCGGCTTACTTACAGCGGCGGTTACAACACTTCTCCGGAGTGGTCGCCGAGAGGCGATCGGATAGTTTACACCGGCCGGGTCGGCGGCCGATTCACGATTTTCACCATCGCGGTTGACGGCGGTGAACCACGCAAATTGACCTCTGAATCGTTCGATAGCGAGGATCCGACTTGGTCGCCCGATGGCAGGTTTATCGCTTTTTCGTCGAATCGAGCGGGCAGATACCATCTTTACGTCATGCAAGCAGGGGGAGATAATCAACGGAGATTGACAGGTTCCGGGGGGGATGATACAAAACCTAATTGGTCCCCTCGGTTAGACTGATTTTCAACTCCACATCTTGAATTCGAAGTCGCTCTGTTCCCATAGATGCAGGAGGTCCGATGAATTCACTGTTTAGAATGCCGTGCTACAAATATCTTTTCATTCTTGCCTTTACTGTGGCGGCATGTGCGCCTAGCGCTACTCCGGGGCCGGACCCAAAGCCCGGCGCGACCTCAGAGGCAGGGTCACCGGGCTCAGATGGACGGACCGGGGAAGGCGCCCGGGGAGCGGGCCGAGAATCGGATACCGGAGCATCCAGCTTGAAACAACTGCAAGAAGGCAAGTCGCCGGTCACCCCTGCGTCAAGCCCGATGAAGGACATTTACTTCGATTTTGACCGTTATGATCTGAGCGCCGATGCGCGAACGATTTTGCGCGCCAACGCCGATTGGCTCAAGAACAATTCAACCGCGCGGGTCGAGATCGAGGGCCACTGTGACGATCGCGGCACTAACGAATACAACTTGGCCCTGGGCGCCAAAAGAGCTCAAGCGGCGCGGGAATATCTAGCGACGTTGGGAGTGGCCGCCGGGCGTCTATCAACGATCAGCTACGGCGAAGAAATCCCGGTCTGCAAGGAAGCAACCGAGTCGTGTTGGAGTCAGAACCGGCGCGCCCGATTCGTGATTCTTCAGGGACGGCCTACTAGCTAGTTTCTGTCGCGAAATTGCCTATTATACCCGGTGTCACGATGCGGCGCCCTTGATAACTCAGCATTTTTTTCGATGCCATAAAGCTTGAAACGAAGAAATCATGAGTTTCGCGACAGAAACTAG
>JBOHVN010000077.1:0-6073 GCA_050735675.1 Binatia bacterium | reverse complement strand
GCGAAGAACTGCGGCTCACCCAGGCGACCGTGAGCGCCCAGTTGAAGTCGTTGGAAACCGCCCTCGGCGAAAAACTATTTCGTAAAGCCGGACGCCATCTCACGCTGACGGACACCGGAAAACTGGTGTTTCGGTACGCCGACGAAATTTTTTCCCTGGGCCAGGAGATGTTGGGCACATTGAAGGGCAGGCCCGAGGGGCGCCTGGCGCGGCTCACCGTCGGGGTTGCCGACGTGATGCCGAAACTCGTCGCCTACCAACTGATCGAGCCCGCGCTCAAGCTCAAAGACCCCTACCGCATCGTTTGCCGCGAGGGCACCAACGAAGACCTTCTGCCGGCGTTGGCCGTGCACGATATCGACGTGGTGCTGACCGACGCGCCCATCGGCCCGGCGCTCAACGTGAAAGCGTTTCACCATCTATTGGGCGAGTGTCATGTGTTGCTGTTCGGCAGCAGGAAGCTGGCGGAGAAATACCGTCGCGGTTTTCCCCGCTCGCTCGATGGCGCGCCGTTGTTGCTGCCGACGCGCAACACGACCTCCCGGCGTTCTTTGGACCAATGGCTGGACCACGAAAATATTCAACCGAAGATCATCGCCGAATTCGAGGACAGTGCATTGTTGATGGTCTTCGGCCAGCAGGGGCTCGGCATTTTTGCCGCGCCGTCCGTAGTAAAGGACGAGGTGGAAAGGAAATACGATGTTAAAGTGATCGGTCAAGTCGGCGGCGTGCGCGAGCGATTCTTCGCGGTTTCGCTCGATCGAAAGCTCAGGCATCCCGCGGTGGTCGCGATCTCCGATGCGGCGCGAGCGCGATTGCCGGATTGAAGTTTTCCGGCAGCCGCTCGACTGCAGATTTTGAAACGTGGTCATATTGCTGTCAGGCTGTTGCATTTTGTCTAGAATCATCGGAGATAATCTACCGGGCTTCGATTTGGGAGGAGTCTTCGAATGACGCGCGAGTATCGATTTTTTTCAGCCGACAGCCATTTCGAATCACTGCCTGAAACTTGGACGCATCGGGTGCCGGCGAAGTATCGCGACCGGGCGCCGCGGCGTATCAAACTCGCCGGCGACCGCGATGCGATCATCGCAGAGGGCCAGCCGCTCGAATATCGGGGCACCGGCTTGTTTGCGGGGAAATCTGCCGACGAATTCAATCCGGTTCATTTGCAATTCGAAACATCGGTGGGCGCCGGCTCGCCGCAACAAAGGATCAAAGAGCAAGACGCCGACGGCATCGACGGCGAACTCTTGTTCGCTAGCGATGCGCGCAACACCAAGATTAAAGACAAAGACGCTTTTCTCGCGCTCATCCGGGCTTTCAACGATTATTTTATCCAGGAATACTGCGCTGTGGATCCCGATCGGTTGATCGGCGTCGCGGTCATGCCGGACATCGGCGCCGAAGAAAACATCGCCGAGATGAAGCGCTGCCGAGAAAAGGGATTCAAAGCGGTGCGCCTGCACACGTTTCCCAGCGGCAAACGTTATCCAACGCCGGAGGATGATGAGTTTTACGCCGCGGCGTTGGATTTGGATATGCCGATCACGATCCACACTTCGTTTCCGCGCCGCACCGAGGAGCGCGAAGTTTATCTAATGAAGTATCCGAAGGATCCGCAGGGTGAAGAGCGGCCGTTCGATTTCCTCCAGCGCGTGGCGCGCCACGGGATCTATCACTGCGGCGCGGTGGAAGCGGCACAGTTGATCTTCACGGGCGTGTTCGACCGTTTTCCGAAGTTGCAGATCTTTTGGGCGGAAAACAACATCGGCTGGATTCCCTACTTCTACCAGCAGATGGACCAGACTTATAAAGTGAACTCTTCGTGGGCCGAACGGCTCCTCGGCCTGCCCAAGCTAAAGCAACTGCCGAGCGAATATCTGCGCGAGCACGCGCACTGGGGCGTGTTCGATGATCCGGTCGGCATTCAACTCCGCCACATGGTCGGAGTCGACAAAATCATGTGGTCGACCGACTTCCCGCACATTGTCACGCGTTGGCCGAAGTCCTTGGAGTTGGTTGAAGAACAGTTCGCCGGGGTACCGGAGAGTGAGAAGCGCGCCATGGTGGCGGGCAATGCCGTCAAGTTTTTCCATCTCGACGCCGCATAACGAATTTTGATCATGTGACCGCAAAGGAACTTGCGCGGCAGAGCACCAAACGAAGAAGAGTATTCACCACAGAGACGCAGAGTACGCGGAGTTTTTCATTTTCAAACTCTCCCCTCCGTGCCCTCGGCGCCTCCGCGGTGATACCGAATCGGCGCGAAAATTGCCCTAGCGCAGAGCGGCGAGTTTGTTTTTCCAGTGAGTCTGCCAATCGGTTCCGTCCGTGATCACTTCGGAAATCACCATCAGATCCGGGAAGCGGTTCTTTTCGGCGCTACGAATCACGTGGGGTGCTTCGCCTCCCGCTTCTACGTCGCGGATGGCCCGTAAGACTTGGCGGCGCGCGGCGATGATCGCCCGGTCGCTTGGCCCGAGGAATTCCCGGGTGCGGTCGACGATCGCTCCGCTGCCTTCGACGATGGCGGTGTCCTGCACGTTGAAAATCCGTCCCATGCCGGAGAAGCTCCAGGTCTTCATCGACTCGCGGTCTTGCAGGTAACGATTCGCTTTATTGCGCAGCGGGCGGTAGTCCCGGGTCAGCTCGTCGAGAATTTCTTGATTTCTTTGGATGTCCTTTTCTTCCATCGGCGCGCTGCGGCGAAAGACGATGTCATAGCGCCAGTGGCACGTGTCATCGATCGGCACGTGCCAGTAGAGATTATAACCGTCGCCGGACATGGGACCGGGAATCGTGGCCTTGTTGGGCAGAATGAAATTCGTCACGCGAAAAAAAGTCCGGTCTTTTTCGGTATTCCGCGTCGAAAAGATCCGTACGCCGTAATCGGTCTCTTCGGCATCGATCTCGGGCGCCATGTCGGCTTCGTACAGTGCGAGAGGAAGTTTGCCATCGCTTCCTTTGACGGGTCGTTTCAAATTTTCCGGCACATTTGCTTGGCGGTGGAGATAGGATACGTGGCTGGGATCGAGGTTGCCCTCGTTGGCTTGAAAGTAATTGCACTCGTGAAAAATTTTGGTCACGAGCACGTGGCGCGGCGGCGCAAGAAACGGCTCATATGCTGGAAAGAGCGGCGGTTCGCCCGGTGCCATGTAAGCGAAAATAATCCCGCACCGCTCTTGGCATGGATAGGCCAGGTGATGAACTTTTTCGCAAAACCGTTTTCCCGGCGGCTCGCAGGGTTGTTCAAGACAGTTGCCGTGCCGGTCGTAAAGCCAGCCGTGATAAAGACAGCGCAGGCCGCCGTTCTCGACACGCCCGTAACTCAAGTCGGCGCGGCGGTGCGAGCAGTGCAGGCCAAGTAGGCCGATTTGGCCTTGGTCGTCGCGAAAAAGCACGAGATCTTCGCTCATGATGCGCACTGGCAGAGGCGCGCCGTTGGCGGACAATTCTTCCGCCAGAGCTACAGGCTGCCAGTATCGGCGCAAGAAATTGCCGCCGGGAGTGCCGGGGCCGGTTCGAGTCAGCAGTTCATTTTCTTCTTGAGACAACATCTTAGTATTTTGGATTTGCGATTTTAGATTTTCGATTGATCGGACGGAGCATCGCCTGCCAGCCGAATATATCGCCATGCTGGAGACCAGGTCAAACCCGGCGATCAACTTACCCCGAAGAACCCAGCGTTGCAGAGCCGCAGCCAGAGCGTATTAACCGCAGAGAACGCAAACGTCACAAACGTTGTAGGGGCGCAGCATGCTGCGCCCCTACCTGCAAAAATTCACGCAAGCTGCGAAAATTCTCAAGCATCGTGCAAAACTCACGAGTAAGCAGGGTGCGCTCCGCGCACCTGAGTCGCCCTGTGCGCAAGCGCACGCTACGTCTCTGCGCGGCTTTGCGGAGACATTGTTTCGCCTGATCCTTGACCCGCGGCGAAGGGCTGTGATTATGTAGCGAGACTCATTTACAAAACGCCAACTCACGGGGAGGTCAACCATGCCAAGCTCTTGGGAAAGTGTACAAATCGATGGCAACAAAATGCCGCTTTACTTGAGCGTGCCTGAAAGCGGCGGGCCGGTGCCGGGCATTGTGGTCGTTCATGGGCAGTCCGGGCTGGAAAATTTCATCAAAGACACGACGCATATGCTAGCGTTGCAAGGATACGCTGCGGTGGCGCCGGATCTTTATCATCGCGACGGGCCCGACTGTAAAGACGATAATGCGGCGCGCAAGGCGCGGGTGCGCGATCCCTCGATCATCAGAGATGTCGAGGGCGCGATCGGTTTTCTCAAGAACCTCCCGCGCGTCGATGCAGGGAAGATCGGCATCGTCGGCTTTTGCATGGGCGGGCGCATCGTTTATCTGATGTCGGCGGCGAGCAAAAACTTAACCGCCGGCGTGATGTTTTATGGCAGTGGCACGATGGTGCCGTTCGGCGAGGGACCAACTCCTTTCGATCGCACGCGTGAAATCAATTGCCCAATTCAGGGCCATTTCGGCGCTGAAGATAAAAATCCATCACCGGAAGATATGCGCAAGCTCGATGCCGAGCTTACACGCTCTGGCAAGGTTCACGAGTTTCACACGTACGCGAATGCGGCCCATGCTTTCTGCAACAGCGGTTCCGCCAACTACCGCCCGCATGCGGCGGCGCTGTCATGGCCGAAAGCGATGGAGTTTTTCAGCCGCCATTTGGTCGAGAGCGCTTCTGGAGCATCGCGTTAGTTTGCTGTCCCTGAAGTTTGTTAAACAAATTGTTCAGCTCTTAGCCGTCATACCGGCGGAAGCCGGTATCTAGGTTTCTTTGAAATTCCTGGATTCCGGGTCGAGCTGGCTTTGGCCAGCTTGCCCGGAATGACGTTTGAATTATGTTGCGAGCTTCTAAGACATCACTTTTAGCTATCAGTACAACATGCGCTTCGGAATATTTTGTCTACCTTCTTTAACTGCAGCCGATCACGCGCACGGCGCCGACCGCCTGCACTCGATCGTCGAGCAGACGGCTTACGGAGAAGAATTAGGCTTCGATTCGGTCTGGCTCGCCGAACACCATTTTCATTCCTTCGGCGGAACATTATCCAGCCCGCCGGTGATCGGCGCGGCCATCGCGCAAGCAACCTCAAAGATTCGCATTGGCACGGCGGTGACGTTGCTGCCCTATCACAATCCGCTGCGGATCGCCGAAGACTACGCGACGCTTGACTGCTTGAGCGGCGGCCGCCTCGACTTCGGCATCGGCCACGGCTTCATAAAATACGAGTCGCTTACTTTTGGCACGCCGCTCGAAGAGCTGCGCGACCGGTTTAAAGAAAACTTGGAAATCATTCTCAAAGCGTGGCGCGAGCCGAGGTTCAGCCATAGCGGCAAAGCTTACCGCTACGATAACGTCGAGCTATTGCCGCGCCCCATGCAAAAGCCTTATCCCACCGTTTGGATGGGTGCGACTTCGACGGCGGAATCCTTCGAATTCGCCGGGCGGAGCGGCTTTCACATGATGCTGATCCCGTTCTTGCACGAGATAGACGAGCTGCGCGCCATGGTCGAGCTATATTTCACCGCCCGGCGCGCGGCTGGGCATGATATGAATGCTACCCGCATCATTGCCATGTACCATATTTACGTCGGTGAGAATCCAGCCGAAGCGCGATCCACCGCCGAACCGGCGCTGGCCGCCTATCACGCCGCGGCCGCCGAGGCGCGCAATCTTACAGAAGGCATACCCGAGCCGGAGTCCTATCGTACCCACGACGAACACCGCGCCAAAATGCGCAAGCTTACCTTTAACGATCTCGTCGAGCAGAACCGTGTGCTGGTGGGCGACGCCGCGGAGGTGCGGGAAAAAATCGCCCACGTGCGCGAGCGCCTGCACTTGACCGACCTGGCTGGTAACTTTGCGCTCGGCAGCTTGCCCGACTTGCAGACACGCGCTACGTTGCGGCGCTTCGTGGAGGAAGTGGGAGCCAAATTTTGAAACCGGGCCGCCGTTAACATGTGATCAAATCACGCGGTATTTTAACCGCATGTAAAAAGGGCGCTAGCGCTTCAGAGGGGATGATCAGATCGTCCGGAT
>JBOHVN010000076.1:0-25272 GCA_050735675.1 Binatia bacterium | reverse complement strand
TCGAGAATGCCCACGGCGGCGTTGTGTTGATTATCGCACAGGCTGGTTTTCATCTGGGAGCGCAATGGGCTGATGAGGCGAATATACTCGTCGGCGCCGCCCCACGGCGTGAGATCTTCGGGATCGATATAACCCGACTCTTTGAATGAATCGGGCGATCGGCGGGAGACGTGATCGATCGGTTTTTCGACATACTTTTCCGCGCCGGTCTTGTCACGCCATTCCTTGCGCCAGCCGTCGGGGCCGCCGCTGCCGAATCCGACGATGCCGATGACTTTGGTTTTTTCGGAGAAGCGGGTGAGATGGGCGGCCATCGGCCCGCCGGCGGAATGGCCGAAGGCGATGATCTCACGCCCGGCGAGATGTTGGTCGGTGAGCCGTCCGGCGCCCTGGAGGATGACATTGAATGTGCATTTCAAATTGCGGTCGAGAATTTCCTGCGGCGATAAGTCACGATCGAAAAGATAGATCGGATTACGCCCGGCTACGGGCTGTTTCCACACCCCGCCGGGCGGATAGTGGCCCGGATAGGTGAGCGCCAAAACCTTGAATCCCTGAGCAGCGAGCACGCGCGCCAGTCCAGGCCGCCCGTCGGGCGTTAGGTCCATGATCTTTTCGCTACCGGCGCCACCATGAAAAAAAACAAAGGCCCGGCGCGCCTCGGTCTCCTCGCGAGGTGAGTAGAGCGTGCCGTGCATGTCCCACTCATAGCCGTTGCGCTGGTAGCGGACGGTAGAGTCGGCAGCCGTAAAACCGCGATCGCCATACGGTGACCGGATCGCTAGCCACTCATCCCAAGTAAGCTTTAAGAGCAGATCGCGCGAGTTGAGCCCGTCGAGAAATGTATCGGTGATTCCCGCGGTCGTCATTGGAAATGTTCCTTTATCGATTGCCGACGTAGTTGTCGAGGTAATACTTGGCGATCTCGCCTTTAGTGCAACACCAAACGCCGGGGAATCCTTTGGCGTAGCGAATACACTCCTCGATCACGCCGATGATATTGGGCCTTCCGCCGATATGCGCGTAGACCAGACAATCGATGAGCTTCGGCGCGCCCGCTTGGCCCTCGGCGTAGAGACAGTCGAAAGCGGCTTTGAAGCTATCAAAATAAAACCGCGCGGGATTTTTCGCGTTAAAGAGGAGGGAAAGATCGTTAGCGTAATCGAGCCGCGGCATGATGACCAGCTTTTTGCCATTGACAACGCGATGCTGTGGAATATCGGGTCCCGGCAAGTCGCCGGTCCACAATATTCCTTCCGCAACGAAGTTACCGAAGGTGTATTCGTTGATTCTATGCCCGGGGCTGACCCATCCCACCGGGCGTCTGCCGGTCACGGCCGCGAGGCTGTCGAGAGTTCGCTTGATGAGATCTCTTTCCTTGGCCGCGTCCAGTGAGCTTAGAGCCGTGTCATTGACCCAGCCGTGACCGACGATTTCATGACCGGAGTTGTGGAGTTCCCTTAGCGCGTCCGGAAAATCTTCGGCGACCCGGCCATTGGTGTCGATCGTGCCGCTGACGCCGTTGCGCGCAAGGACGTCCATGATGCGCCAGATGCCGGCTTTGCCGCCATATTCGCCATAGGCGAGGGATGCGTAGTCCGGTTTATCGCCGCCCTGGCGGTACTGAGAATACTTCTCAAAAGCCTCGAAGGCGACGAAAAAGCTCACGGCAATTTTTGCATCGTTGGGCCATTTCAGAGGTACCGGTCGCATGGATTAAATTCTTTGAGCGCGCCGAAGGTGCGCTTATCGTAGCCGACCACTTTGGTCGCCGAATTATTAATAACTCGATGCGGATACTATCAAGCGGCCCTAAAGAGCGTCAACCGATACTGGAAAAGAGTGGGAGAGCAGCTCACGAGCAAGGCTGCTGGGATTTTTCAGGGAAGAGGCGCAACGGCGGTAAATCAACGCACGAAGATGGAGGATCGAGAATGGAAGATCGAAGATGTCATCCTCCATCCTCGATCTTCGATCCTCGCGCGCTACGCTCAAAACACCAACCGTGTTTCAGTACGCCGGGCACTTGCCCGTGGTGAGATGGGCTTCGAAGTCGGCCGGAAAAAGCTTGAGCGCGCTCTCGATAGGCGGACCGGGCATCGCGATCAGATTGCAGAAGCCTTTGCCCTTGTTGAAAGCGAGGATCTTGCTGAACTGCTCAAGCATCGGCTGGCCTCCTTGTCCGGCTTGGACCTTCTTCATCATCATGGCCAAGGTATTGGTCTCCATGCGGCAGGCTGGGCACTGGCCGCAGGATTCCGCAGCGAAGAATTCCGCGATCTGCAAAACTTCTTCGACGATGCAACTGTCTTCTGCGACTAAGCGCACAACACCGCAGCCCAACGCTGAACCCGCATCGCGCATCGAGTTGTGATCCAGCGGCGTATCGAGCTTATCCGCCGGCAGGAAGGCCGATGACGGCGCCGCCGGCATGATCGCCTTGATCTTTTTGCCGCCCTTGATTCCGCCGCCGCACTCTTCGATTAAGTAGCGCAACGGTGTGCCGAAGGGCAGTTCATAAACTCCCGGGCGCTTGACATCATCATTGAGCGAAAAAATCATCGTGCCCGAACTCTCGGCGGTGCCGAACCTGCGATACCAGTCGGCGCCTTTAAGCACGATCGGCGCAATGTTGGCAAGGGTCTCGACGTTATTGACCGCCGTCGGTTTGCCGAACAAACCGACAGTCACGGGAAAGGGCGGCTTTTGGCGTGGCAGCGGCTTCTTCCCTTCGATGACATCGAGTACCGCCGTATCTTCGCCAGCGACGTAGTTGTGCGGTGCGGCAACGACTTCGATGTCGAGACTAAAGTCGTTGCCGAACACCTTATCGCCCCAGTAGCCGGCGCTCTTCGCTTCGGTGAGCGCGTCGTTGATGCTTTGAGTCGCAACATCGTAACGCGCGTTGATGTAGAGATAAGCCTTCGCAGCGCCGATGGCATGGGCGCCGAGGATTGTGCCTTCGAGTACCAGGTGAGGAAGAATCTCTAGCAGCACCCGGTCTTTTTTGCTGCCGGGTTCGTCCTCGCCGCCGTTCAATACTAGATAGCGAGGCTCTCCCGGAGCTTCGCGAGCAAACTGCCATTTTTTTCCGGTCGGAAATCCCGCGCCACCGCGGCCGCGCAGGCCGGCATCCGAGACGATCTTAATAATTTCGTCGGGAGGAGACTTGACGGCTTTGGCTAAGGCTTGGTAACCGCCGCGAGCGCGGTACTCCTCCAATCCCTCACGCCCTTCGGGAACGGCATGAGGAAAAAGGATGCCTTCCATGAACTAGATGACCCCCGTATCGAGGAGTTGGTAGATGAGTTCTTTGAGTGATGAGTCGATAGTATCCAGGCGTTGCACATGAGGCCCGCCGGCAAGATGCTCCGTGATCTCGTCCAGGTCTTCCACTTTCACCTTGGCGTACCAATTCTTCTCGGGATAGAGCACGATGTTGGGACCCTCTTGGCAAGCACCGAAGCACATGTACGGCTTGACTTCGACGTCGGTCAGACCCCTGGCGGCAATGCGCTTTTCGAGCTCGACCATGAGCTGATCCGAACCGCGCGACTTACAATCGATATTCTGACAAACAAGACACACTCGGCTCACTGATTTCTCCTTGCCGTCTAAGTACTCGTGTAGGTCGGGAGATGCAACAGCAGCTCGCTTTCGATGCTAATTCATCTGCATCTGCGTGACCCAGTCTTTGCCCTTGATGATCTTCGCCAATATCTTTTCATCGCTCTCCGTGGGAAGAACTTCGGCCAGATGTCTAGTATACGCTCCGGCGGATAGCAATTCGCCGGTCACGCTGTAAGTCTTGCCGCCATACTCGCCGATGGAGCGGTTAAACTTCAGATCGGGAGCGTAGAGCTTGGGCTGATCCGTTGGGATCAACTGATTAAGTTGGTCGATCAACTTGGCGCTTTCCACCATATAGTGGCTGCGCGCTAGATCGTTGAGCTTATCTTTTTCCGCAGGAACTGATGCTTCATGCTCATCCATACGGCCTTTCAGGCCCCAGGCGTAGGCCCAGTGGGCCGACGAAGAGTGGTCGGTTCCGAACAAGTCATAAGCGGTCGACAACCACTTGTTGAAGTATTTTTGCACGATTGGAACGGGAATCTTTGCCGATCGAAGTATGCGCGTCAGGCCGGTGTGGCCGGTGAACATATGAAAAAATTCTTCCTTGAGCATGGCCGTTACGCTTTCGGCCAACGGAGCGAAGGAAGAGTGAGACAACATGGTCAGCTGATATTTGCCGTCGCGATCAACGAATTCTGTATAGGTAAAGAAATCGAGCCAGTTATTAACCGGCGCGTTGAACGAACCGAGCAAACGGTCTCCTCGAAAGGCGCGGCGCTCGAGAAGTTTCCTAGCCTCCAATTTACCGGAATCGCCGAAATAATTGACCAGCAGGTAACACATCTGCCAGCCGTGACGCATTTCCTCGCTATTGACACGGGTCAACGCCTGACGGTCGTAATCCGTCGGTGCCGTATCGAGTAAGTTTTTTTGCTGTTCAACCGACGCGAATTCGGTGTCGCCCTGGTAGACGATCAAGTTCATCAAGGCATCGCGAATTGATTGATTAGGAATCTGCGTGACCCGCTGCCACTTTGGCTGTCCCTTGAAGTCACCGAATTCGATATCTGGCGAGTGCAACTCGCCGAGCTTGGTCTCAAAATTATAACCAGCGAGCAGTTCCGGGTCGTAGCCGATATCTTTCTGCCAGTGATGAAAATAATCGATCCAGTTGGCGAATGTCGCAATTTTGGTCATGAGGGTCCTCTCGGCTAATATTCGAACGATCGTTCGAACTTGACTTTAACCATTACGCCGCAAGAAATCAACCCGCGATCTCAATCGCAACCTGCCATCCGCAAAATTAGTGATACATTTCCAATAGTTCGACCATACCGAGGTCGCGCATTTGTTCAAACAGATAGCGTTTGATCTCGCCCATGGTGTCCATCTCCAGAACGATTTCGGCAGCCGCCTTGGCAGCTTGATAGCTTATCGAACGCACGGCTTTCTTGATCACGGGAATATAAAGAGAGCCCATGCTGAACTCTTCCAAACCCATGCCCAACAGGAGCACGGCGCATAGCGGATCGCCGGCCATCTCGCCGCACATACCGATCCGTTTGCCCTCTCGTTTCCCCGCTTCGATGGTCGCGCTCAGGGCTGCAAGCACTGCGGGATGCAACGGCTCGTAAAGACTTGCGACCCTGCGATTGCTGCGATCGACGGCCAAAATGTATTGGATGAGATCGTTAGTGCCGATGCTGAGAAAATCCACTTCACGCAAGAAACGCTCGGCAAGCTGAACCGCAGCGGGAACTTCGACCATGATACCCAACTCCATCTGGCGGTCGTACGGCGTGCCTTCCCGTTCGAGCTCATTTTTGGCCTCGGCGAGGATTTCTTTAACTTTTAAAATTTCTTCGAGGCTGGAAATCATTGGAATCAGCATGCGAACCCGCCCAAGATCGCCGGCTCGAAGAATGGCCCGGAGCTGGGTCTTGAAGATCTCCTCCATTTCTAGGGAAATACGTATGGAGCGCCAGCCTAGAAACGGATTGGGCTCAGCGGCGACGCTGCGCATGTAACTTGGATACTTGTCGGCACCGATATCGAGGGTCCTGATGGTCACGGGTTTGCCGGCCATGCCTTCGACGACTTTACAATAGAGCGAATACTGTTCTTCTTCGCTGGGAAAATCCCGATGGGATAGAAACGGGATCTCGGTGCGGTAAAGTCCGACGCCCTGCGCGCCGTGCAACTGCGCAAACGCCACGTCGCTCAGCAATCCTATATTGGCGTAGAGAGAGACGCGATGACCGTCGGTGGTTTCAGCCGGCAGATTTTTTAGCGCGCCAAGCTCACGATTCAAATCGGCATAGTCGCGCTCGAGACGGTCGTACTCGCGGATAACCTCCGCGTTTGGGTTCACGTGGATGCTCCCGGCATTGCCGTCGATGATCAGCATATCGCCCCGATGGACGGACTCCATGAGTTCTTGGACGGCGACGACGCTGGGAATCTCGAAAGACTTCGCCAGAATTGAAGCATGGGAAGTTACGCCGCCGGTCGCCAGCGCAATTCCTCTAAACTTATCCCCTTCGAGCGTACTCAGATCGGCCGGGGAAAGATCTTCGGCAATTAAAACGGCATCATCCGGGACGTCGTATTGCTGGCCCGGCATGCCGGACAGGTTCTCGAGCAATCTTTGAGCGGCGTCCTTGACGTCGGTGCTGCGCTCGCGCAAGTAGTTGTCGTCGATATTCGCGATCGACCGCAGGTAGAGCTCGAAAACGACTTTCACCGCGTACTCGGCGACGTAGCCTTCATGAAGAATCTGCGATTCAATCTGGTGAATGATGGCGGGATCTTCGAGAATCAGACGGTAAACGTCGAAAATCGCGCTTTCCTCTTTGGAGATCAATTGTTGCATCCGATTCTTGACGATGCTGATCTGCTCGATCCCGCGCTCGACGGCGCCGCGAAAGCGTTCCATCTCCCGCTCCGGGTTTCTAGCTTTTTTCTTTTTGATTGCGCTCAAATCCATGCGCGGCTCCAAAACGAATGCCCTGCCGCGGCCGAAGCCCGGCGAAGCGGCCAAACCGCTTAAGCGCCCGCGCCAGTGCTGTTTGGATTTCGTTGGCTTGTCCCGGCGACTTCCCTCATAGGAGCGCAGTTTGCGCATCGCCTCATTCATGCGCTTCTGCAGAATTTCGCGCTCTTGTTCCTTGTTCTGGAGCGATTCCGCAAGACGGGCTTGCACGATGATGCTCGCCGCCTGCGCCGAGATCGTGGTCAACAGACGGATTTCGTCGCGCGAGAATTCGCGCCGGCGAGAGGTTTGCACGACCAGGACGCCAAGCGGCATTTTTCTCTCGATCAGTGGCACGCCAAGAAATGAGTGAAAGTGCTCCTCGTGAGTCTCAGGAAAATACTTATAGCGTGGGTGCGCGAGCGTATCGGCGACCATGACCGGCTTCATTCTTTCGATCACCAATCCCGTCAAACCCTCGCCGGTGCCCATCGACACTTTGCCAACGGACTCCGGATCCAATCCCATCGTCGCGCGCAACGTCAGGCGATTCTTGTCGCGGTCGAGAATATAGATCGAGCAAACCTCAGTCTGCATTCGATCGGCGACGGTGGCGACGATGCTCTCGAGCGTCTCCTGCAGATCGTGCGAGTGACTGATGAGAGTGCTAATATCCTCGAGAATGTCGAGATGAGGGCGGATTTTGCGGATTTTTTTCTTGGCTTTAGCCATGGTTGCAGGACAAGACTCGGTTCTCTTTAAAACACAAAATCTGAATTTGCGCCAGCGAGATTGCGCGGAGGCTCACTGCTGCAGCAGTCGCGATGCAGCGCGGCGCCGTTGAAAGGACTTGCGATCGCTGTGGAAACGGCCTGGGATGGATTCACCGCAGTGACAGCGATTACCCACGAGGTTGTTTTCAACAACTTCATGCCATGAACGGCGGATCAAAATCCGCTGACAAGCGGGGCAGGACGTTGTCTGCCCTTCGCTGTCATGGACATTGCCAACGTAGCAAAATTTCACGCCGGCCGACTTGGCGATCTGCCTGGCCTGTGTCAGCGTCGCTGCCGGCGTGCGCGGCTTATCGATGAGCTTGAAATCAGGATGAAACGCGGTGAAATGAAGCGGCACCGAATCGCCCAGGTTTTCAACCACCCACTCCGCCAGCCGCTTGGTTTCGTCCGCATCGTCATTTTCTCCCGGGATCATCAGGTTGGTAATCTCAAACCAGACGTCGGTTTCGCGCTTGAGCCAAAGAAGAGTATCGAGCACGGGGTCAAGGTGAGAAAAAGTCAGCCGGTGATAAAACCGCTCGGTGAAAGCTTTGAGATCGACATTAGCGGCATCGACGTAGCGAAAAACTTCCGGCCGCGCGTCGGGGGTAATGTAGCCCGCTGTGACCATCACGCCTTTGAGCCCGTGCTCCCGCCCGAGCCGGGAAATGTCAATGACAAACTCACCCCAGATCACAGGATCGTTGTAGGTGAACGCAATGCTCGGCACCTGATTCCGCATCGCCAACTGCACAATTTGTTCCGCGCGCACACCACGGCTATGCGCTTCGTCGAGTTTTGCTTTGCTGATGCTCCAGTTCTGACAAAAACGGCAACCCAAGTTGCAGCCCGCCGTGCCGAAGCTCAGGATTTTACTGCCCGGCAGGAAATGATTAAGCGGTTTTTTCTCGATCGGATCGAGGGCAAAACCGGTCGACGTGCCGTAACCCAGGGAGTAGAGTTTGCCTCCGATGTTCTTTCGGATGTAGCAGAAGCCAGCTTGGCCATCGCTCAGGCGGCAAAAGCGCGGGCAGAGCGTGCAAAGAATCCTTCCGTCAGCTTCGGTGTGCCACCAGCGGGCTTCCTTCATGGTGAAAATATCCCGCGTTTAGCAAAACGCCGCAAGGGGCGATATCGTCGCCCGGACCTGCAATTGCCCGCCGATGTGCTATAGTCGCGACATGGGCCGAATTGTTGGGCTTCAGGGCATGCGCCACATCGCGCTGAAAGTTAGAGATGTCGCGCGCGCGAAAAAATTCTATCAGGAGATTCTTGGCATGGACGTGGTCTGGGAGCCGGACCCGCAAAACGTCTATCTTTCTTCCGGCTGCGACAATATCGCCATCCATCAAGTATCGGAGAACTTCCTCAAGACCGCGGAGGAAAGACAACTGGATCACTTGGGCTTCGTGGTCGAAAGCATCGCGCGCGTCGAGGAACTCGAATTCGAATTCCGCTCCCAAGGCGTAACGATCGTCCACCCGTTTAAAGTTCACCGCGACGGCAGCGCGTCGTTTTACTGCGCCGATCCCGATGGGATCGTCATTCAAATGCTTTACGAACCGACGCTGAGCCTGCAGAAGTTGAGTTGATCGCTTCACTGAAGCGCGCCCGAGAGATCGACCACCCACGGCCATGAAGATCGCAGCCATGACGTTTTTCCCGCACCGTTTGCAGCGCAAATACCGCTGGCAAACGGCCAGCTATACCGCGGATTCCGTACAGGTCTTCTACGTCAAGTTACAAGCGGAGGACGGCTTGACCGGACTGGGCGCTGCTTCGGTGATGCCCAAGGAAGACGCCACTTTCAAGCCTGGGATCGACGCCCTCGAATCGGCGACTGGCAAGTTATTGATCGGTCGAGACGTCCTCGAGTTCGATGCCCTGATGGCGGAACTGGACAGGCAATTGCCCACTTATCCGCGCCACCTGGTGGCCGTAGAAATGGCTTTGCTCGATCTGGCGGCGAAAGCGGCAAAGGATCCCCTGTCGACGCTTCTCGGCGGCCGCAATCATGAAAGCATCCCGGTGCTCAAGATGCTCGGCATGGGCTCGCCGGATTTCATGGCCGAGCGCGCCGCGCAGTTGGTCAAGCAAGGCTACCGTTTCCTGAAGATCAAGCTCGGCGCCGGATTGACCACCGATCTCGAGCGATTCAAAGCCGTGCGTCAGGCCATCGGCACCGGCGTAAGTTTTACCGCCGACTTCAACGGCGCTTATGACGCGGCAACGGCGATTCGAGTGATCGATCAGTTGACGCCCGAGGGATTGACCATGGTCGAGCAGCCGGTGCCGGCTGAAGATATCAAAGGCATGGCTGCCGTGAACAAGTCCGTGACGCCATTAGTGCTCGCGGATCAGTCGGTAAATGCGCCTGAGGATGTGCATAAAATAGCCAATGCCGGCGCAGCCAAAGCGGTAAGTATCAAACTGCTCAAGCTTGGCGGCCTGCGCAAGAGCCGCGCCGTGGTCAGAGCGTGCCAGGCCATGGGACTGGCCTGCCACGTCGGCGGCACTGGCACGACAAGGCTGGTCGAGGCGGCGCAAGCGCATTTCATCAGCGCCACGCCGGGGATTATCGTGCCCGCCGAGATCGCCGAGTTCGAGGAATTGGAAGGCGATCTGGTGGAGGGATTCGAAGTCGTCAACGGCGCGCTTGCCGTACCCAAAGGTCCGGGACTCGGCGTGAGCTTGACGATTTGAAATCACCGGCGGAAACCGCATCCGTAGTTCTAGCGATCTCGCCGTTTAACCTTGACGGTCATTAAGTACATCGAATAACGTCCATGTAGCGATCGAATTCGCCGATCGTTTCAACGGTGTCTGAACCTGCGACGAAGGGAGCGCGCTATGTACGATCTTCTACTGAAAGGCGGCAGAATCTATGACGGTTCGGGCATGCCGAGTTACAACGGCGATGTTGCCATTCATGACGGCAAGATCGTCGAGATCGGCCGGCTAAACGGCAACGCTCGACGCACTCTCAAGGTCGATGGCTTGGCTGTCGCGCCGGGTTTTATCGATCCGCACACTCATCTCGACGCGCAACTGCTTTGGGATCCGCTGGGCACATCGTCCTGTTTTCACGGAGTCACTTCAGTCATTGTCGGGAACTGCGGTTTGAGCCTGGCGCCGGCCAAGCCCGAAGATCGCGATGCGGTGATCAAAAGCTTCGTGCGCGTCGAAGCGATCAGCCGCCGCGTGCTCGAAGAAGGCGTTGAGTGGAAGTGGACATCCACCGGCGAATATCTCGGCGCGCTCGGCGCGCGTCTCGGCATCAATGCGGCCGCGCTGGTCGGCCATATCGCCGTGCGCCACTACGTTATGGGCGAAGACGCGGTGGAGCGCCAGGCGACAGCCGAAGAAGTCGTCAAGATGAAGCAGCTGGTCCGCCAAGGCATGGAAGCCGGCGCCGTCGGTTTTTCCACCAATCAAAATCCGCGTCATATTCGCGAAGACAAAAAGCCGGTGGCGAGCCGGCTCGCATCGGACGACGAGCTCGGGTCGCTCTTGGACGTGTTGGGCGAGATGAATGCCGGTGTCGTGCAGTTAAGCGGCGGGGGCGCGGATGCGCGGGGGCGTATCGCCTACGCCGCCGGGATGGCGCGGCGCACGGGACGGCCGGTGTTGTGGCAGAGTATCAACCATAGCTGGAGCCGGCCCAATCATTGGCAGGAGATGCTGGCCAACACCCAGCGGGTATTTACGGAAGAAGGTTTGCCGATCTACGCCATGACCCAGGCCAAGCCTTTTGAAAATCGTTACACCCTGCTCGACGCGCAATGCTTCGATGAGTTTTCCACCTGGAAGGCGGCGATGTTCAGCCCCGTGGCGGCACGCACACAGATGTTCGCCGATCCGGAGCTGCGAAAAAAGTTGCGCGCGGAAGCGATCGACGATCGCTCCCCGTCGGTGTTTCCGCGACGCTGGGACGTGATCATGGTCGATCACGTGAAGCTCGATAAAAACAAAACACTCGAGAGAAAATCGGTGCAAGAATGCGCCAAGGCGCAAGGGAAAGACGGGCTCGATTTTTTCTTGGATCTTTCGCTCGAAGAGGACCTCGAAACCCGTTTCGTGCATATCAACACGCAAGGCGATCCCGCGGCAGTGTGCGAGATTCTCAAGCATCCCGCGGTGATGATCGGCCAGTCAGATGCCGGGGCGCACATGGGGTACGATGCCCGGTTCGGTTACAGCACGGCCTTTCTTGGCCGCTGGGTACGCGATCACGGCATCATGAGCCTGGAAGAGGCGGTCGCGAAACTCACATTCCGCGTCGCGTCGATCTTCGGGCTAAGCGACCGCGGCTTGCTGCGGCCGGGCTTGGCTGCCGACATTGCCGTCTTCGATCCGGCGACGGTCAACACGTTGGAGCCGGAATATATTCAGGACTTGCCCGGCAATGAAACCCGTATGATTCAAAAAGCCATGGGCGTTCCTCACACGGTTGTGAACGGCCAGATCGTGATTGAAAACGGCGCGCCAACCGGCGCATGCCCGGGGAAGGTGCTGCGACCGAGCGCGTGGCGGAATTGAGACAAGCGGAGTGGTGGAATGTTGGGCCGCGCGAGCGCTGCCGCTCAGCAGCTTCTGTCAAATGAGATTTTGATTATTTGATCAAAAATAACTCGAATATTGCTATGGCCCGCTCCGACCTTTACGCTCAAAGGAGTGGGAGGAACGGCAAACAAGTCGAACAAGACGATTGGCGATAGCGATCATGTCACGAGAATTGCTCGATGGAAATTTATCTTTGTTTGCACGCTCTTACTTGCTCTTCCGCTCATTTGGCGCTGGACGCCGCTGGAGCATTGGGTCAATCTGCAAACAATTCTTGAGTGGCAGCAATCGCTGCGCAGTCATCCGGCGGCACCATTTTATGTCATCGCTGTATACCTGATCGGAAGCCTCGTTTTTTTCCCAATTACTATTTTGACGCTGGCAACGGTTTTGGCCTTCGGGCCGCTGTGGGGGAACATCTATAGTTTTGCCGGCTGGCTCTTGAGTGCAGCGCAGGGTTTCTTGTTGGGACGGCTTATTGGCACGGACTTGTTACATAAGCTCGCCGGTCGGCGAGTTGGTCGTTTGATTGATCAAGCTCAACACCATGGGTTTTTGACGGTGCTAACGATGCGCGTTCTTCCCGTCGCCCCGTTTAGTCTAGTTAACATGTTCGTCGGCGCCTCGGGCATTCGATTTGTGGGTTTTCTGCTCGCAAGTATAGTCGGCAGACTTCCGGGTGTGCTGACCCTGACCGTGTTTGGCGCCCAGCTCGAATACGCGCTGCGCAAACCCGGACTAATCAGTTATGCGCTGGTCGTCGCGGCGATCATTCTGGCTTCAGTGATTGTTCCTCGGCTGTTCAGGCGATTATTCCGCCGGCACAGCGGCTAACTTAACATCGTAGGTGCGCCCTCGCGCCGTTCGGCTCGTGGCCGGATGAGCCGTGCCGGAATCCGCGGAATCGCGCAAAATTCCCAGCATAGTAACACGGCCGCCTCTTGGATTTGGGTCACAGCTGTTCTTCTACAGGAAACGTGAACAGCTCGAAGAATTTTTCTTTGATGGGGCGAGATTCCCATTCTTCGTAGGTGATTTTTTGCGCGTGCTTTAGGTCTTCGGCGAATATTTTTTCGAAATGCCGAGCCAAACCTCGGTCATAAAGGGTCAGATTCAACTCCTCGTTTAACGCGAACGAGCGGTTGTCAAAATTGGTGCTCCCGACGGTCGCCCACACGCTGTCGACGACCATGGTTTTGGAGTGCAAAAGAGCGGGCATGTATTCAAAAATCTCGATGCCGCCGAGCAGCATGCGACCGTAGTATCTGCGGCTGGCGCGGTAGGTGATCTTATGATCGATCTTTCCCGGCACAAGCACAACGACCTTTACCCCGCGTCGCGCCGCGTCGAGAAGCGAATCGATCATCCGATCGTCCGGAATAAAATATGAATTGGTGATGAAAATGGTTTTTTTTGCTGAGTGAATCGATAGCAGGTACAGCAAGTAATTTTGAAAACTGCCTCCCACCGGCGAGCTTTTCACAAACTGTGCGGGTGTATTGCCGCGCGGCTCCAGACGCGGGAAAAATCCGTCTCCGCCGAGCAGGACGCCGGTAGTTTCGAGCCAGCTTTCCGTGAATGCGGCTTGCAGGTATTTGACCGCCGGACCTTCGACCCGCACGTTGGTGTCTCGCCAACGATCCTCCGTCCGCCCGTCTCCCAGCCAGGCATCGCTGATTCCATATCCGCCGGTGAACCCGATTCGACCATCGATGACCAGTATCCGGCGGTGATTGCGATAGTTATATTGCAACATTTTCCATGGAAGGATGACTTGAGGCGCTTTGATGCGGCGGAAAAATTCCAGCCGGCAGCCGGCTTTGCTCAACATCGCCGGTATTTCCTCAGGGACCTCGCTGCTGCCGTGGCTGTCCAGCAGCAGATAAGTTTTCACTCCCGCCCGGCAGCGTCCCGCAAAGCTCTCGGCAAACTGGTTGGCCAGAGAGCCGCCTTTGAACAAATATTGAGCGAAGGTGATGGTGGATTTGGCTTTCTTTATTTCATCGAGCATTGCCGGGAAGATCGTATCGCCATTTTGCAGAATGTCGATCTTATTGCCGCCGGCAATGGGCGCGTCGGTGAGAGCTTCAAGGGTCGGGAAAAAGGAAGCATCGCCGATCTCGATCTCAGGCACATCGTTGATGGCCCGTACTTTGGCGCAGCTCATGAGGAGCAACAGAACGAGCCAATATATCGGAATGTGTAGAGGCGAAAATCTCACTGAAAAAAATGCCCCGCATCCCTGACCGAAATCTGCTACGATTTTTCGCCCTGGAGGCGACGTTTTAACCAGATCGTGCCGATCACGCTGATGCCTATCAATGCCGCTAACAGCAGAAATGTACCGATCCCGGGATTGCGGATCGCGCTCTCAAATTGATGCGCGAACAGGTTGGTAACGACAATGCCGGGAACCAGCCCAAGGATAGATCCTACGAGATAGTCACGCGGAGGCACCTTAAAGGCGCCGGAAACGATATTGACTACGGCAAACGGAGCGATCGGCAACAGGCGCAAGGTCGCAACTGCGATAATGCCGGTTTGACCGATTTTTTCTTCGACGCGTTTCCATTTGGACCCGGCCATCTTGCGCACGAAATCTTTTCCTAGGAAATACCCTATGGCGTAAGTTACCACCGCTCCCACAAGACAGCCGATCGAGGAGTAGACTGTCCCGAGGAGTGGGCCGAAGACGATTGCCGTAATCAGGATCATGAGCGTAATCGGCACGAGCAACACACTGCCGACGACGTAAGCGGCTACCAGGTAAAAATGGCGGGCCGGGCTGTCACGCAGCGTTGCGGCCCATCTGGCGGTCCGATTGACATCGATTAAGTCGGCCAGCGGAGTCCACTTCCAGGCCGCTGCCGCGGCAAACAGTAAGACTAAGACCCCGACGCCTAGCCAGATCCGTCGCCTTTGCTTGGCGCGCTCGCTCCCCTTGTCTGCCACAACAATCACGCTCACAGCGTAATCATTATGACGCGCGAAGCGAGCCGTTTCAGCATCCTCCCAAAAAAAAATACGGGCCGCCTCCGGCACCTTGCCGCGCCGGTCAAATTGCCGGCCTGGGCACTACTCGCTCGGGAACTCGCCGACCGGCTTGGTTGTCACGCAAGTGATGATGGCGGTCCGGGGCAAGAACTACAGAGGGAGTTTGATCGCCGGAACCGGGGACCCGGCGGTAATCGTTGCCGCGGACAAGTGATTTGCAGGATCCGACGGCGAATTTATTTGAGCGATTCGAATTCAATTCAGCTATTAATGATGCTACAAATAATCGGCCAGGCAACTTGAATCCAGGAGTTCGAAAATGTTTGCGGCGTTAAGAGTCATAAAGGATTGGCGCGGGGCGTTGCTGGCCGCGTGGCTAGGCGCGTCGTTTATCACCAGCCCGTTACTCATCGACGCGGCTCAATCAAAGTCGGCTAAGCGTCAAGTGCCATCCGCGAACGCGGATCCGGCGCCGAAACCAGCTCAGTCCGACCCGTACGAGATCAAATTTAAAGAATTCAGGCTTAAAAACGGGCTCCGCGTCCTGCTTGCCGAAGATCATCGCGCGCCGACGTACTCAATAACCGTTACCTACAATGTCGGCTCGCGGGATGAAAAACCCGGCCGGACCGGTTTCGCTCATCTATTTGAGCATATGTTGTTTCAGGGTTCGGAAAACGTCGGCAAAGGCGAGCACTTCATTCTCGTTCAGAATAACGGCGGCAGCGCCAACGGCACGACCAACGCCGACCGCACCAACTATTTCGAGACCTTGCCCGCGAATCAACTGGAGCTGGCGATTTTTCTCGAAGCGGACCGCATGCGCGCGCCGAATATCACCCAGGCCAACTTCGATAACCAACGGCTGACCGTGCAAGAAGAGCGCCGGCAGAGCTACGATAACCGTCCGTATGGGAAAACTTACGAGGCGGTCATCGACCTTGCCTACGATAGTTTTCCCTACAAACACTCGACGATCGGCTCGATGGAAGATCTGAACGCCGCGACCGTGCGTGACGCCGGGGAGTTCTTTCGCGCCTATTACGCGCCCAACAACGCGGTGCTGTCGTTGGTCGGCGATTTCAAGACCGACGTGGCGCTCAATTTAATCAAGAAATATTTCGAGAACATTCTCGCGCAAGCGCCGCCAAGCCTACCGGACATGACGGAGCCCGAGCAAAAAAGCGAACGGCGCAAAGTCATCGAGGACGCTTTTGCGCGGACGCCGCGCCTCGATATTGTCTACAAAATCCCCCCGGGCAACACCGCCGACTGGTATGCGCTCGATGTACTGGGGCACGTGTTGTCAAGCGGCGTTTCGTCACGGCTTTATCAGAACTTCGTCAAAGCGAAGGAAATGGCGCTGAGCGTTTATGCCGATGCTGGGGAGCGGCGCGGTCCGTCGCTCTTTTGGCTGAGCTTGATGGCGCGCCCAGGCACCGATCTCGCTGAGCTGGAAAAATTGCTTGGCGATGAGCTCACACGGCTGCAAAACGAGCCGGTGGCGGATTGGGAGCTCAAGAAAGTCCAGATGCAACTGCGCCGCCAGCGTGCCCAACAGCTTTATAGCACCCGGCGGCGCGCCAATTCCTTGGGGCATTTCGCGGTTTATTACGACGACCCGGAGTTGATCAATACGATCGGGCGTAAATATGAGAGAATTACCAAAGCAGATTTGCAGCGGGTCGCGCGCGCATATTTGAAAGATAGCAATCGCACGGTTGTGACCACGATGCCGAAATCCGCCGCCGGCGAACGCTAGCCTCGATGAAAATAGTCAAAACAAATTATCCACGCGTTTTTTGTGCCTGGAACTCGTGCCGGGTCGGCGGCGCGGCGCTCCTGCTGGCTATCTTGCCGCTGCACGGTCACGGACAAGAATCGATCGGCACTCCGTCGAGCAAGGTCGAGCGCTTCAACAAGGCGCCGGTGTCGCGTGAAATTCTCCGGGTCAAACTGCCAAGACCGGTCGAAGCCAAGTTGAAAAACGGACTCACGGTGCTGATTCTCGAAGATCAGCGGGCGCCTTATGTCACATTGCAACTTCATCTCGCCGGCGCAGGCGCGCTTTTTGAACCGAGCGATATGGCGGGATTGGCCAACGCCACGGCGCTGATGCTGAGCGAAGGGACAAAGTCGCGCAGCAGTGTGCAGATTGCCGAACAAATCGACCGGCTCGGCGCGGGACTCAGCGCCGGCTCCCCGTTTGGTTCTCCAGACGCGGTCTTGAGCGCATCCGGCTTGAGCGATAATTTCGATGAGTGGTTCGCTGTAGTGGTCGATGTTCTGCTCAATCCGAGCTTTCCCGCCGATGAGCTGGAAAAACTCAAGCAGCGCCAGCGTGCTCATTTGCTCGAGCAACGATCGTCGTCGAGCTTTCTCATTACTGAGCGTTTCAACCGCGCGGTGTACGGCGAACACCCGGCGGCGCGAGTCTCGGTGACGTTGGATTCACTCGACAAGCTCAATCGCGACGCGTTGGTGCGATGGCATCGCGAGCGCTACGCGCCAGGGCAAGCGATTCTCGGCATCGCCGGGGACGTGCGCGCGAAAGAGCTGATCGGGAAATTAGAAGAGCGATTGGCAGGCTGGGCGAAAGCCGATGTCAAGCAAGCATGGCCGCGTGACCCGGCTCCTTCGACGGTGCGTCGGGTTCTCCTGGTCAACCGGCCGAACTCGGTGCAGACGACGCTGGCCTTCGGTAATATCGCTATCGACCGGCGCAGCCCCGATTATATGCCCATGGTCGTCATGAATTACATCATCGGCGGCGGCGCCTCGTCGCGATTGTTCCTCAACCTGCGCGAGGAGAAGGGCTACACTTACGGCGTCTATAGCGATTTTAGCGCTCTGCGTTATCCCGGGCCCTGGCGCGCGGGCGGCAACATGCGCACCGAGGTGACCGACGGCGCGCTGACGGAATTTTTTGTCGAGTTTCGCCGTATCAGGGACGAGCAAGTGACCCCAAAAGAGCTTGAAGCGAGCAAGCGCGCTATCGTGGCAAGTTTCGCGCTCTCGCTGGAACAACCGACGCGCGTGCTCGGATTTGCGATCACGAGAAAACAGTACGGCTTTCCCGCCGATTATTGGGATTCCTATCCTGCCCGAATCATGGCGGTGACGGCCGCCGATGTGCAACGAGTGGCGCGTAAGTACTTAAACCTCGACACACTCCAAATCATTGCCGTCGGCGACGCTAGTAAAATAAAGCGGCCTTTAGAGCAACACGGCAAAGTAGAAAGCTTCGATACCAATGGCACGCCGCTGTCCGCCGCCCAGCCCTAATTTCCGCCCGCATGCACCGAAATAGGCGTCGCCGCTTTGCGATCTCTTATCGATCCGGTTGCAGCGCTTCCTTTTTGCTCTTGTCCCTAAGTTGTTCTGCAAATATAATTCGGCACCCAACTCACGATGGAGCGCCAAAATGTCCAATGACGGGTCTGCCTCGAAGGGCGCGTTAAGCGGCCTGCGCGTCCTGGACTTTACTGGAAGGATGGGCGGCTACTGCGGTTTGCTGCTCGCCAACCTCGGCGCCGAAGTCTTTCTCATCGAGCCGCCCGGCGGCGATCCCATGCGCCGTGAAGGGCCGTTTAAAAATGATAATTTCCATCCCGAACAGAGCTTGTCCTTTGCCGCTTATCATACCAACAAACGCGGTATCGTTTTAAACCTGGAAGACGACGAAGACCGGCGCACCTTGCTCAATCTCGCGCGTGAAGCCGATGTCCTGATCGAGGACAAACCGCCCAGGTATCTCGAGCGTCGCGCTCTCGGTTACCAGACGCTGCGAACAATTAACCCGGCACTGGTGCTGACTTCGATCACGGGTTTCGGTCAGTCCGGGCCCTATCGCGACTTCAAGGCTCCGGGCATTGTCGCGTTCGCGATGGGCGGATTAATGAATCTCTGCGGTCATCCGGGCCGCGCCCCGCTAATGGGCCCGTGTGACATCGCGTATCATTTGGGCTCGGTGCACGCCGCCTTCGGCACTCTCGTGGCGTTGTTTAATCGGCGCGTCACGGGCCTTGGCGAACACGTCGAAGTATCGCTCCAGGACGTGCTGGTCGCCGACCCGTTTCTGCGTATCATCACGCGCCACAGCGTTACTGGCGAAATACCCGAGCGCACCGGCCACAGCCAATCGACGACGGTGGCCGAGACTTACCAATGCCGCGACATCTACGTGCGCATCTTCGTCAATCAGCCGGATCATTGGCGACGCTTTGTCGAGTGGCTTGGGCGTCCGCCTGAACTGCTCGACCCGAAATTGGAAAACGTCCAGGACCGCTTCCCGCTCCGGCAAATTATCGATCGGTTCGTCGAAGCGCGCTCGCTCAATTACGAGTCGAAACAGTTTTTCGAAGAATTTCAGGCCTTGCGTTTAGCCGCGGCGCCGATCAACCCGCCGAGCGCTTTCCTTGCCGACGAACAGACCCGACACCGCAATTACCTGACCGCGGTTGATCACCCGCACCTCGGCGGGCACGAATTTCCCGGCGATCCATATAAATTTTCCGAAAGTCCGTGGCGCATCAAGCGCGCGGCCCCGCTCCTCGACGAGCATCAATGGGAAGTCGGCCGTGACTTGGGCCAACCGTCGGAGTGGCTTGCCCAATGCACGGGCGCTCCCGCCGCCGAGCTCAAGAATAGTTTCCAAGGAATTCGCGTCATCAGTTTCCCCACCGGCGTTGTCGGGCCGGCGCTGGGCGGTTTGCTTGCCGAACAAGGCGCGGAAGTTATTTCGATCGAAGCCGGACGGATCGCGCGCAGTCCGCAACGCGGCCAGAAATTTCAGATCGCAGCGGATCTGGAAGGCAATCGCGATCGCAAACGGATTGCGATTGATATGAAACATCCCGAAGGCGTGGCGCTGGCGAAGCGGCTCATCGCCAAGTCGGATGTCGTGGTGGAAAATTTTAGCGCGCGTGTGATGGCGAGTTGGGGTCTCGATTATGCGCGCACCCGGGAGATTCGCCCGGACATCATTATGGCCAGCCTGCAGGCTTTCGGTCAGACGGGTCCGCGGCGTGACTATGTGAGTTTCGGCCCGATTCTCATGTCCTATTCCGGCATGGCTTACCTCTGGCGCGATCCAGAGATCGAGCGGCCCGGCGCCGGCTGCCAAACCGCCTTCCCTGATTACGTCGCGCCATCCTACGGCGCGCTGGCGATTCTCGCCGCGCTGCACTATCGGGCTCGCACCGGCAACGGCCAGTACATCGATATTTCCCAGGCGGAAACGGCGGCTTCCATGATCGGGCCGGCGCTCTTGGAACATCTCGTCAACGGGCGGGAACCGCAGCCGCAGGGAAACTTCAACGCCGCCGCCGCGCCGCATGGCTGTTACAGATGCAAAGGCGAGGATCGTTGGTGCGTGATTGCCATTCAATCGCAAGATGAATGGGTCACCTTTTGCGAGATCGCCGGCCACCGGGAGTGGTTGACCGACCACCGATTTGCCGAGCCGTCGGCGCGGCTTGCCTATCGTCGGGAGCTCGACTACTGGATCGGCAAGTGGACCGCGAATTACACGCCGCATCAGGTCATGTTGATGTTGCAGCGCGCCGGCATCGCCGCCGGCGCCGTGCAGACGGCCGAGGATCTCTACCGTGACCCGCACCTGCGTGAGCGCGGCTTCGCCCGCGAAGTTTTCCATCCACAGGTCGGCTGGGTTACGCGCGCGGGCGCGTCAGTTCGTTTGATACAGCATGGATTTTCGCCAAGCGGCGATTCGCATATCGCCGGCCAAGATAATGAAGCCGTGCTTGGCGCTATTCTCGGCATGCCGCTCGCGGAAATCCGCGATCTCGCCGAGCGGCAAGTGCTGCGCTGAGTGCTATGAAAATCGGGCGTGCGTGACCCCGTGCATGTGTCCGGTACCGGACCTGACGCGCAATTGAAAAACTCTGTTTTTCCTGGACTGCGCGGATTCGAAGCTTCCGAATTTAGCACCACTGTGACTGAATCGTTGGCTGGTTACTTTTGATCTTCCGGCTTGACGTACTTTATCGTGCCGCCGCCTTTTTGGGAGTGGAGATAACCTTCCACGTCGTTGAGTGGGTTGGTGTAGTAGCGCAGGCGATGTTGGACCAGGTCGTCGGCGCGCAGGGCCATATCGAACGGTAAATCTTTTTGCATGTAGGCGGCGATCTTGGCGTTCTCCAAAGTCGCCGCGTTGCGGCTGGCGAGTTCCTTGGCCAGCGTGTCAACATGGCTGTCGAGCTCTTTCTCCGGCACAACTTCAGAGACCAAACCCACGCGCTCGGCTTCGAAACCGGTCAGATTTCGCCCGGTGAGTGAAATGTAGAAAGCTTTCTTGAACGGAATCCCAGCGTGGAAGAGCGACGGCGTGGCGGTGGCGCCGTAGCTGCCGCGGATGACTTCCGGCATGCCGAATTTGGCGCTGTCGGCGGCGACGACAAGATCGTGGCCGTTAATCATGGCCAGTCCGCCGCCCAGGCACCAACCGCGCACCTTGGCGACGGTGATCTGCGGCAGCTTGCGCATGATGTCGACGATTTCGGCGACGCCGCCGAAACCGCGCGTGCGGCGCCGGTTGCTTTGACCGCGCATGTCATAAAGATCGCGGCCTGAAGAGTAGGAGTCGCCGGCGCCGGTGGTGACGATGCAGCGGATTTGGTCATTGTCGGCAAGCGTGCGCAGGATGTTCGAAAGCTCGGCGAGCATGGCAATGCTCAATGCGTTTTTCTTCTCCGGGCGGTTTAGCGTCAGGCAGGCGACGCCAGTGTTTTCGTCGATGTTAGAGTCAATGAGTTTGTTGTCGGGCATGTCGATTCTCCGTGGGCTTAATTTCGTTCCAATCGTTCAAAAGGCTCAATCGTTTTACGAGTCTATTTTGTCATTTCGAGGCGAAGCCGAGAAATCTTTCCGGAAAGATCTATCTCTCACGTAGTTTTATCCTGAGCGCTGTACGCGATCCTTCGCGTTCGCTCAGGATGACGCGCGAAGGATAGAGCTGACAATCCTTGCTTAAGCAAATCGATAAAATGCGTTCGCGTTGTCGGCGAGGATTTTTTGTTTGGTCGTATCCGAGATATCCTTGCGGCGCACGACCTGGCTCACGCTGTGCGGCCATTCCATGTCCCAGTGCGGGTAATCCGAAGCATACATCATGCATTCGTCGCCAAACTGTTCGATGACCAGCGGCAGTGCCGACTCCTCGCCTTCGCAGGTGAAGTAGCAACGATGGTCCTTGATATATTCGCTCGGCAGCATCTTTAGCGGCTCCATCTCGGATCTGCGCAGCAGATATTTTTCATCAAAGCGTTCCATCCAGTAGGGCAAAAAGCCGACGCCGGCTTCGAGAAATCCGACTTTAAGCTTCGGGAAACGATCGAGCACGCCGTTGGAAATGACCGAAACGATCGACAGCATCTGCTCGAAGGGATGGGACGTCATGTGCACGCCGAGATACTTGTGAAAACGCGTGTTGCCGACCGCAACCTGGGCTGTGGCGTGAAAGCCAACGGGTACGCCGAGGTCTTGGGCTTCAGCGTAGATCGGATCAAATTGCGGCTGGCCGAGGTCCAACCCCTGTTGCACGTAGGTCGGCATCATCACGCCGACGGCGCCTTTTTCGGCCACCGCGCGGCGGACTTCCTTCACCGCCTCAGCGACGACTTGCGGTGCGATGACAGCCGCATATTTGACCCGATTGCCGCTTTCTTTACAAAAATCACAAGCCCAGTTGTTGTATGCTTTCGCCAGTTCCGCGGCGAGATCGAGCTCGCGCACGAGACCGATGGAGAGCGCGTTGCTCGGATAGGCGACCGCCTCGCTGATCTTTTCGACGTCGAGATCCTTGCAATATTCTTCGGGGTTGGCCGGTTTTCGTCCTGTGGTGCCATTCAGAAAGATATCCCAACCGAAAGACGGGAAGTACGGACCGCTGCGCGCGCGATATTTGTCCGGTAAGTAATTCTTGTACGCCGGCCCATCCAGATGGTGAGCGTCGGCGTCGATAATACTGAATTCCACGATTAAACCTCCTGCGAAGGTCCACTTGCAACTATTGAATCTTGAACGCTTGAACGTTTGAACAATGCCGGACGTTCAAGGTTAGAAAGTTCAAAGTTCAACATGAACATGCTAGTGCAGCTAGTCTTGCAGCCCGTGGCGCTGCGCGAGTTTTAAAAAGATCGAGCCGACGATGATCGTACCGATCGCAATGACCAGACTAAAGGCCGCGAGCTCGCCGACGTGCCCGTTGTCCCACAGCTCCCAAATTGTGACCGCTACCACTTGCGACCCGGGCGAGTAAAGGAGCAGCGCAATGGAGAGTTCCCGGAACGTGATCAGGAAGATGTAGATCCACCCTGCGAGCAAAGCCGGCATGATCAGCGGCACGACGACATGGCGAACCATTTGAAACCAACTCGCACCGCTGGCCATGGCGCCTTCTTCGAGCTCCTTATGAAGGCTTAACAAAGCCGAGTGGCTGAAGCGGATCCCGTAGGGCACGTAGCGCGCGATAAACGCCAATACCAGGATCCAGATCGTGCCGTATACCGGTATCGGCAACATGAGATACATTTTCAAAATCGCGATACCCATGACGATGCCGGGAAACACCAGCGGCAACATGGCCATTTGATCCAGGATCCAGCGCGATTTGATCGACGCCCGGACGATCAACCAGGCGGCAAAGAACGTAATCGCGACGGCGACGGTCGCCGAGGTCACGCTGACCGTGAGGCTGTTCATGACCGAGCGGATGATGCCGCTGTCATTGAAGGCGGTAATGTAGTTGTTGAACGTGAGCAGCTCCAGGGCCTTGCGCGACGGCACCTGGGCGAAAGGAAGGAACGAGGACCACGCGATAGCGGCGATCGGAAACAGCTGCAAGAGCGGCAAAACCAACATGAACATGCCGCCGAGCCAGCGCCATTTGCCCAGCGCGATGCGATGCGGGCGATAGTTCTTGCCGCTGATGGTGGTGAACTTATAAGTTTTGCTGGTGATGCGATAATACGGAATGAGACCCAGGGCGACGAGCACGATGAGGATGATCGAATAGGCGCTGGCTTCACCGTACCTGGGAATCAAACCGCCTTTGATTTGTAAATATATTTTCGTGGTCAGCACTTCGACGCCGGCCGGAATGCCGATCAAGGCGGGAATCTCGAAAGCCTCCAGCGAACGAATAAAAGTCAGAATCAATACGGCCAGGACGCTTGGCAGTGCCAGCGGAAAGGTCACGCGCTGAAATACCTGCCAACCGCTGCTCCCGGCCGTCGTCGCGGCTTCTTCAAGCGACGGATCCATGGAGCGAAACGGAGTCGACATGAGCAAAAACACGATCGGGATCCAAAGAAAGCTTTCTACTAGAATCATGCCGCCGAGAGTAAAAATGTTGAAAAATGACTGGCCTATCAGCGCGTTCCCCACGGCGTTGAGTATTCCCGCTTTGGGGCCGAGCAGCATGATCCAGCCGACGACTTTGATAATGCCGGGGATCGCGAAAGATACGTAGGCGGAAACATAAGCGAGTTTTCGGAACGGGGCGTCGCTGCGTTCTGCCAGCCAAGCGAGTGCCGTGCCGTAGGCAATCGCGACGGCCGAACTGCCGATCGAAAAAACCATGGAGTTCCACAAGAGGGTTTTGACGTCGCCGATCGAATCGATGATACTGGCGAAGTGCTGAATCGTAAAGCTGCCGGCCTGCAGACCGCGGTCCGTTACCAAGCTGGTGTGGAGGATGAAAAAGAACGGCGGCAGGACCAGATAAGCTAGAGCGGCAGTGGTAAAGAGAAACAGCACCTGGGCTGGATTGCGCATCATCATGTGCATGGTTTGGGCCCTTGCGCGCTCGCGGTCTCGAGTCTGGTATTGGGATCTTGGATTGAACTCCAAAGTCAGAACTCGAAAGGAACTCTCGCCAAGCTTATATATCAAAACCGCCGGGCAAGACAATTATAATTGGACGATAGCGGTGATGGATAAGGATTAAGGGCATACTCTTCCTGCCTCTGTACCCGTTTACTCGTAACGCCCAATGAATGGCTGGCCGATCTAGGCGATCTTAAATAGCGAGGCGGGTGTTCAAGGACAAAAGAATACTCCTATAAAGAGGAAAATAGCACGATGATAAAACCAACCCGATCGTTACGGCTCGCGTTGATGCCCTCTGGTCACTTACTCGTTGTCAGGGCAACTTTGACAGGTCCAACAGGATGAGCCCGTTTTGATTGAAAATTGCGGCCTTTTTATGCAGCGATCCATTCATTAGTAACTCCTTCTCTTTGATCTCTGCCAGCCGCGGCTGAATACGGGCTCTCCAGGGTGCGTAATACTCCGGCGGGTGGTTGGGATCGGTGAAATCGCGTGTCTCGACGATGAGATGAGTCACACCAAATTTATTTTTCAATCGGTATA
>JBOHVN010000075.1:0-15626 GCA_050735675.1 Binatia bacterium | reverse complement strand
CTCTCCAATCGCGGTTGGGATCTTCCGCTTTTAAGAGGGCGGCAACTCCCGTCACGTGCGGCGTTGCCATCGATGTTCCGCTGGAGAAGCCGTAGTTGCCGTTGCGGGTTGTGCTTAGAATGTCGCTTCCCGGAGCGCCGATGTGCACCGTCCTGCGGCCGAAGTTTGAAAAGCTCGAACGCGCATCGGTGCGCGTCGTGGCGGCTACACATACGATATTAGGCAGATAATACGTGCAGGGATAAAAGGGGGTTTGATCATTGTTGATCGGAAAACCAAAAAAATCTCCGTTACCCGCAGCCGTAATAAATAGAATTCCCCGTTGCCGCTGCACGTCGATGGCGTCATACAAAGCCTGAGAAAAATCTCCACCGCCCCAGCTATTGCTAGTCGCAATGATGTTGAATCCTCGATCCTTCATGGTTTTAACGTACTCGAGGCAATCGATCGCTGACTCAGTGGTTCCAGAGCCGCTGGCATTCACGAACTTGCAAGCCATCATTTTGATGTTCCAGTTGATCCCTACCACGCCAACCCCATTATTGCCTTTCGCCCCGATGGTTCCGGCGACGTGCGTCCCATGATTGTTATCATCCATCGGATTCGAGTCGTTATTGTGAGTGTCGATGCCGTAGCAATCGTTAATGTAGCCATTGCCGTCGTCGTCAATGCCATTGGTGTTACAATCCGCTTCATTGCGAAACATATTGGCGGCGAGATCCGGGTGGTTGTAGTCGATGCCTGAGTCGATGATTGCGACGATGACATTGCTATCGCCGGTTGCTTTGTTCCAAGCTTCGGGCGCGTCGATATCGGCGTCTGGAGTTCCTCCTGACTGGCCAAAGTTATTGAGGCCCCACATTTCGCCGGTCGCATACCTGGGATCGTTGGGAGTCAATGTGGTCTTGAGGATATAGTTAGGTTCCGCATAGAGAACGTTAGGATCTTGTTGGTAGAGATTGATCGCTTCTTCGACGGAGACGCCGCGGCGCAGTTTGATGACTTCCAACCCAGGCACGTACCTAAAGAGCTTCTTGCGTGTTCCCGAGACGCGGAAACGCGCCATATCTTTTGTAAATTCATCGGTGCTCTGACGAAATTTGACGATGACTTCGTCGGCGACGAATTCGAAGGGCTGGGGTTGCGGCTGAGCCGCATGTTGGGATCCGGACCGGACATCGAAGATAAGAAAGGCGAGGAAAACGAGCATCGTAAGGCTAATTCGCTTGGTCATGACATCCTCCTAAAGCCAACGGCTCCGGTTCCGTTGATAGCGACTCGCACGATATGAAAGGGTTGAGTGATTGCCTGGGTAACCATAGCGCCGGGCGGGGGAATCTTTTCGACAAAGGAAATCAGCAGCGTGCCATCGATTCGTTCCGCGCTGACGATCTCTATGGCATGACCGCCGGTCGGTTTTTCGCCGAGAAAGACTCCCACGACGATTTCGCTCTTAAAGTCTACGGGTGGCGGTGGCGGCGGATTTGTTTTAATCGCGGCGTGTCTTTGCCAGAGATCTTTCCACTCGGCTTGCCCGCGAATGACAATTTGCAACGACTCGCGCGCGCCGCTGCGAAAACCTTTTTCGATGGTTTGGAAGGCGACTTGGTTCGCCGGACTCGGAGGGCGTTGTGCTGCGGCAATTTCCAGCGGATAGCGCGTTTCAGTGAATTCTTTTGCGGTTGCTAGCGAAATTAGACTCATCACGACAAACGGTATCCAAAGAACGAAACACTTCGGATTCGAGCCAGTCGACATCATGGGTCCTACGTCAATCTATTTTGTTGCCCGCAACCCCACCATTATATGAGCGGGCAAGCCCCGCCCTCACGCTCATTATTCATTGATTTTGATGGTCAGAAGCTCCTTTAATGGCTCGAAACTGCCAAAAAATTCTCTCACAAACTGGCTGGCGGTAGCTGCCATCAGCGGCCACCAGAAACAGAGCTAATTGAGCCGCCATAGGGGAGAGGTACATAGTATAGTTGGCGGATACGGTCAAGAGGCGCTAGTAACAAGCAATGTTGCTGAAGGTGCAGGAAGGAAATGTATTCCTGGTAACGGGAGCGCAAAAAATTTTGACTCCGTTACCCCCATCCATTACATTGTTATAATTTCTTGCCTCGGAACAGGATCACTAAAGGGTGGGTATGGACCCAGCGCGGCAAAGCCGCAACCAAAGAACGGAAGCAGAGTATTCACCGCAGAGAACGCAAAGTACGCAGAGTGATTTTTTTAGAATCTATTCTTCGTGTCCTCCGCGCCTCTGCGGTGAGTTTTCTGTCTATTTGCGCGAGCCATGAAAACAAACCTTCGCGACCTTCGCGTGCTTGGTGAGATAGTATTTCGACGTCATTTAAGGACCTTTGTCGCTAATTCTGTATGCCGGATAACACGATCGCAAAATTCTACAGATTGATCTTAG
The DNA here is from genome assembly GCA_050735675.1 of Binatia bacterium. Lineage (GTDB taxonomy): Bacteria > Desulfobacterota > Binatia > UBA9968 > UBA9968 > DP-20. Next base: position 13,201 of record JBOHVN010000075.1, on the reverse strand, counting down.
CGGCGCTGGTTGCGGGCTGTTTGATCTTCCATCTTGCGATACTTTGGGAGAGTCGAAAGCAAATCGCCGCCGGGTACGGTGATTTCATCATCTTTTACACCGGCGCGCAGATCGTTAATGACGGGAAGTCGAAGGACCTATTCAAGGTTGAGACCCAAAATGCCTATCAAGCAAAATTTGATGTGCCGCAACTGGATTGGCCCCTGCCGTTTAACCATGCGCCTTATGAGCTCTTGCTCTTTTTGCCATTAGCTCATTTGTCTTACCCGGCGGCCCATGCAATCTGGTCGGGGGTGAATTTAGTATTTTTGATTATCATGCTGCAAATTCTTCTGCGTTACGCTCATTCGCGGCATAGTTTTTTCATTGGAGCCTCGTTCCTGGCCTGGTTTCCCACGATGGAAGCATTGAGGCTCGGTCAGGATTCGATCATGTCGACGCTACTTTTGCTCGCCGTTTTTGTTAGTTTAAAGCAGCAACGAGACGGCTTGGCCGGTTTGTTTTTAGCTCTGGGGCTTTACAAACCGCAGCTGGTGTTGCCCATGGCGGGGGCCCTTCTCGTGGCACGACGCTGGAACAGCTTAGTCGTGTTCAGCATCACTGGCGCAGCGCTCGTTGCCGTCTCCCTTGCGATGGTGGGATGGCAGGGTGCTTTCGATTTGGTATCGATTTTAAGATCGATGCACGATTATGCATACATCATCTACCCTGCGAATATGCCGAATATCAGAGGATTGTCGTACGTGCTGTTTCAGGCGGAAAATCTTGAAATACTCACCGGTACCATGATCCTTGTCATTTCTCTCGGACTATATGCGCTATGCCTGTATCTTTGGAAACGAGAATTTGATGTGCTCGATCCAGCTTTCGATTTGAAGTTTTCGCTCACTGTCGTGACGACGGTCCTGATTGGCTACCACCTCTATCCCCATGATTTATTCCCGCTCACGCTTTCGCTGATTCTGCTGTTCCGTTACATCAGCTCGGGTGCAGTAAGCGATCGGACTGTGGCCAACTTATTCTTCTTTCTTTTGATTATTCTTTTTCTGCCGCTGGTTCCTCGGTACTTAATCAAATTCAGCGTTTTAGGGTTAGCCGCTGTCCCCGTCCTGCTCCTTTATACGATTCTGAGTCTGGAGATTTTTCGGCGCAATCGGGTGAAACGCGGTTAACTCCATTCTCCCACCCCGCGGCGAAATCGCTCGACGGCTCGAACGGACTGTAAATCGCGAGGCATACATGCAGTTTCCCCGAGTTCGTTCGTGGTTTTAATTTCTCCCTTTGTCGACTCGCACAATCAATGGTTCATGAAACAAAGGAAAGAAGACCGGATTTGTCTGGGAATGGGAGAGCCGTGGCCGAACCCACGACGAATTTTTTATGGTAGTAGCGCGCCGCCGTGGGCGCGATATGAGGCCGGTGTAATTGTCGACCACGTCCTGGAGATAACCGGTGCCGGAGCCGATTGGCGATGTCAGCCGGGTTGGCGATCTTTTGCCGCTGGTATTGAGTGGAGTGTATTTTTTTAAAGCTTCAACTTCTGCCGGTGGAACCGGCCTGTCGTAGTGATAGGGAAAATTGAGGGCAACGCTGGCCGATAAGACCAGAGCTGATATTAAGGGAGACGCACGAACGGGAGCACGAACCGCTTTATCACGAACATCAACTCTTGCCCCTTCTAATTCTCCAACGCCGCTTGTCAACGCTCAGGGTTGGCTACGTCATTCTCAAGCGAGAACTCATGCGCTACATCCGCCAGTATAACAAAGCACCCGGTAAAATGGACAACCCAATACCCATCATCGTGTCTCTACGAATTCAAACGTTTGGTCTGCTAGTGGAGAAATGCGGGGCGATATTGGACGGTGCCCATGACGACGAAGAAATAGAATGAGAGGCGAAGGATTTTGCCATACCTAGACATAGGGGATTCGAGAGAAGTTAAGCCCAGGAATGCGAGCAGAGCCAGGAAATGATGTTCTGCCCTGAAAATGTAAGTCCCCCACAAGAATATTGCGAGCAGCGCGGCCTGATGTTTCCAACGTGCGGCAAATGCGGCAGCGACCAAACCCTCGATAACAATTATCGAGATGGCCGTAGCCTGACAGAACGAAGCGAATGCCGTGCTGGGAACGGAGGCAGCCAAACCCACGGCAACACCCGGTGGAATTGCCTTCGCAGCCTCGAAGTTTACGACATAGTGATTCACGCTCAAACGTATCTCCGGCCAGACGAGGCGCAATGGGCCTGACAAGCTTCCGGTCAAGAAAACCTCACCCACTAAGTTACCTTTGAGGTAGTATGGTGAAAGCAGTTTGCCTACCACCGCAAAAACCATGACAAGGGCGAGCAGCGTGCCCCCGACCTTTACGAAACGCGTACCGTCCGGCGCAACCCATACGGCAAATAAAGCCGAAACATACACAGACAGAAAATAGTGATTGGCCGCGATTTCATAGCGATAGAATAGGTTGAGCGCGAGCGCGAGTGTCATTGAGAACCAGTAGGCTCTCCTGAAGAATAGCGCATGGTTGGCAAGGCCGGCAACCGCAAGGAATCCAGTCCACACTCGCGTAAAATCTGTTGCAAGGGTGTAGGTCGCGGTGAGCGAAAGGATAAATATCGCAAAGAGAAGCGCGAGACTTCGCACCTGCTCTTGCCCCGGGCTACTCGAGACCATCTTCTTTCAGCCGAACTGTAGCGACCACCCTGTTCTCGAATGTGTCGCTGTCTAGATTCAATCGTGTTTCGACAACGGAAACGGTCACAATGGAAGATTTAGGCCAATCGATCCCTGACACTGTGCCCAGTGCACTGGAGTCATGCCTAATCAAATCATTGACTGCTTCGCCGACCGTGCGTAGCGCTTCATCGCGCGGCCACATCAAGATCGTCGGTATGTCATCGACTCTGCGCATCCAAACGGCGCGCCGGTCCTTTGTCAAACCTGAAAGGGCGCCGTCGAGACGGCGATCAAGCGGACTTAGGCGAAGGTACGTCGCTCCACTGGGATCCCGCAGTTCAACCCAGAGGCATCGGGAGCCATAAGGATGAGGCTCTGAATACATTCCGAATCCGCCGCCCTTCCATCGTGAAAGGGTAGTCGACGTCGATAAAACGACCTGAACCAGCGCCACCAGCGCAACAATAGCGAATATTACGCTCAGCTCCCATAAACGCTTCCGATTGACATCATTCCATTCCGAGTCCTGCACGCGATCCTACCATTCGTCGTTCGCCGGAATATCCAGGCGCGTCACCATTGTTCCAGTACGCTCGAGGATGTTGCCGACAGCATAGACCAACTTCTCCTGTCTTTGTGTTATACCGCGAAACTCGGCCAGATTGAGCACTCCACATAAACACCTGCCCACTCTGGAATGGGTGAGATTAAAGAAAAGGCATTGAGGGAAAGACTGACCGTCCACTCTTCCGCAAAGTTGTGCCCGTAATAGGACCTAATACACAACGTCGACGGGTCCGTCACGGCTGGGTACTAGCCCGGATTATTCACGAGATTAGGTCCGAGAAGCAAGCCTCTCCGGTCGCGGCCAATGGGCCTGTGCCTTGAGCCGGTCGGCTTGCTTAATGAGTTCCGCGACCATCGGGAAATAGTGAAAACCACTGCCAAGCACCCCACGAGTCGGCGTAACTTTGTACTCCTGTGGCCGCTCTCTTCGAGAGCTTACTCCTCGGACTACGGTCTGCTGCGGTTTTTCCTCGAGGCATGAATAATCCGGGCTAGATTGAGAATGTTCGGCGAGTTCTTCATTTTCAGGTGCCATTGAATACCATGCTCGCATCGAGTCCTCGCGATCAGAAAGTTGTGCAGGACACATCAGAGCGCATGTAACGGCCAAAATCGAGTTCGGCAAGATTTGTAGGTGTACGAAGCGTCTTCGATGGTTCGACTCGCGAAGCTCTTTAGCGAAACAGTTTGGCCTTTTGCATCCATGCTATCTTATCGAAACCAGTCACATCTGTCCAGTTTTTTTTCAATAAGACAAATCGAGGGGGTCATGTGATCCAGCTTTTTATTATGGGACTCTCGCTTTGAGAATCCGGTGGTTGAGGTGGCGATAGCCGGGATTTAAACTGCTTGACGTTGTCAATCAGCTTTCGTCAGAGTCGGTGTTGAGGATTTTCTCTCAATGCAGTGTTCTCAACCTCGGTTATTCTGCAAACGGCGGTCAACTGGCATTGGCGCCGGTCTTTTCGCATATCGCCATTTTGTACAACTCGGGATTCTGCATGGCGCTCCGGCGGTTCGGTATTCGGACGGCTCGATGCGATCGAATTGCGACCGTCCTATGCGACGCGTGCGTCGCGAAGGAGGGGTTGAGCCGAGGCATGTACTTTTTGACTCCGATCCCCCTATCCATTACATTGTTGGGACTCACCTCTAGATAGGACTCCTTGATGGTCGACATGGACAAGATCGTGTCGCTTTGCAAGCGGCGCGGGTTTATTTTTCAATCGAGTGAAATCTACGGCGGCACGGGGTCATGCTGGGATTACGGGCCGCTCGGCGTCGAGCTTAAAAATAACGTCAAGCGGGCCTGGTGGCGCGATAACGTGCAAAACCGCGCCGACATGGTCGGGCTCGATGCCTCGATTCTTATGCACCCGCGCGTGTGGCAGGCGAGCGGCCACCTGGATCACTTCACCGACCCGATGGTGGACTGCCGCGCCTGCAAGAAAAGGTTTCGCGCCGACAAGCTCGAAGACGATGTCTGGGCTCACTTCTGCGAGGCCACCAAGGGGAACAAATTCAACATCCCGGGCGGCGAGGCGTGCAAGCACTGCGGAAAAAAGCGGACTCTCTGTCCGGCTTGCGGCAAGGGCGAGCTGACCGAGCCACGCCAGTTCAATCTCATGTTCAAGACTTTTATGGGACCGGTGGAAGACGAGGCGGCGGTGACGTATCTACGGCCGGAGACGGCGCAGGGGATTTTCGTCAACTTCGATAACGTGCTGCAGTCCATGCGTATGAAGCTGCCGTTCGGTATCGCCCAGATCGGCAAGGCGTTCCGCAACGAGATCACGCCGGGTAATTTTACGTTTCGCACGCGCGAGTTCGAGCAGATGGAGATCGAGTTCTTCGTCATGCCGGGCAGCGACGAAGAATGGCATCAAAAATGGGTCGACGAACGCTTTGCCTGGTATCCCAAGTACGGCATGCGCAAGGAAAATCTCCGCCTGCGCGAGCATGACAAAGACGAGCTGGCGCACTATGCCAAGCGCACCGCGGACATCGAATATCTTTTCCCGATGGGCTGGAGCGAGCTTGAAGGGATCGCCAACCGCACCGACTTCGATCTCAAGCAGCATGCGCAGTTCAGCGGCAAAGCGCTCGAATACTTCGACGAGGAGAGCAAGCAGAAAGTCGTTCCTTACGTGATCGAGCCGTCGGCAGGCGCCGACCGCGGAACTTTGGCTTTTCTGGTCGACGCGTATCGCGAAGAAGAGGTGAGAGGCGAGAAGCGCGTCGTGCTGAATTTTCATTCTGAGCTGGCGCCGGTTAAGATCGCGGTATTGCCGCTGCTCAAGAAAAATTCGCGCATCGTCGAGACCGCGCAACGGCTCGGCGCCGAGTTGCGCAAGCGCTGGTATTCCGTTTACGACGACACGGCCTCTATCGGGCGGCTCTATCGCCGCCAGGACGAAGTCGGCACGCCTTTTTGCGTCACGGTGGATGTGCAAACCGTCGGCGACGACAAGGCGGCCGCCGACGAGAAGGTCACGATCCGCGACCGGAATACCATGGGGCAGATTCGCGTGGCGATGTCAGAGCTGCGGGCGGTGATGGAAAAGCTCATGGACGGGCACTGGGGCGAGATTTACCGCGAGCACGGCATCGCCAAGGATTGAACGAGGCCGATCGAGGCGCACGCGAAGTCGACAAGATTCAACTGTAATGAACTTAGCGCGGCAGAGCCGCAAGCAAAGAATCGGAATATCTCGCGCAAAGCATGTCCTGAGCGAGGTCGAAGGAACGCAAAGGGAAAACGTCTTGTCGTTTCGACCCCTTCGGCAAAGCTCAGGATAAACTCCGGGAGAAATCTTTCTTTAGATCCCTCACATTCGCTCGGCATGACAGGCTTCGCTGTCACTTGGCGTCTTGGGGACTTGGCGCGAGAAAATCCCGTATTCCGGTATCCCAAACCGCCGGGAGTTTGCGCGAGCCGCAAAGACTTTCAACAGCTAAGCCGGATGTTTTTTTACGCCGCGGGGTCAAGCGCCCGCGCCTGGGGCTTTTAGAAAAAGGACACAGCGATTCTGCGCTATTATCATCGCGTCAAGTTTTTAATTGACCGTTACCGCCGCCTTCTTATCCTCGGCGTTCTGTCGCTGATTGCGACCGACCTCGCCGGCATCACCCTGCCCTGGCTGATCAAGGGCGGGATCGATACGGCTCTGAGCGCGGACGGCCAGCGTTCTTTCATCGAATACCCGCTGTGGATCCTCGGCGCCGCCGCGCTGCAAGGATTATTCCGCTATTGCTGGCGTATCAATATCCACGGCTTTTCGCGTCGCTGCGAGGCCGATCTGCGCGACCGGGTCTTCGCGCATCTGCAAAAACTCCCGCTCAGCTACTTCCAGCACACCAAAACCGGCGATCTGATGTCGCGTCTCACCAACGACATTCTCGCGGTGCGCGAGTTGATGGGGTTTGGCTCGCTGGCGATCGTGGACGCCGCCGTCGTGATCGTTTTTAGCTTGACGTTGATGATCACCATCGATCCCTGGCTCACCCTGTGGTCGATGATGGCTATGCCGCTGATTCCCATCGTGGTGCGTTTCTTCGGCCGGGAGATCTTTCGCTCGTCGCGCGAGACGCAGGAACAGCTGAGCCATCTCAGCGCCTACGTATTGGAAAATTTTTCCGGTATTCGCGTCGTGCAAGCCTACGCGCAGGAGCAAAACCAGATCGCTGGTTTTGACGCGATCAATACCGACTACCGGCAGAGGAACATGTGGTTGGCAACGCTTTGGGGGATTTTCTGGCCGCTCATGCAAGTGATGGCGGGAATCGCGGCCACGGTGGTGCTATGGCTCGGCGGCCGGCAGGTGTTGCAGGGGACCATGACCTTAGGTGAATTCGTCGCCTTCAATGGTTATCTGGCGATGTTAACCTGGCCGCTCATGGCGATCGGCTACACGGCGAACCAGTACCAGCGCGGCACCGCGGCGTTGTCGCGCATCGCCGAAGTGCTCGATGCGACGGCCTCGCCGCGCTATCAATCCGCAGCCACATCGAAGACCGCTGCGCCGGTTGCCGGTGAAATCGAATTTCGCGATCTCACCTTTGCCTACGATGCCGGCCATGCTCCGGTCCTAAGACAACTTAGCCTCAAGATTCCTGCGGGAACGGTGTGCGGCATCGTCGGCGAAACCGGCTCGGGTAAAAGCACCCTGGTGAATCTTTTGCTGCGTCTTTACGAGCCTGGCGACCGACAGATCTTTATCGACGGCGTCGATATCAAGCATCTGCCCCGCCATGCGCTCGAAAATGCCACGGGCCATGTCGGCCAGGATATTTTTCTTTTCTCCGGATCGGTGCGCGAAAACATACTCCTCGGTAGTGAGAGCGGTGAAGCCAACGGCGTCGACCAGGCGGCGCGCATCGCTCAACTGCTGCCGACGATCGAGTCTTTCAACGCCGGGTTTGACACGGTTATCGGCGAGCGCGGCGTGCGTTTGTCCGGCGGACAAAAACAACGCACGGCCTTAGCGCGCGCGATTATCAAAAATCCACCCATTCTCGTTCTGGACGATGCATTTTCGAGTGTCGACGTCGAGACCGAAGAGGAAATTTTACGCGATCTCAAGAAATTCATGCGCGGGCGGACCACCCTGCTGATCTCACACCGGATCTCGACGGTGCGCGACGCGGACAGGATAGTCTACCTGCGCGGCGGCGAAATCATCGAGCAGGGCAGCCACGATGAATTGCTCGCCCGGCGCGGCGCCTACTATGAGCTTTACCTGCGGCAAAGCTTGGAGCGCCAAGTGGAGTCGATAGGTCGCGTGGAAAGACGGCTGTGAACGAGGAAATCCAGCAGGAAGACGAGATCCTCGGCAAGGCTTACGACGCCCGGCTGATGGCCCGGATACTGCGTTATCTGCGGCCCTACTGGAAGCTTTTGGCGGTCTCCTTCATCTTTCTCATGTTGCAGACCGGCGCGCAGCTTCTCGGTCCGTACATCACCAAGATCGCTATCGACCGCTACATCGCCGCAAAGGATTTGGCCGGCCTCGATCTCATGGCCTTGGCTTACCTGGGCGTCGTCCTGTTCGGCTTTGTCGTGCTGTTTATCCAAACCTATATCACGCAATACACCGGTCAGCGCGCCATGCATGACCTGCGCATGGATATATTTTCGCATTTGCAGAAGCAGGACATGGCCTACTTCGACCGCAACGCGGTCGGCCGGCTCATGACGCGGACGATCAACGACGTGGAAACCTTGAACGAGCTCTTTAGCACCGGGGTGGTGGGTCTTCTGAGCGATGTGTCGATCGTCTTCGGTATTGCCGTTATCATGTTTTGGCTTGATTGGCGGCTGGCGCTCGTCTGTCTCGCGGCATTTCCGGTCATTCTCTATGCCAGCCGTTTCTACCGCCGCCGCGCCCGCGAGGTTTACCGCGAAAGCCGTTTGATTCTCGGCCGTCTCAATGCCGGCTTGCAGGAAAATATCGCCGGTGTGGCGACCATCCAGGCCTTCGGCCAAGAGGCTAAAATGTACCGGCGCTTTCAGGATATCAATTTCAACTACCGGGATGTCTTGCTGCGGAGCATCCGCTACAACGCGCTTTTTTTCCCCGTGATCGAACTGTTCAGCGCGCTGAGCATCGGTTTATTGCTCTGGTACGGCGGCCAGCAGATTCTTACTAACGCGGTTCAAGCCGGCGTGCTCGTTGCTTTTATTCAGTATATCCAGCGCATGTACCAACCGATTCGCGACCTGGTGGAGAAATACAACATCCTGCAAGCGGCCATGGCGTCTTCGGAAAGAATCTTCGCTTTGCTCGATACCCCGGAGACGATCAAGAATCCGGCGCAGCCGAAACGAGTCGAACATTTCGCCGGCGAGATCGAATTCAAAGACGTGTGGCTGTGCTATCGCCCGGGCGAGCCGGTGCTCAGAGGGATCTCGTTTAGGGTCCGCCCTGGAGAAAAAGTCGCTCTTGCTGGCGCCACCGGCGGCGGTAAGACCTCGATCATTTCGGCGCTCTGCCGCTTCTACGACGTCGAGCGCGGCGCCATTCTGGTCGACGGCATCGATGTCCGCGAATGGAATAAACAGGAGCTGCGCCGCCATTTGGGGCTGGTTTTGCAGGACGTGTTTCTTTTCTCCGGCGATATCGCCACCAACATCACCTTGGGCGATCCGCGCATCCGCGAAGAACAAGTCCGGGAAGCGGCGCGCCGTTCCCACATCGCGCCGTTTATCGAGAAATTGCCCAATCGTTACCAGCAGGAAGTGCAGGAGCGCGGCTCGACGCTCTCGCAAGGGCAGCGCCAGTTGCTTTCCTTCGCGCGCGCGCTGGCGTTCGATCCGAAGATTCTAATCCTCGACGAAGCCACCAGCTCGGTCGACACGCAAACCGAGATGTTGATCCAAGAAGCGCTCGACGAGCTATTGAAAAACCGCACGGCCCTGATCATCGCCCATCGCCTGTCGACGATTCAACATGCGGACCGGATTCTGGTGATTCACAAGGGTGAAATCTGGGAGCAGGGAAGCCACGACGAATTGCGCGCGCAGGGCGGGCTCTACTCCCGCCTGTACGATCTTCAATACGGTTTTACAGCGCGCGCGGGAGAGCTGGCAGATCCAGCGGTGTTTACGTGATGTTGCCCGGCTTCGCTCCTCGGTTTCACGCTTCTAGCAACGCGCCAGCCGCTTGTCCCTTGAAGTTTGTTAACTACTTCTCACAAAAAAGTACGCTCTAGACTTGTCGCTGTAGCAAACCGAGTGGGTTTCTGGATGAAAACAACCTTTGGCAATCACCCTCGCTCCCTCTGCACTTCTTCGTAGCTCAAGCCCCACCAAATTTCAGGTATATCATCCGCGGATAGATCCCTGCCGCAGTGCCTGGACGACCAACTACTCGCGATGTGGTGCCCGTGGAATCTTTGGACGGAATGGGCCCTGAAACGCCTGGATACGTCTCGCTCGTTCGATGGCGATAACACCCAACAGTTACAATTCAGAACGAGTATCAGTGCAAACAACAAGGGGAATTGCTTCATCCGTCGGATTAAGACGCAAGCTACAATCGCCTGGCGGTGAGCTTGCCAGACACGGCGAAAACAGAGTGAAAATTAGCGGGACAACATGACGGTCGAACGGCTTTAAAACTACTCCGTTTAGCTCAACAGCTAACCAGTCCCGGCTCCCGAGTCAGAATTGGTGGCTACAGACGGAAAACTGTTCAATATTCGAAGACGCTACGAGTAACGAAATGATGGCTAGAACGCCTCGAAGTGATCCCACAACCGCTTGTCTTCGCCGGTTTTCTGCAAGATCGCAATATTTGCTGTTGACGATTCGCGCCGGGTGTAATCCAACCGATTCTTTTCAATAAACGAAACAATCCGTTGGACCGAATTCATCCAGGTATCATGCAGCAAGATGTAGCAGTCCTTCGGACAGATCGCGTCGGCAAGCACGAAATCCGCAAACGCAATATCATACAAGTGCGCTCCGTCGATAAACATCACGTCAAATGTTTGCTTTTGATCAGCCAATCGAGCAAGCGCCGTGTGTGAGCGTTCGGGCATGAATGAAAACGACTTTTGCATCTGGACTTCTTGGACTTTTACCAGCCCGATGCCCTTCCAGTCAGATTCCTCAAACGGGTCGATGGCGATATGTGAACCGAAGCCGTTGGCCTTCAAGCCTGCCAGAAAGTACATCGTACTCACGCCGTAAGCCAGCCCGACTTCCAACGTCTTTTTCGGCTTTACTCGCCTGACGATATCGTAAATCTGCAAACCGTCTCGCATTGGGACGCCGGTAATCGAATCCGGCTTGTGCATTTTACCGTCAGTGCCGCGTTGCGGATCTCCACGATGCAGCGAAGCAATGACGGTTGCGAATTCTTTTGGAATCCCGGCAGTGGCTAGTCCTGATTGGACTTCTGTGTCCGTTGCGCGCGGTGGTGGTTTGATGAAGCGACTTTGCAGGTAAATTGCGATGCGCTCAGGGGCATCAATTGCGACCCCTATAGCGACAAGTGCCCAAAAGACGTTCAGTGACAAAAATACCGATCGTTTCATGGCCGAGTAGCATACAACGATTTCGCTCGCCGGTACATAAAAATCCCGAATCCATGTCCTGGAGTCTGCGAATTAGTGGTTCTAAACCTTAACTCGCGACGTATGCGATCTCGCGGAGTCTAGTGGAATCGCCGCCGATCGCAAATTGTCCCCGACCCGGCCAATGCCCATGGCATTCCCTCGCCGAAAAAAAGCAGCCGTTAGCGTCACCAGCAAAAACCGAAAAGCTTTACAGTATCCGCCGGATTCGACTGCTCAGTAATCCGGGAATCAGAAGGATCCGGATCGCCGCTTCGCGGCGATGACTTCTGAGTTGTTCATCGATCTTGCGAGCCGGCAGTAGCTTAAATAATTCCCAGTTGCCCAGTAGGGGAGCGAAATCCCGGAAATATTCGGCTCAGGTCGCGTTGCCCCATGTGGCGCGCGAGAAGCTCGCCGCACACCGCCCGGTAGTCGGTGGTCAGATCGAGATCGCGCCCCTCGTACAGCAGTTCCGGCGCCAGGCCGGGCCAGCGGCCGTAGACTTTACCGCCGCGCACGTGGCCGCCGATGACGAACATGACATTGGCATGTCCATGATCGGTGCCGCGATTGCCGTTCTCACGCGCCGTGCGGCCGAACTCGGACATGGTGACGATCACGACATCTTCCATCCGATCGCCGAGGTCCTGGTAAAACGCCGTGAGGCTTTCGCCCAGCTCTTTAAGCCGGTTGGCCAGCTGCCCAGTCGCGCCGCCTTCGGCGACGTGGGTGTCCCAGCCCTCGATTTCGGTAAAGGCGATCTCAAGCCCAACGTCTGCCTTGATCAGCCGGGCGATTTGTTTGAGCCCGACCGGGAACCTGCCTGCCGGGTAGCTTGCCGTGCTCGGCGGAATTTTTGCTTCGATGCTGCGCAGGCGCGCCATGGCGTCGAAAAGACTCTGGCCGCCGCGGCGAAACAAGGGATCGGCGGCGCCGGCGTAAAGTCTTTGCAGTGCCGGCGCGACGGTCAAGTTGCGCGGGCGGAATTCCTCGATCGATGAAAGCGACAAAGTCGGCGCAGCGCCGGCCAAGATGCGCGGCGTCTGGGGGGTTACGGCAACGCCGCGAAACGGCGAGTCGCCGCTCCCCTTTTCAGTTAGAAATCGATTGAGCCAGCCATCGGGAGTGCTTTTGATTCCCGGCGTGCCTACCTCCATATAATCCTGGGCGTCGAAATGCGAGCGCGTGTTGTCCGGCGAACCGGCTGCGTGAACGATCGCTAGCTGCCCTTGGGCGTAAATATTTTTCAGCGGCGCCAGCGCTGGATGGAGAGCGTAAAAACCATCGAGATCGATAGCGCGTTCTTCGCCCGCGGCCGGTTCCGCGACTGCGATGCTCGGCCGAAGCGCGTAATAGGCGCCGTCCTTAAACGGGATCACGACATTGAGCCCGTCCATGCCGCCGCGCTGGAAAACCACGACCAAGGCTTTGCCTCGCCCGCTCAGTTGCGCTCCCGCGGCGCGCACGAGAAACGGCGGCGGCAAGCCGAGAGCTAAAAAGCCGACTCCGGCGGATTTGATAAACGTCCGGCGCGAGCGATTCATGTTTACCTCCGTTGAAATTCCGGCGCGGCCAGGAGCAGGGCGAGGGCATCCGAGCCGGCCATTTCCGACAACGCGGCTTGGGTGGCCGAGGAAAGCGAATCGGGCGCGATCAGCCGGACGAGCGGCTGGGTATCGCCCGGAGCTTGCATCCGCACGCGCGCGCCGTCGACGCGGTTGGCGATCAAATCGGCGGCGAAGTTCATGCGCGTAAGCAGCATGTCGGGACTGATCCAAGAAGACGCGATATCCGGATAGCCGGTCGGCGGCTGCGCCAGAAACAGCCGTTCGCCCATGCGGCCGAGATAACGCAAGAGTTGCGGCGTCACCCGGGTGTCCGCTTCGGTGA
>JBOHVN010000074.1:0-4571 GCA_050735675.1 Binatia bacterium | reverse complement strand
GGTATTCTTTTATCCACTTTCTCGAAGTTGTGAGACCGATATGCATGAAAGGAATCTCTTCTTTCGCTAAATTAGCAAGCATCCGCATCCCGGCCAGTGATGGCGACTCCACGGCGGAGGAAGCCTTGCTCCAGAGACATTGGGAGGACTCGATCCCTCCCGTGTCGTTGTCGAACCATGTCGCCTGCCCCTTCATGGATAGGCGATCTGGGCTGACGATCATCTGAATCACGCCGTTCCCAGTTAAGTTTACTTTTGCGCCACTCTTGGTATAGCTCCCGAAAATCAGATTGTGCTGTACCCGGAGGTCGTACAAGAACTTTCACCCGTTGTCTTGCGTGACTCCCTCACCCGATACCGTGCCTCCAAGATGCCGCAACACAACGGTTTCCTTGATCTCTTCCCATGTCTTTCCGTCCGTTGCTGGCTCAGTAAACGTCTGCTCCCAGGTACCAGTCAGATCGAAGCCGTCGGGGTTGAGTAGGTGGAAAAGCCGACCAAGCGTCGAGTCGACGGCTCGCTTGAAGGGCGGTGAGATGTAGTTTGTAATGAGCCCACCCACAATTCCTAGGAGAAACCCGAGAAACAGTTCCACGGCGTCTTACCTATTAGGCGATCGAACGTGAAGCTCCATTGTTACCCAACTATTAAGTGAATCGGTCAATCGAGCACCATTGGCGAATCGATTTTGCGAAGAATTTTACCGTCTTTCTCCAGGCTTAACAATGAAAATAAATCCCGACAAACACTGCACGATTATCAGCATTCGCCACTGGCGAAATCTAACCAGTGCGTTTGCAATCCACCGCGTCAGCAATAAACGGCGCTGAACGCTAGCGTTCAAGACAAAAAGGGCAATTTGAGATTGACATAGTCCCGGAATCGCCACGCCCTCGCTGGTTAGGCTACAGCCAACTCGCGGAATTCTGCAGAGTGAAACGAGAAGGTTAGGGACTCCGCGTGCTCCCACCGGGAGTTGTCGACTAGCCGAGGCTGGATCAGCCGGGCGCGGAATCGTGGCCCATCCGGCGCGGCCTCGGTCTCGAGATGAAAATTTGTGATCGGCCAGTCCGTGGGCAGACCCGTGAAGGTAACCCGCACATCGCGAACCCCCGTAAAGCGAACGTCCACGAGTTGGTCGAATGGCGGTAAGCCGTACCGATAGTTAGAGTGCGCGAAGAGGATTTCAATGTCGAGGACCCCGGTGGTGACATGGGTGTCGCGATCCTCGAACGTGTCGTGTGAAATCAGGCTGAAGCGCCGAATAAATCCATCGTGAAAACCGTTGAAGTATTCCACAACGGCGCTCGCCTGTTCCGTGGTTGCGACAACGAAATGCATGACGGCTTCTCTTAACGCGGCCTAACAAATTGTAAGAGCTACCGCTTTACTCCACCACATCTTCCAGGCGGGTTCCGCGACCAGATCTCAGGCTTTTGCGCGCCTGTTCAACGCGCTCAAGGAAACGCGGGGCGTTTTCTAGCTTGTAATCAAACCAGTCATCCTCCGGCTGGAATCCGATCAGGACCCCCGCAGGCTTTCCGTGCCGAGTTATGACAATCTCTTGCCTTTCCGCCTCACGGAGAAATCGGGAAAGATCATCTTTGACCTCGGACAAAGGGACTTCCCTTATTCGGGCCTTCCGAACTGCTCCAGCCATTTTGTCGCCTCCGATTTTGGAACTATGGCCAAGGTCTCGACGGACTCAGCCGATACGCCGTCAATTATACTCATACGGAGGCGGAGTTTACACCGAGGTTAGGAATTTATTGCATTCGCCTATCCAGTATTCTATGGTCCGATAAAAACGGCCTCAGTAATCATGAGCATCCGCAACAAAGCCGCCATCGTCGGCATCGGCGAAACTCCGACCGATCGCTTGGGATCGAAACCCGGCGAGCCGCGTAAATCGAGCGCGGAATATATTTCGTGGGCGATGCGCCTTGCCCTGGAGGACGCCGGCTTGAGCTTGAAAGATTTTCAGGGCCAAGGTCTCGGCGTCACGATTCCGACCGCCTATCCCCAACCTTTCTGGCCCGAGGAGGTCGCCGAGATTCTCGGCATCACGCCGGGATTTCTTCAAGGCGGCGCCACTGGCGGTGCGGGGGCCGTGTCGCTGCTCGGCGGCATGGCCGCGGCGATCAATTCGGGTTTGATCGATATTGCCCTCGTTTGCGGCGCTGCCGCGCCGTTCTCGGAACACTGGGGCGGCGGGATTCAGCCCGGCGATATGCGCGATTGGGAAATTCCTTACGGCACCATGGGACCCAACAGCAAAATCGCCATGGTGATGCGCCGCTACATGCACGAGTACGGCGCAACGCTGGATCATTTCGGCAAGATCGCGGTCGCCGGCCGCTACCATGCGAGCTTGAACCCGCTGGCTTATCTACGAAAGCCAATCACCGTCGAGGACTATAAACAGTCGCGCCTGGTCGCCGATCCGGTGCGCTTACTCGATTGCGTTATGCCCGCGAATGGCGGCAGAGCCTACATCCTCGCTTCACCAGAGCGCGCCAAGACGCTGCGCAAGACGCCGGTCTACTTAAAAGGATTTGGCGAACGAAGCAATCCGTCCTACGGGCCGCGCGCCGGCTCCGACGCTCTCGTTATGGGCGTCAAAGACGCCGGGAAAGTCGCCATGGAGATGGCCGGGGTCAAACACGGCGACATTAATTTTTTGCAACTCTACGACGACTATATCATCGTGGTTTACTTGCAGATCGAAGACCTCGGCTTCTGTGCCAAAGGCGAGTTGGAATTTTACGAGCGAACGGATTTTACTTTCAAAGGCCGGCTGCCGATCCAAACCGGCGGCGGTATGATCAACTGCGGCCAACCGTCGACCGCCGGCGGCACATTGCACGTGATCGAAGCGGTACGCTAACTGCGCGGCGAAGGCGGCGAACGGCAAGTGGCTAACGCGAAGACCGGTCTTGTCAGCGGCTTGGGGGTTCTCCCCTACGGAAAAAATCTCGGTTGCTGTGCAGTTGGCGATCCTGGGAAACGAAGCGTAAACAATCATGCCCGAAGTCGACGTCAGAAAACCTTTACCGGCAATTACCACGGAGGCGAAACCGTTTTGGGACGCCGCTGCGCAGAACAAGCTCGTCATGCAGCGCTGCCAGGATTGCCGCGTTTGGGTCTGGACTCCTCGTCCGTTGTGCAATGAATGCGGCAGCGAGCGCGTCGAATGGACGCCGATGAGCGGCAAAGGCGAGGTCTATTCTTTCACGGTGATTCGCCAGGTGGTCGGCCGCGCGGCATCGAAAGCCTTCGAACCGGACATCCCCTACGTGATCGCCTGGGTCGATCTCGAAGAGGGCCCGCGCATGATCACCAACATCGTCGGCTGCCCCGTTGAAGGCGTCAAACTCGGTATGAAAGTGTTTGTCGTCTTCGAGCAAGCGTCGAAAGAAGTTTGGTTACCCAAGTTCAAGCCCGTCTGACGTAGGATGTGGTGAGCAAAGCGAACCGCATCGATCCCCTTCTCGATTCAGTTGACAGTGCCTAACGATGCGAAAACCGTATGGATTCGCATGGTCTAGACTGTTTATTTGCTGCCTCCCGTTCCGCTGCCGTACTTTCACACGCCATTCACGGGAACTTTTTTACTGCACCAACGTTCTTGCGTGAGACGCCTGAGCGACTTCGCCGGGGATTCAGTAATTCATCACCGAAAAAGGAGAAGAATATGAAACTCAATCAATCGCGTTGGTTTGCAGTCATCATGCTCGCGAGCGCCCTCGCTTTGCCGCCCGCCGTCATGGCCGCCGAAAAAGGCGACATGATGAAAGATGACAAAGCCAAAATGATGAAAGACGAGAAGAGCGGTATGATGAAAGACCAAGGCAAGATGATGAAGGACGACATGAAGGACATGAAGTCAAAAAAGAGCACCGACAAGATGAAAAGCGAAAAAATGAAAATGGATAAGATGGACGAAATGAAAAAGTAGCGCTCGTCCCTTCTCCAGTGAGACTGGCGTTAAGTAGGACTTGCTCCCCCACTATGTCTTACGTCGGGCGGCTAGCTCTCGGTCAATTTGAGCTTCGACCTCTTCCAAAGATATACGACGTGTGGAGCGAGATCTTTCGTCGAGAAAACGTTGAAATGCAGGACTCGCGCGTAGCGCCGCGACCTCCTGGTCGAAGTCGTCGGCCTCGGCGAGAACAAATTCCTTGCCATCGGCGGTCAAGAGCATGACCGGTTCTTCGCGCGCTAGAGTAATCAGCGCTTCCAGATCCAGCTTATCTTCCGTCAGGTTGATCGTTTTCATATCTGTACGGCTTTCCCTCTAATTATGAGAACATTATGCTCCTTATGGCCCGCGGAAACAACGACAATCAGCCGCGCGGGATCATCCACTTCATAAAACACACGAAACTTCCCGACCCTTAGTTCCCATGAAGCCACGGGGTTATCCCGCAGTGGTTTGCGGTTTTTGGGTTCAACCATCGGCTCTTCTGAAAGTTGGTGGTGGATCTGTGACACCATAATCTTCCGCTCAAATGCGGTGTAATAAGGTCAGTTTTCGCTTCTTCGGTAACTTCGATTTTGTAGCTCGGCAT
>JBOHVN010000073.1:0-30938 GCA_050735675.1 Binatia bacterium | reverse complement strand
CCCTACCGAGACTACATTGCATTGCTGCGAAGGCAGGACCTGTCCGAAGCCGAGGTATTTTGGCGACGAATGCTCAAAGGCTTCACGACGCCGACTCCCGTCGGATCGAATGCGCCGCCTGCTGGCCTCTCACACCCGACCGCCCACGACAGCCGGCAAGTCCGCCTGCCCGCATCCATCACAGCGGCGCTCCAGTCCTTAGCCATGCAGCATCGGCTGACAATGAACACACTGGTGCAGGGGGCCTGGGCCCTGCTCCTCAGCCGCTACAGCCGAGAGGAAGATGTGATCTTCGGCGCCACGGTCTCGGGCCGGCCGGCTGACCTGTCCGGAGTGGAATCAATGGTCGGGATCTTCATCAATACGCTACCACTGCGGGTGCAAATCGCTCCGGACGAGATGCTGCTGCCCTGGCTGAAGCGTCTGCAGGGCCGGATGGTCGAGCTGCGGCAGTATGAGCACAGTCCCCTGATTCAGGTGCAAGGGTGGAGTGAGGCGCCCCGTGGCATGCCCCTTTTCGAGAGCATCCTCGTGTTCGAGAACATTCCGATAGATCCTCCCTTGGAAGATTTCGCCGGGGCTTTGGAGATCCGCGCCATTCAGACCAACGGCGGCGGAACCAACTATCCCCTCACCGTAGTGGCCTTCCCCGGACGGGAGTTCTTACTGCGAATCATATACGATTGCAGCCGCTTCGGCGCATCCGAGGCGACTCGGATTTTGGGAGATTTCGAGACTTTGCTACGAGGGATCGTTGCGAATCCTGAGCGACGACTTTCGGAGTTACCTATCCTCGGCGCGGCCGAAAAACAGCAAGTGCCGATTGAGTGGAAGACTACCAACGTAGATCGTCGGGTGCCATCCACTCAGTATCAAACCAGACCGGAGCCGGAAACTCCCTTCGCGCCATCCTCGACCCTGGCAGAAAAGATCGCGGACATATGGGCACAAGTCTTAAAGGTGAATCGAATTAGGATTGACGACAACTTCTTCGAGTTGGGCGGTCATTCTCTGTTGGCCACCCGGGTTATTTCCCGGCTGCGGGACGCATTCCGTGTCGAGTTGCCGCTGCGCAGCCTGTTTGAGAGTCCCACGGCCGCTGGTTTGGCCGAGCGCATCGAGACTCTTTTATGGGCAGGGGAAAAACCAGCCGGCGGCTCCGAGTCCGAAGAGAGAGAAGAAATGAAGCTATGAACGTCACTGAACTTCTATCTAAGCTTCGCAGGAGCGAGGTAAAAATCTGGGCCGAGAACGGCCAGCTTTTCTGCAATGCCCCCAAAGGAGCGTTGGCAGCGGAGCTGCGAGCTGAGATCAGCGAACGCAAGGCCGAAATCCTCGCCTTTCTTCGTGACGCTTCCGCCACGGCGCGATCTGTCGAGCCGCCGATGCAACCTTCGCCGAGAGATGAAGAGCTGCCCCTTTCCTTCGCCCAGGAGCGCTTGTGGCTTTTAGACCAACTCGAACCGGGGCGCTCCGCATATCATATGTCTTCAACCGTCCGCTTGATCGGCCCCTTGAACACGGCTGCGTTGGAGCAAAGCCTCGCCGAGATCGTGCGGCGCCACGAAACCTTGCGTACGACGTTTACGACGGTGGAAGACCGGCCGGTCCAGGTCATCGCTCCATCCTCCGATGCAGCCGGCGTCGATCTCTTCAGGCTAATAGTCGTCGATCTACGGCATCTCGGTGAATCACAACGGCGGGTCGAAGCGCTGCGACTCGCCGGCGAAGAAATTCGCCGGCCGTTCGATCTCACCAACGATTTAATGATCCGCGCCGGCCTGTTCCGGCTGGGCGCCGAGGAGCACGTATTATTCTTGGCCTTGCATCACATCGCCTCCGACGGTTGGTCCATGGGAATCCTTTATCGCGAGCTTTCGGTTCTTTACGAAGCGTTTTCCAACGGACGTGCCTCGCCGATGCCAGAGTTGCCTATCCAGTATGCCGACTTCGCTCAATGGCAGCGAAAGCGGCTGCAAGGCGGGATGCTTGAAGCCCAGGTCGCTTACTGGAAGCGGCAACTCCGCGACCTGCCTACACTGGAGCTGCCCTCGGATCGGCCGAGGCCGGCGGTGCAAACCTACCGCGGGCGCAGACAAACCGCGCGAGTCGGCGAAGGGGTGGCCGACGCTTTGAAGGCCTTTAGCCGGCTGGAGGGCGCCTCCCTGTTCATGACATTGCTGGCGGCGTTTCAAATTCTTCTGTATCGCTACACGGGCCAGGAAGACATCGTCGTGGGTACTCCCATCGCAGGGCGCAACCGGGTCGAAATCGAGGAACTCATCGGATTTTTCATCAACACGTTAGTACTCCGCACCAACGTCTCGGGCGATTGCACATTCCGAGAGTTGCTCGGCGGCGTGCGGGAGGTTACTCTCGGCGCCTATGCTCATCAGGACCTGCCGTTCGAAAAGCTTCTTGAAGAGCTGCGTCCGGAGCGGGACCTCAGCCGCACTCCGTTGTTTCAGATATTCTTCAACATGGTCAACGTGGGAGAGATCTCTCTGAAACTTTCCGGTCTGAAAGCGGAACCGCTCTCGGCCGCAAATGTCGAGTCTAAGTTCGACATGACTGTATATGTGAGGGAACAGGAGCAGGGGCTCCAGTTCAACTTGGTCTACAACGCCGATCTCTTTAATCAGGATCGAATGGCGGAGATGTTGCGTCAGTACGAGCGATTGCTTTCGCAAATCGCGCAGAACCCGGACCAAGCTATTTCTTCATTCTCTCTGGTGACTCCAGCGGCGATGAACCTGCTGCCGGATCCCACAGAGCCGCTTGACATGAATTGGGTCGGAGCCGTCCACGACCGGCTTTCCGATCAGGCGAAGCGCACGCCGGAGCATCCGGCTATAACGGATCCCTATGACAGCTGGACTTATCGAGAGTTAAACCTTCGCAGCAATCAACTCGCTCGATCGCTAGTGGAAAGCGGCGTCGAACGCGGCGACGTTGTTGCTATTTATGGCCACCGCAGCGCCTCACTTGTTTGGGCGGTGCTCGGCATCCTCAAAGCCGGCGCGGCCTTTTTAATTCTTGATCCCGCATATCCGCTGGCGCGCTCGATCCATTACATGCGCCTTGCAAAACCACGCGGCTTCGTGCGGCTCGATGTTTTGGATGCCGTTTCGGACGAGTTGGAGGAATTCATAAAAGAAAATACCGCCTATCAGGTCACGCTGCCTAGACTTTCGGGGCTTCGCTTCAATGATCCTTTACAGAGCTATTCAACCGAGGAGCCGGGCATTCCGGTAGGTCCCGATGATCTGGCCTACGTCTCTTTTACGTCAGGGTCCACGGGCGAGGCCAAGGGCGTTTTGGGCAGACACGGATCGTTGTCCCACTTCCTTCCTTGGCAGGCAGAGACATTCGGGCTCAACGCCTCAGACCGCTTCAGCATGTTATCGGGGCTCGCCCATGACCCGTTGCAACGGGATATCTTTACGCCGCTATGGGTAGGAGCGACGCTGTGCATTCCCGACCCTGAGATAATCGGAACTTCGAAACTGGCGCAGTGGATGGCCGAAACGCAGGTGACCTTTGCCCATCTTACCCCTGCTTTGGCAGAATTGTTGGCCGAGTCCGCCGCTTCCAATCGTCGCCTGCCGTCACTGCGGTACGTATTCTTTGTCGGCGATAAGTTGACCCGGCGTGATGTCGCTCGACTGCGCCGTCTCGCGCCGGGCGTGACTTGCATCGCCTCTTACGGCACGACGGAAACCCAACGGGCAGTCGGATTCAATCTGATATCTGAAAAAACTGAACCTCGAGAGAGACGCCATAGGGAAGTCTATCCGTTGGGCCGCGGCATAAAAGACGTACAACTTTTGGTCTTGACCGCCGGGCAACGATTGGCGGGTATTGGCGAGCTTGGGGAAATATATGTGCGCAGCCCTCATCTGGCGCTGAGATACCTTGACGAAGAGCTGACCCGGGAGCGATTTCTGACTAATCCGTTTACGAGCATACCCGGTGACCGGCTGTACAAAACAGGAGACCTGGGACGGTACCTGCCCGATGGCGATGTCGAGTTCGCCGGGCGCGCCGACCGCCAGATAAAAATTCGCGGATTCAGGGTAGAGCCGGAGGAAATCGAAGCGGCGCTCAGCCGGCATGTATCGTTACAAAAGGCGGTGGTCCTCTTGAAGGAGGATCGGACGGGTCAAAAACAATTGGTGGCCTATCTGGTTCCAGCGGTCGAGCATCCCCCGCCCGCCGGCGAACTGCGGCGATTCTTAAAATCACGACTGCCTCACTACATGATTCCCACTGCATTCATTTACGTCGCCGCGCTGCCACTGACCCCGAACGGAAAACTGGACGCTCAGGCACTTTCGGCTCCCGATCGCGAGTCGCTTGATCAAGAGAGGTGTTTTGTAGCAGCCGAGTCCGAGACGGAAAGAACCATCGCTCGTATCTGGCAGGATGTGCTTCATACAAGCCAAGTTCGCGTCGACGACAGTTTTTTCGATCTCGGCGGTCACTCTCTCCTAGCTGTCCGGGTCATCTCGCGTCTACGACAGGCGCTTCATGTCGAAATCCCGTTGCGGGTATTTTTTGAGAATCCGACCGTTGCAAATTTGGCCGCCAAGGTCGACCAGTTCCGGGAGAATGGCGCCGGGGTGGAAGTGGCCGAAATATTGGATGACTTGGAATCGCTCTCGGACGATGAGGCGCAGGAATTGCTTCAGGAGCGTTACAAGTCTTAAGATGGGTATTTCAATCTTAATGAAAGGAGTCTAATAGTTTATGGACGAAACGGAAGACACCAGGACGTACAAGGTTGTGGTGAATCACGAGGAGCAGTACTCGATCTGGTTTGCGGATCGGGAGGCGCCGCTGGGTTGGAGGGAGGTCGGAAAGAGCGGGCCGAAGGCGGAATGTCTGGCGTACATCAAGGAGGTGTGGACCGACATGCGACCGCTCAGCTTGAGAAAGAAGATGGAAGAGGCTGAGAAAAACAAACAGAAAGAATAGCGAAACGTTGCTTCGAGACGCTGTGATCGCCCGGGAACCAGTTGGATCAGGCGGAACTCAGCGTAAACTACCTGAATTGGAAATTGCTATCGGATGAGAGCAGCGCCATTACCTCCAAAGGCGGAGCGATGACTTTCCCAAATATTTTTTCTTTGGTTTCGGTGGTGCGGCAAGTCACGAGCCCAGATGTGCAGTTCTACACAGATCTTTCACCGTCCGCTGGAATGTCGCCCTCATGTTTTGCACACGATTAATGGCAGCGTTCCCCATCGGCCGACGGGAAGACGGCGCCCGATGGTAGATACGGCGCATTCATCACCGGCTCAGCCCACGAGAAATTGATCATGACTCAATCCCTACGCTTTCCTGAAGATCTCCCCGAACACCAGAGGGCCATCCATGCCAGATGTTTTCATCCGAGCGGAAAGTTCGAGGAGTTTAGAAGAGAAGATATTGAGCAATCGATCCCGAGCCGCTTCGAGCAGATCGTGCGCCGATATCCCGACCGAATCGCAGTTCAGACGGAAAGCCGGACCCTGAGCTATGCCGAAGTCAACGCACGGGCCAATCGCTTGGCGCACGAGATTCTGTTTAAGCAAGGACGTGAAGTGGAGCCTGTCGTGCTACTGTTGGAGGACCGCGCGTCGCTCGTCGCCGCCATGCTAGGAGTTTCAAAAGCGGGCAAGATCTTCGTGCCTGTCGACGCGTCGTTCCCGGAGGCAAGAATCAAAACGGTATTTGAAGATTCTGAGGCAGCATTGGTGATTACCGACCGGCAAAATCTCGCATTGGCCAAGAAGGTTGCAAATTCTCGTTGTCGTTTGCTGAACTTCGAGGCGAACGAATGCGCTACGCCCGCGGAAGACCTCCGGCTGCCCCTACCACCCGCGGCGCCTGCCGTTATTTTCTATACATCCGGATCGACTGGACAACCCAAAGGAGTTTTGTGGACTCATCAACACCTGCTGCATAGCAGCATGCTCCATGGAGCTGCCTGTAACCTCTGCGCACACGATAGAATGAGTCTCCTTTCTTCCGGCACTTCGAATGCGGTTACTAACACCTTCGCCGCCTTGCTGCACGGTGCCGCGCTTCTTCCGTTTAATGTTCAAAACGAAGGCGCCCGGCGTCTGGCCGATTGGCTCCTGCGGGAGAGAATTTCCGTCTGCTTTATCGGCTCGCCGCTCTTTCGCGTCCTGTGCGAGAGTCTGTCCGGCGAAACATTTCCGGATCTCCGTTTTATCCGGCTTAGAAGCGACACGGCTTACAAATCCGACGTTGAGCTTTACAAACGGCATTTCCCTGGAACGTGTGTGTTGATCAACGGACTGTCTTCCAGTGAAACCGGACCGCTACGAACCTATTATATCGACCATGAGACAGAGATCGTCGGGATCGAGGTGCCTGTAGGTTACGCGGTTGACGACAAAGAAATCTTGTTGCTGGACGACGCGGGCAAAGAAGTGGGCTTCAACGAGGTCGGCGAGATGGTCGTGAGGAGTACATACCTTTCGCCGGGCTATTGGCGCAGGCCACAGCTTACCGAAGCCAAATTTAAGCCGGATCCACACGGCGGGGAACAGCGTCTCTATTTTACCGGCGATTTAGGCTTAGTGCTCCCCGATGGTTGCTTGATTCACAAAGGGCGTAAAGATTATCGCACGAAAATCAGAGGGTACAGTGTGGAATTTGGAGAAGTTCAGAAGGCTATCCTTGAGCATCCCGGCGTGCTGGAAACAGTCGTGGTGGCGCAGCCGAACGCGTTGGGGGAAGCACAACTGGTCGCATACGTCGTGCCCCCCCGGAATCGGCCCAGCGTTACGGATTTGCAGAAATACCTCAGACAAAAACTCCCAGACTACATGATTCCTTCGGGCTTCGTCATCTTGGATGCCTTACCGCTTGCAGCAAGCGGTAAGGTTGACCGCCGCGCACTTCCCCCATACGGTCGAGCACGGCCGGAGTTGGAGAACCCGTTTGTCGCGCCTGAAAATTCCGTCGAACAAACTCTCGCAGGCATCTGGGCCGAAGTCATCGGCCTGGATCAAATCGGCATCCACGATAACTTCCTCGACTTGGGCGGGCACTCCCTGGCGGCTAGCCGCATCATCTCACGGGTGATCGACACGTTTAGAGTAGAACTGCCGGTTCAGTCTCTATTGGAGGCTCCCACCGTAGCCAAAATGACGCTCGTCATTACACAGAACCAGTCAAACAACGCAGACAAGGACATCACCAGCATCCTGTCCGAGCTAGAGGCGCTCTCGGATCAAGAGGCGCAGCACTTGCTCGCCCGGCAAAATTTGGAAAAGACCAGATGATCGGAAGCAGTCCACTTTTTATAAGCCACTCATCGCAGCAATCAGACAATGTCCGAGACGTCGGGGAAGCCGGGGAATCGATTGTCCGCCTGGGTGGCCATTCGCTGGCTGCGACACAGGTCGTTTCGCGCGTCATCCATCGTTTTAAGTTGGAGATGCCTCTCCAGGCGCTATTTCAGTCGCCAACGATTGCGGAAATGGCGCAAGCGATCACCGAGAGCCAAGCCAGAAAGCTGAACGAGACGGAGCTGAAGCATACCCTAGCTGAATTGGAATCGTTATCGGATGCGCAGGCGCAACAGGCTGTCAATGAAGAACGTGCCGGATTCGATAAGGACAAAAAACGAAATTCGGATTTATAGAATGATCAGCAATTTTCCACCGGAACAGGAAGCGATCCGGGAGAAGTGTTTTCACCCGTCGGGGGCTTTCGATGAATCAAGAGAGAAGTTGGACAAGCAACTCCCGCTGAGGTCGAAAAAACCGCCGCTCAACATCCTTGGCAAATCGCCGTAAAGCACGACAAAGTTGCTCCGAAGCCGGAGCGACGAGTTTCCCAAAATATCCTCTTTTCGGGTCGGCGGGCAGCAGGTCACGAGCCCAGATGTATCCGCCAAAACTCTAGTCCCTCGCGCTTCACTTTGCACAACTTCGACAATCAAGCGATGCACTTCGAATTCCGGAATAGGCTCGCGTATCCCCGCCAATCGAGAACCGGACGAACTCTTCGGTCGTACCGGCCCCGCTGTGGTCGCGCAGTTTTTGTAGGATTGCGCTGCAGCACAGAAACGATCTTTTCGCGCATAGCAGTTGCATCAAGCGGACTGGGTTCGAGTTTGTCCCGGTCTCCTCAAATAGATCGCCATGGTAAGCTCTGAGCAAACCGACCAAGCCAATCACTACCTATCCATCCCACGGCTGCTTGAAGCCCGCGCGGACGGAAGTCCCGACCGTTCGATCATTATCGCTCAGAAACGGGAGCCGCTTTCTTTCCGAAGGCTCTTTCTCCAAGCCCAAGAGGTGGTAAGGACGCTTAACGCTCTGGGCCTCGGTAGAAACGACAGGGTTGCGGCGATACTCCCGAACGGGCCCGAGATGGCGGCGGCGTTTCTGACGATTTCGTCGGCTGCCGCTTTCGCTCCGCTTAATCCCGGATATCGTGCTAACGAGTTAGACTTTTTCCTCTCTGATTTGAAGCCGAGTGCGCTGGTGGTTCAAGACGCAACGGCCTCGCCTGGCACGGCCGTTGCTCGAGATCACTCGATTCCCGTAATCAGACTAATGCCGATAGAAAAAGCCGAAGCCGGTTACTTTGCGCTCAAAGGCCATGAGCTGTCGCGCCCGTTATGTGCCGGTCTTGCCGAAGCAAACGACATCGCCTTGATCCTGCACACCTCCGGCACGACCTCACGTCCCAAAATGGTCCCTTTGACCCATTCCAACTTGTTGGCCTCGGCGCGCAACATTGCCGCCGTCCTGGGGCTGACCGAAGAGGATCGCTGCCTCAGTATCATGCCGCTTTTTCATATCCATGGCTTGATCGGAGCTGTTCTGTCCTCTGTCTTTGCCGGCGCCGGTGTCATCTGTACTGCGGAGCTTGGTGCACCCGAATTCCTTGAGTGCCTGGAGGAGTTTCTACCGACCTGGTATACGGCGGTGCCGACGATGCACCAGGCTATCGTGAAGCGCGTCAAGGAAAATTCCCCGATCATCGGTCGATCTTCGCTACGCTTGATCCGTTCCTGCTCCGCTCCATTGCCTTCGAAAGTCATGATGGAGTTGGAAGACCTGTTCAAAGCCCCCGTCATCGAGGCTTACGGCATGACGGAAGCCTCCCATCAGATAGCCAGCAACCCCCTCCCTCCGAACCCGCGCAAGCAGGGCTCGGTCGGTGTGGCGACGGGAACAGCGATCGCGATCATGAGCGGATCGGGAAAGTTCTTGCCGAATGGCGAGATCGGAGAGATCGTCATCCGCGGAAGCAATCTCACCCGAGGCTATGAAAACGATCCCCCAGTCAATCTGAGCGCTTTTGTCCACGGCTGGTTCCGAACCGGCGACCTCGGCTATCTGGATGAGGACGGGTATCTTTTCATCACTGGCCGGCTCAAGGAAATCATCAACCGCGGCGGAGAAAAAATCTCGTCGGCTGAAGTGGACAAAGTCCTGATGGATCATCCTGCCGTGGCTCAGGCGACAACCTTTGGAATGCCCCACGGCCAACTAGGCGAGGATGTCGCGGCGGCCGTTGTCCTGAAAGCCGACGCTTCTGCTACCGAGAGGGATCTCCAACACTTCGTGGCCTTTCGTCTGGCCGAGTATAAAGTCCCGCGCCGCATTGTGATCGTCGATGCCATCCCGAAAAGCGCAACCGGCAAACTCCAACGCTTCGGTCTTGCAGAGAAGCTCGGTTTGGCTGCTTCCGACCGGATCGACGTCCGTTCCAAGCATGAGCTCGTGGCTTCGCGCAACCCAATCGAAGACGCGCTGGCGAAGATCTGGGCGCAGGTATTGCGGGTAGAACCGATCGGCGTTCACGACAATTTTTTCGATTTAGGAGGAGATTCCATCCTTGCCGCTCAGGTCATCTCTCGAGTGCGCGATGCCCTTCAGGTTGAGTTGTCCTTTCTCACATTTTTTGACGCGCCGACGCTGGCCGAGATGGCGGCGAGTATTGACCCGCGCGAGCCCAAGCATCCGCACCTGCTGGCTCCGCTGCTTTCTCCGGTTTCACGAGACGGCAAATTGCCTCTTTCTTTCGGCCAGCAGCGTCTCTGGTTCTTTGACCAGTTGGAGCCCGGAAGTCCCCTGTACAATCGTGCGGTATTCCTGCGTTTGAGCGGGCGGCTCGATAGGGGAGCGCTGCAAAACTCGGTCAACGAGATCATCCGCCGGCACGAAGTTGTGAGGACGACCTTCCCGTCCGTCGACGGCCTTCCACGCCAGGTGGTCTCGCCGCCGTCGAATGTAACGCTGTCTGTCGTGGACTTGCGTGAATTGCCAGAGGCAAACCGCGAGGCCGAGGCTAGGAGGCTGGCCATCGAGGAAAGCCTGTGCCCGTTCGATTTGACTTCCGACGTTCTCCTGCGCGCCAAGGTCCTGCAACTTGACGAGGAGGAGTACGTCCTGATCCTGACAACGCACCACATCGCGTTCGACGGTTGGTCGGACGGCATTCTATTTCACGAGCTCTCGGCGCTCTACAAAGCACATGTCGCAGGGCTGCCGTCGCCGCTTGCCGAATTGCCGATTCAATACGCCGACTTTGCCGCATGGCAGAGGACGTCGCTACAAGAGCGCGCGTTGAAAGAGCATCTCGCTTATTGGAAGCAGCAGCTCGCCGGCGCTCCGCCCCTGCTGGAACTTCCCACGGATCGGTCGCGGCCGCCGGTCCGAACTTTTCGTGGCGCGTGGCACTCGATGCGTCTCCCGGAGACTTTGAACGAGGCGTTGAGGATTCTTAGCCGCCGAGAGGATGTGACGCTCTACATGACGCTGTTGGCGGCATTCCAGACGTTGCTCTGGCGCTACACTGGACAGCACGACATCGTCGTCGGCACACCCATCGCGGGCCGCACTCGTGTGGAAACTGAGAACCTTATCGGTGTTTTTATCAACGATCTCGTTTTGCGCGCCGATCTCTCCGGCAACCCCTCGTTCCGGGAACTCTTACGACGAGTGCGAAATGTCTTCTTGGCGGCGCACGCCCATTCGGATCTCCCTGTTGAAAAGCTGGTGGAGGCATTGCAACCCGAGCGCGACATGAGTCGCAATCCGCTGTTCCAGGTGATGTTCCAACTGAGAAATACGCCAGACCAGGCACTGAAACTGCCGGACGTGACGGTTGAGGAACTGGATCTCGACAGCGGCCTGGCAAGGCTCGATTTAACTCTCGAGATCGTAGAGAGGGACGGCAGTCTGACCTGTCGGTTCTGCTACAATACGGACCTCTTCGACGGGGCGACCGTCGTCCACATGGCGGGGCATTACCAAACGGTGTTGGAGGCGCTTGTCGCTAGCCCGGAACGTCGTCTCATTGACCTCACTGCATTTCTTGAAGGAGCGCACAGCATCAAGGGCCCTCGCGCTACCGCGGATGACGATATTTACGAGCGTTCGAACTTAACGAAAAACCAGCTTCTTTTCTGGGCCGGACAGAAACTGCGCCCCGAAGCGCCGCTCTACAACGTGCCCTACGCCTTCTATTTGGGCGGTGAAATCGATCGGGATCACTTTCAAAAAGCCTTTCAGACGCTTCTCAATTCCAGCGATGCCTTACGCACGGTGATCCGGGAAATCGATGGAATCCCTCAACAAAGCGTGCTGCCGGATTTTCCCTATGAAATGAAATTTCGGGACTTTTCAAACCTTCCCGATCCGGGCGCAGCCGTTCAATCTTGGTTGAAAGCTCGCTGTCAGGTTTTGTTTGATTTTCAGAGAGCCTTGTTCGACTGCGCCCTGACAAAACTCTCCGACCGGCAGTTTGTCTGGTTCTTGAATTTACACCACATCATCGCCGACAGCAGGTCGATTGAATTGATTTTTCATCACGTGGCCCAATTCTACGAACGTTCCCTTGCGGGCTGTTTGGAAAAAACAACGGAGCTATCGGCTTTTAAGGATTATATTGAGTACGAAAGAGAGTATCGCCGCTCTCCCTCCTCTCGGGAGGCCGAGAGCTACTGGAAAATGAAGCTTGCCGAACCATCCGAACCGCTCCGCTTCTACGGCAAGAATTCTGACAAGAGAACGACCGATAGCAAAAAGATTTCATGTGAACTGGGTCCGGAGCGGACGCTAAGACTCAAGCAGCTCGCTTCCCGAGAAGAGATCTCGGTCAAGACCGAGCACGCCTCTATATTTAATATTTTTGCGGCGGTTCTCTTAACCTATCTCCACCGCGTGACCGGCAGTCGCTTCCCGTCAATCGGGACACCGTTTCACAACCGCAGGTCAGAAATTTTTCGCAGTACCATCGGATTGCTGATGGAGGTCTTTCCCCTGCGAGTTATCATCGAAAAAAACGACACTTTCGTGTCGCTCATCCGCAAGATAGCAGTGGAGGCGTACACAGCCTTTTGCAATAGCCATTCAATCGGGAACTCCCAGGGAAACCGACTCTACGACGTTCTCCTAAACTACGATCCGCTATCGCTTCCTCAATTCCATGGCTTGCCGGTGCGGATGGAACCGGTGTATTCAGATCACGAAACCCACAGCATGGCGCTTCGGATACGGGATTATACCGGCGGTGGCAGCCTTGTTGTTGATTTTGAATTTCACTGCGACGTCTTCGATGAAGGTGACAGCCGCCGGGCGGTTCAGCACTTCTTGCGGATTTTAGACGGTTTTTTGGAAAATCCGGACCAGGAGTTAGACGACGTAAACCTGCTAAACGATGCCGAAAGAGAGTGCATCCTGGCTGACTTTAGTCGGAGTCAGCGCACCCGCCTTGACGATTTATGCCTGGCGCAACTTTTCGAAGATCAGGTCCGCAAAGCTCCGGATCGCCCTGCCGTCCTCTTTGAGAGCCGATCTCTCACCTTTGCGCAGTTAAATTTCAGAGCGAACCAGCTCGCTCATTATTTGCGCCTTTTAGGGGTGAAGCTCGGAGCGTCGGTGGGGATTTGTACCGAGCGTTCCTTGGAAATGGTAGTCGGTTTGATGGGCATCCTCAAGGCTGGGGCCGCGTACGTGCCTCTCGACCCATCCTATCCCAAGGAGCGGCTGGCTTTTGTGTTGAGCGACACGCGGATGCCGGTGCTACTGTCTCAAGGTCACGTGGCCGCGAATTTTCCTGAGCATGGAGCCAAGGTTGTTTGTTTGGACTCTGAGTGGGAGAGCATCTCTCGGATGAGCGGTGAGAGTCCCCCTGTTGAGACAAGTCCCGATCATCCGGCTTACGTCATTTACACCTCGGGCTCGACCGGCAGACCCAAAGGCGTGGAAGTCACGCATGGAGCGCTCACAAATTTTATAGGATCTGCAAGCGATACGCTCTCGCTGGGGCCCAGGGACCGTGTTCTGCAGTTTGCCTCGATCAGCTTTGACACGGCGGTGGAGGAGATTTTCCCATGCCTGATTCGAGGCGCAACGCTGGTGCTGCGGACCGATTCGATGCTGGATTCCGTTTCGCGATTCTTGCAGAGATGTCGCGATTGGGAAATCACCGTTTTGGATCTTCCCACGGCCTATTGGCATGAGCTGACCGAGACGCTTTGTCGGGAGGGACTCTCGTTACCCCAGTCTTTGCGCCTGGTAATTATCGGGGGAGAGAGGGCGCTTCGGGAACGGCTCGTCCAATGGCAGAGCGCGGTCGGCGGTCGCGTCCGCCTTTTGAATACCTATGGCCCGACCGAAGGAACGGTCGTTTCTACGATGTGGGATATTACCGGATGGGATCCAGTAGTTGCATCGTTACAGGAGGTGCCGATAGGTCGGCCAATTTCCAATATTCAAACCTACATATTGGACGAGCGCTTGAATCCCACGCCCATCGGAGTTCCCGGAGAGTTACATATCGCAGGAGCGGGCCTGGCCAGGGGCTATTTGAACCGTCCTGACCTGACCGCCGAAAAGTTCATTCCGAATCCATTCAATGACCAAGCGGGCGCGCGACTTTACAAGACCGGCGATTTGGCTCGATATCTTCCGGACGGTAACATGGAGTTCCTTAGCCGCATCGATCATCAGGTAAAGATCCGCGGTTTCCGCATCGAGCCGGGTGAGATCGAGGCCGTCCTGCGACAACACCCGGCGGTCCGCGGCGTTCTGGTGATGGCGCCGGAGGATGATTCAATCGGTCACCGCCTCGTGGCCTATGTTGTACCTGACCGGGACGTATCTACGTCTGTTTCCGACCTGCGGAATAGTTTGAAGGAGAAGTTACCCGACTACATGGTTCCTTCGGCATATGTGTTTCTAGAATCGCTACCGCTCACGTCTACCGGCAAAGTGGACCGCAGCGCGCTACCCGCGCCCGACCAAAGCAGGCCGGAGCAGGAAAATCCATTTGTGCCGCCCGCGACAACGGGGGAAGAGATTATCGCCGGGATTTGGGCTCAAGTCCTCCATCTGGACCGGGTGGGTGTCCATGACAACTTTTTTGAACTGGGGGGCCACTCGTTGCTCGCGACCCAGGTTGTCTCACGAGTGCGAGAAGCCGTCGGAGTCGACCTGCCGCTGCGTGTCCTGTTTGAACACCCGACGGTTGCCGGCCTTGCCGTGAGTGTCGCGGCGGCTCAAGCGAGCAGACCGGATGTTGGAGAAATAGTTGATATCCTGTCGGCCCTGGAATCTCTCTCCCACGAGGTAAAAGCTTCTGTAGCCAGACAGAAAAAAAGCGGATAAAATCATGCCGATGACGATCCACTATTTAGTGACCGGCGGCGCCGGCTTTATCGGTTCCCATATCGTGCGACGCCTCATTGCCGAGGGAGCCGCCGTCCGCGTGGTAGACAATCTTTCGACCGGTCAACTGGATCGTCTAAAGGATCTACGGGAGTCGATAGAGTTTATAGAAGGGGATTTGGCCGATGTTCGGCTCAGTGACGAGGTTGCCGGAGGGGTCGAGTGCGTTTTTCACCAGGCCGCGGTGCCGTCCGTGCAGCGGTCCGTCCGCGATCCGATCGCTACGAACCGAGCGAATGTGACGGCGACGTTGAATCTTCTGGAGAGTTGCCGAAGGGCGGGCGTTCGTCGGTTCGTTTATGCCGCATCGTCATCGGCTTACGGCGATACGGAAGTTCTGCCGAAGTCTGAGGCCATGTCTCCCAATCCGCTCTCTCCCTATGCCCTACAGAAGTTGGTCGGCGAGCGCTACTGCGGGCTGTACCATGATCTCTATGGTTTGGAGACGGTCAGCCTGAGATATTTCAATGTCTTCGGTCCGGATCAGGATCCCTATTCTCAATATTCGGCGGTCATTCCGAAATTCATAAGCGCGCTTTCGGCGAAGGAGCCCATTACCGTCTTTGGGGATGGCGAGCAGTCGCGCGATTTTACCTACGTCGATAATGTCGTCGAGGCCAATCTGCTTGCGAGTAGAGTTGGTGATGCCCCTGGAAAGGTTTTCAACATAGGTTGTGGCAAGCGCATTAGTCTAAACAAGCTTATACAGTTGCTGGAGTGTATCCTAGGTGTCAAATCAACGGTGATTTACGCCGAGGCGAGATCGGGTGACGTGCGCCACTCATTGGCCGATATTGCTCTAGGCCGCCGCATTCTCGGCTATAGTCCGAAAATTATGGTAGAGGAGGGCTTGAGAAACACCGTCAAAGCGATGGAGGCGAAGAGCGAAGAAACAAGAACTACGAAGCCTGCGACCTGAGGAGTGCGCCAGGGGATTCTGCGCCAGCATCATCGCTAGATCGCGTAACGCTCCGTTGCGCAGGCGGTACTTGACGAGCGCCAGGCACCAGTACCCAACAAAATGCCCGATTGATCGTGGATCAATCGGGCATTTTAAATTCACCGCCGGTTTCGTTAGGAGTCGAGAACCGGGATAGAACGATCAGCTTCCGTAATCGCTCTTGACCTGGCTCGGAGTTATGAACCAATCCCCCGTGCAGCTGCGCCGGGCGGTTTCGCCGATATCTTTCCCATTCGTGCCGCCGTCATAGTGCCCGGGTACGCCGTAGCTCGTGGTGTAGAACACCGCCGCGGTTGCCTGGGTTCCTACGCATGTCGCCAACTTAAGCGGCACGTGGAGGATGGATAACAGTACGCTTCCCAAAACGAACACGCCGTTATCTTCCTGCGCGCTCGATTGTGCGCGGCCACTGCCAGGCGCCGCCAAAATAACCACCGCCAGGATTGCCGCCAATGGTGCAGAAGTTACTCTTTGCTTCATCGTCTTATTCCCTTTCGTGCCATGGTCGAATCTACGGGGCCATGTTGTGCGTGCGAAAAGCGATTAAGTCAAGCGAGATATCCTATCCGGCAAACGTCTTCTGCAGCTCTGCTCCTACGTTGGGGGATCGTAACTCAGAAGCAGCGAGGAGGGTCTTGGCCTTGTCGCCGCCCCTGTGAACGAATGGCGGCTCGCTTTCGATCATTGGGGCCTGCATCAAGAATTGCGTCATCGCGTCAGCCGGAATCGGCCGGCAGAAATGATAACCTTGTCCGTCATCGCACTGAAAGGCGGCGAGCATTTTCTTCGCGGTCACCGTTTCGACCCCTTCCGCGACGACTTTCAAGCCGAGATTGTGACCCAAGTCGACAATGGACTTGACGATGACCGAGTTGTCCCGATCGCTCTCGATATTTTGCACGAACGACTTATCGATCTTTATGCAAGACACGGGGAGCTTTGTAAGGTACGCGAATGACGAGTAGCCGGTGCCAAAATCATCGATCGCGAACCGCACACCGAGTTGGCGAATTTGATTCAACGTGCGTATGACCCGTTGTGGATCGCTCATGATGCTTGTTTCGGTGATCTCCAATTCCAAGTTTTCTGGCGACACTCCGGTATCGCGAAGCAAAGCCTCGATTTGTTCCGGCAGCTCGTGCGCCTCGAGATTCCACATCGTTAAGTTGACTGCGACTCCGATGTCCAAGCCCATTTTGTTCCACTGGCGGCATTGGAGTAACGACTGTTGAAGAACCCAAAGGGTCAAGGGGATGATTAATCCAGTACGTTCGGCAACCGGGATGAATTGATCGGGTACAATAACCCCATGCTCGGGATGCTGCCAGCGAAGCAACACTTCGACTCCCGTCACGGGCCCCTTCGACAGGTTTACTTTCGGTTGGAAGGTGAGGAACAGTTGATCCGAAACGATGGCTTGCCGAAGTTCGCTCATCCATTGCCGGGCGGTGAAAAGACTACGAGACCGGGATGAAAAAACCGTGTGAGGCTTCCGATTCCCGGTGCTTGCAGCGAGATCCACTTCCGCATATTCGATTAGACTTTCGGCGCTATCCCCGTTCTCCGGAAACAGAGCGCTTCCGATGCGGGGTTCGAGCGCAAAAGGCACGTTATTGATCTGTACGGGTTCGTCTAGCCGAGCCAGTAGGCGGTTTATAACCAAATCGAGGTCTTGGGGACCTTGAACCGATTGCAGCAATACTGCCAAGTGACCGTTCCCCAACAAAGCAACCGAATCGGACTCGCGCAGAGCGCTTCTTAACCGCATTAGGACCGCATTGTTAAACGCTACTAGCGCATTCTCGCCGGGGCTCGGGCTCTTGGTCGAACTGTCGAACGAAAAAACCAGCACGGCGACTTGAGGCAAACTGTTCTTCGCTGATCGGATAGCTCGGCGCACCCGCACCTCAAACTCTGAGGTACTTGCGCCGGTGACAGGGTTATTGCTCATCGTTGCTTTCTTAATCAACGCTCGGCCAAGAAGTTCGCACTGTAGCTTCCGGCGACACGCATCGGCGGCCGGTAGAGACTGGCCGGCGTTCTTATCCAGTCGATCCGCTTTTTTGAGAGCAATGGCCGTGCCAGTCGCTAAGTTTGAACTTCCGTAGAGTTCCGGCGCCGTACGTCATTGATGTGCACGTTTGTCCAGCACGTTCTTGGCAAAAAAGGCCGTGCGTGACGACAGAATTGTCGGGGAACCGTATCGCCCCGGCTCGGCGGGAGCGGGATTGCTGTGCAGTCAACTTTGGGAGACTCGCGGGTGCCAAAAGGAAGGCTTTCGCGTCGATCGAAAAACGATGTTGGCGGGCTCTGGTTTCGTGTGCGTAACCGAGCCTTGCTTGCAAATTAATAAGAATAACGGAGGGCGAACCTGTCATTTCGGCATAGTAACGGAAGCATACTTTGTTAACAGCGATCTGTGCGCCGGGACTTTTTTTACAAATATGGTGGCGACGTGATCGGAATAAATAACCTGCCAGTCTCTTTGCTCTTGAAGCGCGGCTGTCAGCGGCGATTCCGTAACAAAAAGCACCCACGTGATGTCGTATTTCTCGAAAACCTCTTTCCAGCCGCGTTGGGCTTGAGCGACGCGAAGGTAGGCACTTCCGTATTTTTCGCCGTACATATCGGAGCGACCATCCATGAACACCCGGTAAGCCGGCCAAGCGGCGAAGATCAGATAATCGCCGAATTCGTCATTATTGAACATGTTTCCAGCAATCGGTTGGTTTTTTAAAAACTCCACGGCGGCTACTGGAAAGGTTTTTTCGCTGAAGCGGTACTGCAACGTTCCCGCCGCTGCAAGACCCAGGATCAACAGCACACTGAAGATTGGCCAGAGATAGCCTTTCAGGCCGGCGTCAATTGCCGCTAAGTTTCGAATGCGCATCTTGTAGGATTGCAAAATCCAATCGGGCAATCGATTGAGGATGCTTTCGCTGCTACATAGCAGGATCGGCGCAACGACAAGAGCAAAGAGAGAAACGTGTCGCGCCGAATATAGCGCCATGTAAGATAGTAACAGGACAAGCGTAAGTTCGATTACACTGAGCGCACGGCGTGACAGCGCGAGTGCTCCGATCGTCGCTAGCAACATGTATTTGAACGGCAAGACCTCGTGAAAGTTGGGCGATAAGAATTCAATGACCCGATCCATGATGAAGCGGTCTGATGTAAGCCGAATCGGAAACCACAGGATTTCCAGGCCATAGGGATTGAGGAGGCAAACTCCCATCGAGACGATGAGTGTAACAAAGAGTTTTTTCGCTTTGCGCGCGTGCGCTTCGGATTGCTCGCGACGGCTGGTGAGCGCGTCGAAAACGTTGCCGCCCAAATAAGTTGTCAGAAAAATCAACCCGATCATGAAGCCGCCGTGGAGATTAACCCAAAGGAGCATTAGAAGCGGCAAATAGGTGAGCGAATTCGCGTTGCGATTTTGAAAGCGGTCAAGACAATGGCACCACACGACGGTAAACAACAAAGAGAAGACATGCGGGCGAGCGAGCCAGTGGGTCGAAGACGCGGCTGTCGCCAACAGGGTAACGGTTGCGCACAATAAAATGTCATTGGACCTGCTGCGCAGCCATCGGTACAGAAGCCAGTGAGTCAGTGCCAACAAGAAGGCAAAGAAGAGCACGACTCCGGTCAAGCCGAGCATGCTGAACACAACGGCCATGATTATGTCCGACAACCATTCGTGCGCGGTCCACTTGAGCGGCGGGTCATGAAACGAATAAGGATCCTGCGTCGGGACTTGCCAGGTCCGCAAAATCACTTCTCCGGTCCGGATATGGTAACCGGTGTCGCCGTCGGCCAGTAGCCCCTGGCCGGAATTGAAGGCGAGAACGAAGAGCAGGGAGACGAAAACCATGTCACCGATGGAAGGTAATAGGATGGTGGAAAAGGGCTTTCTTTGGGGTGAGCGGGTTAAGCCGTCTCTCATCATGGCAAGTTCAATCGAGCTGGCACGAGTTTACCGCGAGCGTTGGGGCTTGATTCGGAAGCGCGTTGTAACTAACCGATCGCCCGGCCCGTGTCGGCAGTCTTTTGTGAACGCGCTGCCGTGGCCGCGGTCAAAATCGGATATACGGTGCGTTTTGCGTGTAATTTGGACCAGTTGAACAGCCAGCTTGCGCGCGATTTTTGGCGCTCAAAGTTTCGCGGAAGAACGATGCGAAAGATCGAACCCTTGCCGAGATCGCTCTTGACACTAATCTTCCCGCCGATTTGTTCGAGGTGCTTTTTGACGATGCTGAGTCCCAGACCAATGCCGCCCCGGGAGTTTTCAGTGGACGTTTTGTGCACCTGCATAAACGGCTCGAAGATGCTCGCTAAGTGAGTTTCCGATATTCCGATGCCGCTGTCCTCGACCTCGACCATGATCGAGTTGCTCGAAAGTCGCGCCGTGCGCACTGTTACCGATCCTTTATCGGTATATTTCACGGCGTTTTGCAAGAGATTACTGATCACTTCTTTCAAACGGGTCACGTCGCTGCGAACAAAAATGGACTCGCTGTGCATCTCCCAAGCCAAATTGATGCCCTTCTGTCGGCAGAGAAACTCGAAAGTCTCCCTCAGGTCGCCCAGCACCCTTGTAAGGTTTACATCTTCGACGTGAATAGCGTGCTTGCCCGCTTCAAGGCGTGAATAAATCAGGATTTGGTCGATCATGTTTTTGAGGTGAGTGGATTGTTTAGCGACGACTTGCAGAATTTGCTGGTGCTTTGGTTCAATTTCTCCATATAGGCCGTCGGTAATGCATTCAATATAGCCGATGATGACGGCCAGTGGGGTGCGCAGCTCGTGGGAGACTTGATTAAGGAATTCCGATTTCAGTTTGGCTAGATTCTCCGCCTTTTCCTTTTCCTGCTTGAGCAATTCCAGTTGAGCGTCGGTCTTGTTCCTGGATGACGAAGCGTTGCCGATGGCCAAGCCCATCATCAAAATACCGAAGCCGGCGATCCCGCCGTAAACGAGAATCTCGATATTGTCCGCTAAGGCATTTCTCAACGCATCAAAAGGTTCGCCGAATACCTGTTCCTGGCGCGACGGTTTTAGTGATTGACGAGAACGGCTCGCTGAATCGCGCGGCTGGGCGGCTTGGATTCCGGATCCCCAGAAGGCGAGGCTTTCGGTCGCAAGTAAAATCCCGCCCGCAGCCAACGTAACGCAGACGATAGCTGCAAAAATGACGCCGCGTTTAAACATTTCAATCGGGGTGCGCGGGAGGCGGAGGGATCTCGCTAGCCTTTTTCTTGGGCTGCCAAATTTCGACCCGGTCCTTGCCGGAATTCTTTGCCGAATACAGTGCGCGGTCGGCGTCGTCCACCAATTCCCGCCAATCAGAATAGAACCGCGCGGATGTTGCGGCGACACCGATGCTTACCGTGAGCGCGAAGGGCCGCGCCGTTGTGCCAAAAGCGCATGCGCGAATCGAGTCGTGGATCTTGCTCGCGACTTGCAGGGCATTGTCCTGGTCGGTCTCGGGCAATATCAGCACGAATTCTTCGCCGCCGTATCTTGACGCAGAGTCGCTTTGCCGAGTTCTTTCGCGCAACGTTTCAGAAATCTTAACCAGAGCGGCGTCACCACCGTGGTGACCGTAAGTATCATTGATCATTTTGAAATTGTCGATGTCGAGAAGCAGCACCGACAACGGATTATGGTAACGTTTAGAACGTTCGAACTCTTCATTGATTTTCTTCTCAAACGCGCGCCGATTGAAAAGCCCGGTGAGAGAATCGACCTGGGTTTGGTATTCGAGGTGTTTTTGATACTGAACGACTCGTGACCCGACTCGTATCCGGGCCAATAATTCGGAAAATGAAAACGGCTTGGTAATGTAATCATCGGCACCGAGGTCTAAACCGCGAACCCGGTCGCCCTCCTGGATTCTGGCCGTGATCAGTATCAAATAAAGGCTTTTAAGTCGCGGATTGCCGCGAACGCGTTTGATCAACTCGAACCCGTCCATCTTGGGCATCATGATGTCGGAAAGGGCGATTTGCACATGCTCGGTCTCGAGCTTTTCCAAGGCCTCCAAGCCGTTGGCCGCGGTGATGACGCGATATCCCTCGCGTTGCAGCACGATCGCCAGCAGATCTCGCTGGTCCGGGTGATCCTCAATCACAAGTACGGTCAGAGGAGAGTTAGGTTTATGGTCGTTGTGCATTTTTCTCTCTTCCTTCAAACTGCCATCTTCAAATCGGCTATTGGAAGGCTAGGTTGGCTGGATTTGCGCTCTTAATATAGCAATTTGCATACCTTTACAGCAGGCGGTTCGATGCGCTGAGTGACAATGCCGTTTGCGGATCCGGCAGGAAGCGATCCAAGGGTAGGTAAAACATAGCAAGATCACTATGGTTCTACCGCATCGCAGTGCGAAAGTGCGTCAAGGGTGGACTGCCGGCACTAAAACCTGGAGAATTTGATCTGTGCATTTTGTGACACCAGCTTCATCCGCGCTGTCAGTTTTGTCAAGCCGCGCGCCCGATCACGTCCGCCCAAGGCGATAATTGTTTGAAATCTCGGTGGTCTTCACGCTGGCACATATTCTGCTTTGCTCCGCCGCGTACGATTGAGTCGAAAAAGAACCTAAAACAAGCTCATAGGCGAAAGGGGGTGAACGATTCATGGAGCTTCTAAAGCGTCTTTTAGTGGAAGAGGATGGTCAAGGTTTGGTTGAATATACCTTGATCGTCGTGCTAGTGGCCTTAGTCTTCTGGGTTGCCATTAAGAATACCAACATCGGCGATCAGCTGGCCAGCGGCTGGAGCAGGATTACGGCTTGCGTCGGTGATCCAGCGGATTGCGATACGGCCTCCTAAGGCTCGTCCAATTAACCAGTGCGCAGAGGGTAGCCTGAAAGTGCGCGAACGCGACTTTCAGGCTACCTAAATACCTGCCACGGCCGCGGACAATTTTATTGACAAGCTTATTCATGAAGTGTAGGCTTTGGCAGTTAAATAATGTCGTTTTAAACTTTTGGTGCTTTCAGATACGATCATTTTGTTGGTGAGTGCCTTATCGGCGTTCTTCGATTTCAGAGTTAGGAGAATTCCGAATTGGCTCATAGCCTTTGGACTGATTTGCGGGGTTGCGCTCAACGCTATGCAAGGTGCCGGTTATTTGGTACAAAGCATGTTAGGGCTCGTAGTTGGAATCGCCGTGCTCGTGCTGCCGTTTGCGCTGGGGTGGATCGGAGCCGGCGACGTTAAATTCTTCGGGGTGGTGGGCGCCATTCTCGGCGTAAATTGGTTACCGCGAGTTTTTTTCTATTCTGCACTTATCGCCGGAGTCATTGCCGTTGGCTACTTGGCTTTCGGTCTCGCAAGTTTTGCTCGCATAAAATCATTCTGGTTGGATATCAAAACGGCCGTTCTGAGCATGGGTCATGTATTACCCGACCCCGTGTATGTACGCCATCGTGAAGGTGGCGGTTCGGTACCGTGGGGAGTGGCCTTCGCGGCTGGAACAATAATCGCCTACTATATTGACCCCAACGGCCAGTGGGCTGGATTCTAATGGGCAGACAAACGGCAAACTAGAAATGTATGAGCGCTTGCAGTAATTGCTCGGGAAACAATAACGCTAGATGAGGAGCTGTTATGCAGAATAGACTTAAGATTGCCTTAGTGGTCGCGGTCTTTTTTGGTTTGATTGCGGCCTACGGAATATACAATTTTCTCAGCAGTCAACAAAGCGCGACGGATGCTTTGCGGGCTGCAAATCAAGAAATTGTTGTGGCGGCCCAGGATATTCCTCCGGGTACGACCCTCAATGACGAAGCCATAAAAAAGGGCCTCATCAAGACGGCACCGTGGCCTAAAACGTCGATTCCCGCGGGCGCGTTTTCCTCGCCCCAACAAGTCATCGGCAAAGTGAACCGAGTTAAGATTCTCGCCAACGAGCCGCTGCTGGAATCTCGGCTCGCCGGGGAAGGGGCGGGCCTCACGGTTCGGTTGGACGCCGGCAAGCGGGCGCTGGCATTGAGAGTCGATGAGATCGTTGGCGTCAGCGGTTTTATTGTTCCCGACGATCGGGTCGACGTGATCCTCACCACGACACCGTTGGGCGCCGATCAGGGAACAAAAATTTCGAAGATCGTTCTCCAAAACAAACGAGTACTCTCGGTTGCTCAAAGTACGGAACAGAAAGAGGGTAAGCCGCAACTTGCCCGTTCCATCACGCTGGAAGTCACTCCGGAAGAAGCTGAAAAGTTGTCGCTAGCGTCTCAGGAGGGCCAGATCGTGTTGGCGTTGCGCGGTCTCGGTGATGACGCGCAATTAACCACCAGGGGCAGCAACAAGCGAGATCTGTTGGCGATAGCCGCGGCGCCTCGCAAAGCTTCCGGTGGCGCTGTAATGCCAACGCCGGCTCCGCCTGACAAATATCGCGTTGAGGTCATTCACGGTAGCAATCGCAATGTGGTGGAATTCTAAATGGGAAGGGGAGAGTTCATGAGGTACTATTGTTTAGTCCGGGGGCGGCTAAATAAGATATTCAGTTTGGCGGCGCTTTTTATGTTTATCGCGGCGTCCGAGTCACACGCGCAGCCACAACCTGCGCCGTCTATCACTGTGACGGTTAACAAATCCATGGTATTTCGGCTGGCCGAAAGGGCCAAGCGCGTCTCAGTTTCGCAGCCACAGGTAGCGGACGTGCTCGTAGTGGCGCCTAGCCAGCTGTTGATTAACGGCAAGAACGTCGGCACGACGTCGCTCATCATATTTGACGAAAAAGGGGCCGTGTCGAACTACGATCTGATCGTTGCGCCGGACATCGCGGCGTTGCGCGGGCAGCTTCGATCGCTGTTTCCCGAAGAAAAGGTCGAAATATCGACTTCCGGACCAGCGCTGGTTCTTCGAGGCGAGGTTTCTAACGAAGTCGTCTACAACAAGGTCTTGGAGATCGCCGTAACGTATCTGCCGCCGAAGCCGCCCGCGCAGGTGACTCCTTCGACCAGTCAGTCGGTTAGTTTCGGCACGACTCCGGTCGCACAAATCAAAAGCTCGGGTGTCGGATTTGCGGGCGGAGGCTCGCTCTCTTTCGAGGAGGAGAGTTCGATAACGGATGCCTACAGGTGGGGAGACAAGAAACAAATTGACGGCATTATTGATATGTTGGTGATCAAGGAGATCCGTCAGATCGAGCTCGATGTCATCGTCGCCGAGGTAGCGACGAACAAACTAAGAGACATCGGCTTTGATATCCTTCAGAGCGGTAAACACTTTGATAGCGCCAACTTGATCGGCAGCCAGGCTTTCGGCTTGATTCCGCCCGGTACTACGGTTAGCCCGACGGGGCCGCTACCTATTACAGCAGCCACTTCCGGTATTTTTCGCTACGTCAATGGTTCATACGCACTGGCGACCCTGTACCGGATGCTTCAGAACAAAAACGTGAGCGAGATCCTTGCGCAACCAAGGCTGGTGACGAAGAATGGACGGAGTGCCGGTTTTCTGGCCGGGGGTGAATTCCCCGTTGTGACCGTCACGGCGAACACCTTTGGGGTCATCTTCAAACCGTTTGGGGTTCGCCTCGATTTCATTCCTACGCTGACGTGGTCGGACCGGATCGACCTGCGAGTATTTCCCGAAGTCAGCCAAATTAGCTCCACAGTCGTCAACGGGGTCCCTGGAGTTGAAGTTCGGCGCACTGTCAGCCGGGTGGAGATGCAGGAAGGCGAAAGTCTCATCATCGGGGGGCTCCTGGATCGAAGAATCTCGAAAGACCTGACCAAGTTTCCCGTATTGGGGGACATCCCGATTCTCGGTACGCTCTTCAGAAGCACAAAATTTGCTAACGAAGAATCGGAGTTGATCTTCGTCATCACACCGAGGATCGTTAGGACATTTAAACCTGGAGAGAAGCCGCAGCTTCCTGCGATGGAAAAATACGACGATCCAGATATCCGCCAGGTCCCGGTGCCCGGCGGCACGGAAGAGAAGAAACCCGCGGGTCGCGGGGCTTCCATTCCATAAGAAATATAATTTGAGGTTTTCGAAACAAACTCAGATGCAACTCGATACCGCGAATCCATGAAGTTACCGATTTTCTTAGTTGGCGAAGATAGTCTGGCGTTGGCCTCTTTAAAGCAGCAACTTGAGAAAGAGGCATCCGTGGCGGTGGACTCGAAGATCCACGGCTATAGCGAGGCTTTTGACGCGCTTAAAATCCGCACTGGACCCCTGGTCGCGGTCGTGGATATCAATCTCGACCCGGAGCGCGCATTCAATGTCGCCGAACAAATCAAGTTTAGACTTGGCAACGTCCGCCTGGTCATGACTTCGCCGGCCGGCGCGCCGGATACGATTTTGCGCGCCATGCGCTCGGGCGCCGAGGAGTTTTTGCCCCAGCCGTTTAATTGGATTGAAGTTCTCAAATCGTTCGATGCGATTCGCAGAAAAATCGATGATCATACGACAAGGTCGGTGGAGCGCGGGCACATTGTCGCGGTCTCGTCGAATAAGGGCGGGGTGGGCTCGACCACCGCGGCGACGAATTTGGCGGCGTGTCTGGTAACGCAAAATAAGTCGGTTTGCCTGGTCGACCTTGTGCTCCAGTTCGGTTCGGTCACAAGTTTTCTGAACATCGACGCGTCCTACACCATTCTTGATTTGGTCAAAAACCTAAAGCGCATCGATCCGCTTTTTCTCGATGGCTCGCTGGTGAAACACGCGTCGGGAATCCGAGTCCTTGCCGAGCCATTCTATGCCGAGGACGCGCGCCGCATCACGCCGGCGGATATCGACGAGATTCTCGATGTCCTGGCCCAGTCCTTTGATTTCGTGGTCGTCGACACGCCAAAGGAGTTCGATGACATGCTTGCCTTGGTGCTGGACAAGGCGAACTTGATTCTCTTTATCACCGAAATGGATGTGCCTTCGCTCAAGAGCGCGCACCGCGCCCTGGAGTTGTTCGAACGCACGGGCATTTATGACAAGAAGATTCGCCTGATTCTCAATCGCTATGTGAAAAGCAAGCTGATGACGTTAGAGTCCGTGGAGAAAGCGTTGGGGGTGAAGGTGTTTTGGACTCTGCCGAACAATTATCCGGTGGCGATTGCGGCGGTCAATCAAGGGCTGTCGATTCAGGAATGCGACTCGAGGTCCGATATCGCCAAGAGCTATCTCGGATTGACGGCATCGGTCGTGAATAGTTTTATGGTTGCGGGCTCGTCTCGAGCCGAAGGTGCGGAGAGTAGAAGGTCGGGTTTATTGGGGCGATTACTGCCGCCGGTGCGTGGCTGAACAAAGTAAGGGGCAAAGCGCAATGAAGAATCCATCTTTTGATGCAGAGAAAACCGACAGAACGGCCGGCGATGGGTCCCGTGGGCCGTTTAGGGCGCTCCAGGTGACCAATCCTGATGTGGTTTTGCAGGATCTAAGGCTGCGCATTCATCGCCGGCTC
The DNA here is from genome assembly GCA_050735675.1 of Binatia bacterium. GTDB lineage: Bacteria > Desulfobacterota > Binatia > UBA9968 > UBA9968 > DP-20. The sequence goes on along the minus strand of JBOHVN010000073.1, from coordinate 3,857 downwards.
ATCGATACCCTGGATCTCTCCAAGCTCTCCAACCTGGAGATGGAGCGGGTCAGAGTCGAGATCCGCCATATCCTCGAAGATATGGTTATGGCGGAGGCGATTCCGTTGAGCCGCTCCGATCGTGACCGTCTCGTGATGGAAGTTCAACACGAGGTGTTCGGCTTGGGTCCGCTCGAAACTCTGATGAAGGACCCGGAGATTTCCGACATCCTGGTCAACTCATCGAGCCAAATTTACGTCGAGCGCTACGGCAAGCTCGAGAAGACCGACGTGCGTTTTCGCGACGACGCGCATCTGATGCAGATCATCGAGCGCATCGTCACTCGCGTCGGCCGGCGCGTGGACGAGAGTTCGCCGATGGTCGACGCTCGGCTGGCCGATGGCTCTCGTGTCAATGCGATCATTCCACCGCTCGCCCTGGACGGTCCGATCCTTTCGATTCGGCGGTTCGGCGCGGAGCGGCTCACGATTAACGATTTAATACAGTTTAACTCGATACCGCCGCAGGTGGCCGAGGTCGCGGCGGCGTGCGTCAAGTCGCGTCTCAACATGATCGTTTCCGGAGGCACCGGCGCCGGGAAAACGACGCTGCTTAATTGTTTGTCCAATTACATTCCGGAAAACGAACGGATCGTGACGATCGAAGACTCCGCCGAGTTAAAGTTGCAACAGGAACATGTGGTGCGTCTGGAAACGCGCCCGCCGAACATCGAGGCGCAAGGCGCCGTGACGGCCCGGGACTTGGTCCGAAACGCACTACGAATGAGGCCCGACCGGATCGTCATCGGCGAGGTGCGCGGCGGCGAAGCGCTCGACATGATGCAGGCCATGAACACGGGCCATGACGGTTCGATCAGCACCATCCACGCCAATAGCGCGCGCGACGCGCTGTCCCGTCTTGAAACCATGATGCTTATGGCCGGCATCAATCTGCCGGAGCGGGCGTTGCGCGAACAGGCGGCCTCGGCGATCGACGTGATCGTGCAATTAACGCGGCTGAGCGACGGCAGCCGCAAGGTCGTCGAGTTCTCCGAAATCACGGGTATGGAAGGGAATACGATCACGACGCAAACGATTTTTAAATTCGAGCAGCGCGGCGTCGAAAATGGCAAGGTCGTCGGCGAATTTGTCGCCACCGGCGTCATGCCGTCTTTCATGGAACGATTGGAACGTCACGGCTTCAGGATCCCGAATTCTCATTTTCTTCCGGTGTCGATAGGAGCGAAGAGAAGGGCTTTATGAGCTTACTCATAATCAGCATATTTGCATTTCTTGCGGCGGTCTCGCTGATTGTGATCTTGTTCATGCTGCCGATGGCGGTGCAGGATACGCCGCAGGCGAGAATCAAACGCCGTCTCACGACGATCGGCCGGCTGGACCGCGCTTCCAGAGAGGAAGTGCAAAGTATTCTCAAGACCTCCATTTACAGCGAAGTCCCCTGGTTCAATAAATTCTTGTCGCAACTCAAGTTCGTTCGCCGCCTCGATCTCATGTTGGAGAGGGCCAATTTGGACATGACGCCGGGCACATTCCTGCTCTGCTCTCTCGGCGCCGGCGGTATTACGTTCTTTCTCGCGTCGATCATTGGACAGCCGACATTGGTGAGCTTAATTTTTGCCTCGATCGCGCTGTTGTGCCCTTTCATGTATCTGCAGTTCGTGATCTGGAAACGGCTCAGGAAATTTCTCGAGCAATTCCCCGATGGTCTCGACATGATCAGCCAGAGTCTTCAAGCCGGATTAGGGCTGACCCAGTCCATGGTCTACGTCGCGCGCGAAATGCCCGACCCCTTGGGAACTGAGTTTTCCGTTTTCATCGAAGAGGTGAACCTGGGTTTGCCGCTCGGCGACGCGCTGAAAAAATTTGAGGAACGCATGAATCTTCCCGAGGTGCGGCTGTTTAATACGGCTCTGATGGTGCAAAGAGAGGTCGGCGGCAGCTTGGCCGAGCTGTTGACGAAATTGTCGAATATCATTCGTGACCGATTTCGTATTGAGCGCCTGATCAAGAGCCTGACCGCGCAAAACCGGATCAGCGCCTGGACCGTGTGCTCCGTGCCGCCGTTTCTGGCATTTTTTATGTTTACCCGTGAACCGGAGATGATGAACAAGATGATGTCACATCCGGTAGGCCGCGGCATGCTTGCGGCCGCGCTGGTATTGGAAATCGTCGGAATCCTGGTATTCCGCAAGATCATTAAAATCCATATCTAGGAGAATCGTGTGGAACTTTTGATCGCGGTTGGATTCTTTGGCGTAGTGTCGGCGATCGTTTATTTCATCATGGCTTCGCGAGCCCCGGTCGCCGACGACGCCATTCAGCGGCGTTTGCAAAGCATCGGCATGCAGGCGGAGGCGAGAAGCCAGATCCGGCTGCACGATCAGGAAGAAACGACGTTCTGGGAGCGTATCGCCAATTTCTTCTTCGGCGATCGTGAGCTGCCGGAGCGATTCAACAGGGTCAGCCGGCGCTTGCACCAGGCCGGCTATCGCGGCAATCGCGCCGTGAGAATTTTTTGGGGGCTGAGGATTTTCCTCTGCATCGCCTTTGCCTTCGGCGGGATGTTTATTGCGCTTTCGTCGCAGGCATCGATGCAGGATTTCTTGTTGCTGTCCGGGACGGGCGCGGCGGTGGGTTACATGCTGCCGTTTCTCACGGTCTTTCGTAAATCGCGCGCCAGAGTGCTGGAAATGCGCGAGACGCTGCCCGACACTCTCGATTTGATCGTCGTGTGCGTCGAGGCCGGCATGGGCGTCGATGCTGCCCTGAACCGCGTTGGAAGGGAGCAAAACTCCCAAAAGCTCGCTTTGGGCGAGGAATTACTTTTGGCGACTCAGGAGATGCAGGCTGGAGCGCCGCGAAAAGACGCCTTGCTCCGGTTGGCCGATCGGGTCGGGATTGACGAATTTAAGTCCTTGGTCACCTTCCTTACCCAAACCGAAGAGATGGGTGGCAGCATCGCCCGGTCACTGCGCGTCTACGCCGAGACCATGCGCGACAAAAGGAGCCAAGCGGCCGAAGAGGCGGCGCGCAAGACGGTCATCAAGTTGATTTTTCCCCTGGTATTTTTTATCTTGCCGGCGATCTTCATTATTCTCCTCGGCCCTCCGGGCCTGGGAATCATTGAGATGCTTTCAGACCCGCTGCGTTAGGAAGGGGAGTCGTGCCGGTCATTAACTTAACGAAAGAGACTTGGCTCGCCACTAAGGTGCGCAAGGCGGATAATTTCCTCACCCGCCTGGTCGGTCTGCTGAAAAGAACCCACCTTGGGCCGGAAGAAGCCTTGTGGCTGATGCCGAGCAAGGGAATTCATACCATCGGCATGAAATTCCCCATCGACGTGGTGTTTTTGACGAAAGACAATCATGTGGTGGGCTTGATGTCCGGCTTGGCGCCGTATCGCATCAGCTCAGTGCACTTTCGCAGTTACAGCGTGCTCGAACTGCCGAACGGCACGATCAGAAAATCACGCACCGAGCTCGGTGATCAACTGGAAATTTCCCTCGCCGAAGTTTCCCAGATGGACGATCTGAAAGACACCCGCTTGAGCCAGATCGGTTAGGCTTCTGCGAGTTTGCGACGAGCCGGGTTGAGTTTCGCTCAACCACTTCTTTCCCGCTCTTCGTAGGTTAGATCGGTAATGGCAACGATGCACAGTAGCAAGTCTGCCCTCATCATGAGTCCCTGCTACCGATCGGTCTGCCACGCCCTGTTTACAAAACCTTCGCAGTATTGATCATTTAAGGGATTAACCGATGCGCGTTATCCAAGTTTTGCCAAAGAAGATAACGGAGCCGTGCCAATCCTCTTGTCAGATTTGTCTCGTTTAAGCCATTTATGATAGCGTATATTCCTGA
>JBOHVN010000072.1:0-28376 GCA_050735675.1 Binatia bacterium | reverse complement strand
CCGTTCTTGTCATCCTGCTTTTTTCACAACAACGGCGAGAAGAGCCTTGCTACCGAATCCCGGAACCGCGCGGCCGCGTTGCGCTTCTCATACTCCGTGACATCGAACTCGGTGCAGTGAAGGAGATCCCGTTCGAAGTCCTGCTCCAGTTCCCTAGCGAGCCGCTTGCTGTAGAGCACCGCATTGATCTCGTAGTTGATGCTGAAGCTGCGGATGTCGATATTCGCCGAGCCGATCGAGCAGATTTCGGAATCGATGCTGATGGTTTTGGCGTGCAGATAGCCTTTTTCGTAGAGGAACACGCGCACGCCGGCGGCGACGATATCGGCGAGATAGGTGTTGCCCGCCCAATCGGGGAGTCGGTTGCCTGACGGCCGGGCGCTCAGCATGAGCTTCACGTCGACACCCGACAGGGCAGCCGACATCAGGGCTTCGGCGATGGTTGCGTCGGGGATGAAGAAGGGCGACTGGATAAAAACATGCTGCTGCGCCGATACGATCATGCAGGAGTAGAGTTGCCTGATCGCCGCCCATTGCGAGTCGGGGCCCGATGTCAGGATCTGGACCGGCACATCGCCCTCCGCCGGCTCCGCCGCGCTCGGTGGGAAATATGGAGCGGAGAACAGGTTCTCCCTGACGGCGTTGTACCAATCCACCATGAACACGGCTTGTAAAATCGCCGCGCTTTCTCCCACAAGCCGGACCTGCGTATCACGCCAGAAGTCGAATCCTATCCCGCCACTGATGTGCTCCTGGCCGATATTCATGCCGCCGGTATAGCCGATCGCGCCGTCGATCACAGTGATTTTTCGATGATTGCGGTAGCTGATCGTATGCAAATGGTAGGATGGCGATGTGGGCGCCATTTTGATCCCCTCCGCCTGGATATCCCTGATATAGCGGTGGCCCACATGGGCCTGGGACCCTATCGGATCGTAGAGCAGCCGGACCTCGACACCCGCTCTCGCCTTCTCCATCAAGATTTGCTTCAAGCCGTCGGTGAACGAGTCCACGCCCCAGATGAAGTACTGAAGATGGATCGAGTGCCGCGCCGCCTTCATATCCTCCATGAGGCTGGGGTAAAACTTGGCTGCGTCCTGTTGTATCTCCACACGGTTGCGCGTTGTCAGCACGGAAAGAGAGTTCCGCCGCACCAGCATCGCCAGCTTTTTGCGGCCAACGCTTTGGCTCTCCAGACGCGCCAGCTCCGCATCCTGACGGGACAGAATAGGCGACAACAACGGAAGAGCGTTCACTTCGAGATCTTGCATCAGAAGCTTGCTCCGTTTGCTGAACGCCTTGCGGTCTCTGCCGAAGAGAATATAGACCAGCAGTCCGATTCCTGGGGCGAAGAAGAGAACGAGCATCCATGCCAGGGTTGATTGAGGCCTGCGGTTTTCCGTCACCAGGAACACACTCATCACCAGCGCATAAAGAGCCAGCAAAGCCGCTAGGATCGTGAAGACATGGCTCATGAGTATTGCATCTTGGTGCCGGGCGCCGTGTTCTTCGTTAACAGAGCGCTTTGCTCGTTTACGCCGCCCGATCACGCTCGCCCGAGACAGGGCCTCCGGCGGACCAGAGCAGCGCTGTCCCAAGTCCACCGGCGATAAAGGACGCAAGAAAAATTCCGATCTTGGCCGCGGTGAAATCGGATTCATCCGGGAAAGCCTTGTGGGCAATGTAAAGCGACATGGTGAAACCAATGCCGGCGAGCGCTCCGGCGCCGATCATCTGGCGCCATGAATACTCTTGCGGCTTTACGGCGATGCCTAACCGCACGGCGAGTGAGGCGAAGAGAACCATACCGGTCGGTTTGCCCAGGATCAGTCCGAGCACGATGGCGCTGATGAGCCTCTCGTGTCCCTGCAGCACCATAGCGGACCAGTCCAGTCCGGCGTTGGCAAGGGCAAACACGGGCAGCACCAAATAACTCGACCACGGCTCGACCGAGCGAAGCAGCTTGGCGGCCGGGGATTCGATTCGGTCGTGAATCGCATCCAGCGCGCGCAAGGCTGGCTCGGAGGGTCCGTGCCGCAGGACCCTCTCTTCCGCTCTGCGCAGCTCGTGGCTGATCACGGTTTCCGCTTGCGCGATCAAGGCCTGCAGATTCGGCGGCGGTCGTGTCGGGGTCACCACCGCGACAATGACCCCTGCGAGGGTCGCATGCAGCCCGGCGCCGTGCAGGCAGCTCCATAGAATGATTCCAAGCAGCGCATAGGGCAACGCCGAATAGATTCCGCTCCGATTGAGCATCGCCATCGCTACCGTCGCGGCGACCGAGGCGGCCAAATATTGCAAGTCGATGCCGCTGGAATAGAAGACCGCGATAACGGCGATTGCGACGAGATCATCGATGATGACGGCTGCGGTCAGGAAGATCCGCAGCTCCACCGGCACCCGGCCGCCGAGCAACGCAATCAGGGCTACGGCGAAGGCGGTGTCGGTGGTTGTTGGAATAGCCCATCCTGCGGCGAGCGGCCCGGGCGCCACGATGAGCAGGTATAAAGAAGCGGGGAGCACCATGCCGCCGGCAGCCGCGGCGAAAGGTAGCGCAGCCACGCGCCGCGTGGCGAGGTGGCCGACTGTGAATTCGCGTTTGATTTCCAGCCCGACAACGAGGAAGAAGATCGTCAGCAGGCCGTCGTTGATCCATTCCCGTAGCGGCAGATGAAATACCGAGCCGCCCGCAGTCCAACCAACCGGCATTTTCCAAAGGGATTCGAATGCCGGGCCAGCAGGCGAGTTAGTCAAAACGAGAGCGAGAATGGTCATCGTCAGCAGCAGCAAGCCGGTGGACGGCGCCCAGCGCGCGAAATCCAGGGCCGTCGTCTGCACGCGGTGGCCGAGCGACCCGAGCATGGCCTCGGCGAGCGTGCTCTCGTCCCACGGTCCGTCGTAGCGGCGGTTGTTGATGAAGAAGGTGGGCGAAACCAAGGCGCCGCTGCGCCGTGCGCTGTCGATGTCTTCCTGCACTTTCGCCTGCGCGCGGCGCCAAGCCTCTTCGTGGGTCCCATCGCGCGGCGGCAGGCCGAGCTCCGCTGCCACCGCGTCGAAATCTCCCGGCCCGAGCGCCGGGCCGCGCTTCATCAGCGCGGCGTGCGCCTGCCAGTACTGGCCGGTGGTCTCGTGCGCATACTGCGCCAGCTCGGCGGCGCGCCGCGCATTCTCGTTTCCGCTGATAGGCCGATGGCGGAAGATATAGCGCATCCGCTCGCCGAAGTGGTCGCGCAAATTGGCGATGACTTCGTTCGCGGCGTAGCAGGACGGGCAGTTGTAGCTCCCGTACTCCACGAGCGTGATGGCGGCGCCGGGATCGCCTAATTCGTGATCGCGGCGGCCATTGGCCGGCGGATCCAGTCTGCTTGTATAGGTATCGCTGGCGCCGTTCACGATTATCAGGCCATCCGTCGAAAGCTAGTTGAGAATCCGCCGATCTATTTTCAGTCACCGAGGAAGCACTGTCATTGGCGTGTCGACGGCTGGATCAGTCACGCCTTGGCGAGTAGTAGAAAACTGTAGGACGGACCGAGTCCGAGTGAGGCAAGCCGACCGTAAAAGTTGATGACGGTGCGCGCAATTAAACCCGGCCCAACTAAATGGGGCTTTGGTTGCTTCATGATAGATGACAACGTATCACTCATTCGGAGTATTTCGAAACAACAAGGTCCGCATGCGCTCTGTACTCCTACTGAATACCCAGCAGGGTTATAGAGTCCCACAGGTATGCCACGTGACAAAATTTTCTTGCCAGTTTGTCACGAACTGCCAAATCTGACCTGTTTGCGTCCTGCCATCTAGTGCATTTACCTGAAAATCGCCACGATTTACGGCCATTACCAGCGGCACCTATATTGCTGTCTGGTTCCGCCTAACAATCAGACAGGAAGCTCATTGGTCAATATTTCCGTTGAATTAACCGCGGCTAAGTTCGCTCGATCGCAATCGTAGAATGGCAAACAGTTCAATCTGGGAGGAACCGAAATGAATTTGCTAACGCAGCTCTGGCTGGAAGAAGACGGACAGGGCCTGGTTGAGTACACCTTGGTCGTTGTTTTGGTGGCATTGGTATTTTGGATGGGCATTAGAGACACTGGCGTCGGGACCGCTTTGGCAAACGGTTGGTCCAAAGTGCTCGACTGCGTGACGTCGCCATCATCCTGTTCCCCTTAGCTGTACAAGATCCGATCTTTGTTGCATGAGCCGTCATTGTCAGTTTATTCGTTCTACATGCGCAAGGCCGAGTAGACACTCCGACGTTTTTAGTCAGAATTATCAAAACGTCGAATCGAATCGGCTTCGTTTCACCTCGCGGTGTCTTGCAACAAAGGGCGCCCGGATCTCTTAAACCACGCGAGCCACGCGCTTGCCTTGCATGACCTCCGTGTCATGGTTAGGAAATAGGAGATCAGGTCGCGTGCCGGTTGTAAGGGCGCGCTCGAGCGCAACGACGGTGTCGGCCAAGTTGTAGTACCAGCCGACCGGGATACGATCGCGAATATTTTTGAAAGTGTATGCAATGTCGCCGCACAAGACGGCTTGGCCTGCTGCCGTTCGCAGCGCTACCATCTGCGATCCCGGCGTGTGGCCGCCGGCCTTGAGAAGCTCCAGTCCCGGATAAAGCTCGCAATCTCCGTCGATCAGCTCGATCCGCCCTTCCTGCCTGAGTCTTTCCAGCGCCGGGCGCACTTTGGGTCGAATTTGCTTGTCGAAGATTTCGTGGCGCATGAGCGGCCCGGTCCAGAATTCCAGCTCGGCGCGCTGCATGACGAATGTGGCGCTGGGGAAATAATCGAAGCCGGTGAAATGGTCCTGATGAAAATGCGTGACGATGACGGTCTTGATCTCCTCCGCTTTGATTCCTAGCTGCCCGAGCAAAGCCGGCGGCTCGATAAAATTTTTCCCTTGGGCCCATTCCGGCGCGACGTAATCGGGATGGTATCCGGTATCGACGACCACGGGGCCGTTGGATCCATCGACGAGCCAGAAAATATAGGCAACCGGTTTGTCGCGTTCCAAATCGCTGCGCAGGCAAGGCATGATGCCGGCGCGCCACCAGTTTTCACTCATTCCGACCATCAGAGCATGAATGGAATGGTTTAAAGCCATCATCGAACTCCTCTCGGCGCGCCGCTAAAGCGTGACAGGTTAGTGATAAATTATGGTGAAAGGTTCACTTAGGAAAACTAGTCACGAGTTCCCGCAGCGGTTCCTTGGCGAATTGCATAATTGGCTCTCCGTCGCCAACCAGAAGAGTATCGAAATCAAGCGCGAGTAATGAGCGCACGCTTTCACGCAGGAGCGTGGGATCGTCCACAACCTTGTCCGGCAAAAGTTTGCACCGGCCTGGCGGGTGACCTACGACCGCATCTCCCACGAGCAAGAGTTTCCGTTCCGGCCAATGCAGGACGACTTCTCCCGGTGATTTCCCCGGCGCGCCAATCACAACGAACGGGCCGACCTTAGTACCCAGCTTTAATTCGTCATCCACCACGGCTCCCTCCGTGCGCGCGTGGGGCGCGTCGGCTGCATGGATCGCCGTCCGCGCACCGGTGCGTGCGCGGATCGCATTGGCCGACCGCCCGTGGTTTCGATTGGTGATCAGAATAGAAGCGACGCCTTGCCGCGCGAACTCTTCCAGATCCTCTTCAGTCGGCGCCACGGGGTCGACGCAGAGATTTCCGCCGGAGTGGCGAATGAAGTGGCCGTTAAAGTTGTAGCCGTGCGGTTCTGAAAACCAGGGCCAGGTAAAAATATCCGTTAGGATCTCGCGCATTCTTCCTCCTCGTTACCCCAATCAAATGGCGAACGCGGCTACGCCGCAACCAAAAACAAACAGGTCATTTCACCACGAAGATCGTCGAAGATCCTAGCGCGGCAGAGCCGCAACCAAATCGCAACGGACATCTCACCACAGAGGCACGAAGAGCACGAAGGTAGGAAATTGAAGATAATAATTCCTGAATCCTTCGTGTCCTTCGTGCCTTCGTGGTGACATGGTATTGGCTTATTGTTCAGCAATTTGGGATCGGCGTAAAATTTGCGCGGCCCGGGAAAATTTTCAAGCATAGTAGTACGAAGTTAAGAAGACTGAAATCTTATAATTTCCGAATCCTTCGTGGCCTTCGTGCGCTTCGTGGTGAGCTTCATCCTCATTCGTCGTACATCCTCGGCGCGCCGGACACCAGATATTCCCGAGGCGTGCCAAGTCAGCGGAGTTAGGGACTAACCCGGCGCTTTTTGCGAGTCCCGACTTTGTCCAGTCTGCGCGCGCATGTCGGCCGCGAGCAAGTGAACTGCGGTCCACGCAAGGATCGGGTGTGCGCCGGCCTTGGCGACCGTAAGCGGCTCCAGGCTTTTAACGGCAGCTATTTCTTCCGGGCGCAGCTGATAATCGGCAAACATGGAGTCCATATCCTTCGCAAAGCGATGTCGCTCGTCCGCGCTCATCCGCAGAGCGTAAAGCATTCGATTGAGATTGTATGCTTCGGGCTCGGGGAATTTGTAGTAACGATAGCCGGCCGATGAAGTCTTACTCGGCTTAGGTAACGAACTCACGCGCGGCGGTCCTTCGAGCGGCGTAGCGAGCGGAAAGTTGATGACTCCCAGACCGTGGTGCCAGGTGGGCTGGTAGGACAGCACCTCGCCGCGCTGGTTGCCGATCGCACCGAAGACTACATACCAGGTCAGCAGCTCGGTTTCGCCGGTCTCGTCGAGCTTCTCCGATGTCAGATTCAACAGCGAAGATTGTTCACCACGCTCCATGACTTCCAGAAGATATCGGTCGAACTCGAAATCGGGATAGCCGTATTTGTCCGTGCCGGGATAGTGTGACATGCCGCCGCTGGCCAGGATGGCCACTCGCTCGCCGCGTTCCGCGACAATTTCCGCGATGCAGCGTCCAAGCTGATAAGCTCGATGCGGCTGCGGCAAGGGCGGCACGTAAACATTGACGAACACCGGCACGATAGGAATCCGGCGCTGCTCGAGGATGAACTCGAAAGGCACGACAAAGGCATGGCCCATGAACGCCTTATGGCAGAAGGCCATGTCGATGTCGCGCTGGAGACAGCCGTCAAGAACGGCGCGGGCCAGCTCTTGGTGCACTCCCACGCGGTACTGTTTGCGCCCGAACGAACCGTTGACCTCTGGTCCGACGACGACCGCAAAGGCCGGCGTGACGTCCAGCGAAAAGGCTTCGAGATGGTCCAGGCCGACAACGATCAGGGCGTCCGGCTTGGTCTCGTCGAGGACTTGTCCGAGCCTGCGCATAGCGTCGATGGTTGCGTCGAGTTGGGCCGGGTCCTCGCCGGGCTGGCGCAGGAAAAGCGCCGGCGCGTGACAGGAAACCATAGAGGCGACGATCTGTCCCATGAGCACACCTCCTTGCGCCGAAATTCGGCGGGATCAGCCGTGCACGGAAACGGCGCGCTCGTAATCGGACGTACCGGCGTAGCCCTCGGGAAAAAGCTTTTCCTGTTTCATCCAGCGATGCGTCTGCTCGAACATCTCGCGCGTATACGGCTCGAACACCAGACGCTCTCCCGGCCCAAACGCGCCGACATCGATCATGTCGCGATACTTTTCCGGCAATTCTTTCAAGAAGTAGTGTTTATAGCGCTCCGGCTCGAGATCGATGTCGCGTTGCGCGCGCTGCAGCGCTCGGAAATAGCGATCGATATCATCCACGTCGGCATCGTTATGCAACAAGAAACCGATCATGAAGGTTGTATCGAGAACTTTTTGGAAGCCTTGTTGCTCGGCCAGGTAAAGCGGCGCGCCGAACATGTTGGCGGCGGCGACCTTACGGTTAAGCAGCGCAGCCAACCGGTCCTGCGGTTGGCCGATATACGCCAGTTTGATCTCATCCGGCTTGAGCACTTTTTCCAAAGCCTGGATCGCGGAAAAATAACTGCCGGAGTGATAGCCCACGCCGACTTCGACGCCGGCCAGGTCGCGCGGCTTCTTAATCGCGGATTCCGGCGCAACGACAATGGCCGAGGGCGTCACGGAGTATGCGTGTCCCCACATGCGGCCGTGTCCGGAGGAAGAGGCCATATTGACGGCCCAGTGACACGCGCAACTGATATCGGCGGCGCGACCCTTCTCCATATTCTCGAAGGCGCCGCGCTTGACTTCCGGTGCGGCGGACTCGGTCGATTGTACCAGCCCATAGCCGGACGCTTGCGTCGCGTACGATGTCAAAAATTCGTAATCCAATCCTTCGTCGCTAAAGTATCCCTTTTCGTCGGCGACCCATTCTTGAAGACGTCCGTGCGGCTCTATGCGAAATTTCTTCATAAAGACCTCCGTCAGTGAATTTCGTCGGCTTATTTGTTTTGCGTCTCCTTAGATCGAAAACGAGTAGACACCTGCCGCGGCAAGGCGACGGCGGCTCTGCCATTAAACCCTATCCAATACGCGTAGTCCGTGTCAATGTCGAGAAACGGCGCCGCTGTTGCCGTTGACAACATCGTAACCTGAATATAACTTGCCGACTGTTCGAGATTGAGGCGCTACGTTTCACCAACATAAGGCGCGGCAAATCAACCCGCACCTTCAGGAGGCTCGTATGCGAAGATTTTTCCACTCCCGCCAATGCGCTTTTTTTGCCATCTCGACTTTGCTTTTTTCTTTGCTAGCTTGGAAGTTTTCCTATGCTGTAGACCTGATCATTTCTCATCCTTTTCCGGCAAGACATGTGCAACACCGCCTGCTGCTGGAGCCGTTCAAAAAAGAACTCGAAGAGAAGTCCAAAGGGCGCATTAAAGTCACGATCCATCCAGGCGGCGCATTGGCTGCGGCGCCGGCGCATTATGAAAACGTCGTCGCCGGCGCTTTCGACATCGGCTGGATCTTGCAAGGCTACACGCCCGGTCGTTTTCCCTTGAGCGGCATCGTCGAGCTGCCGTTTTTGTGGTCTTCCGCGCAGGAGGCGACAGGAGTGTTCTGGCAAATGTTGGAAGAGGTGCCTGCGCTCAAGAACGAGTATCGCGACGTCAAAGTGCTCGCCACCTGGACTCATGACCTGGGCCAGCTCTACACAACTTCAAAGCCGGTGCGCACCCTAGAGGATCTCCGCGGGCTCAAGATTCGCGCGCCCGGGCCGGTTCAAGTCTCGATGCTGCGCGCGCTCGGCGCTGTTCCGGTCACCATGCCGGCAGGTGAAATTTACGATGCGCTGGAACGCGGCGTCGTGGACGGCCTGGTCATCGGGCTCTCGGCGATCAAGGGATTCCGCCTGGATCAGCTAGTCAAACATGCGACCCTGGCCAACTCGTACGTCGCCGCCATGATCGTGGCGATGAACCAGCAAAGTTACCAGAAGCTCTCCACCGAGGATCGGGCGCTGGTCGATAGCTTGACGGGCAGACGGATGGCCATGCTCGGCGCCAAAAACTATGACAATGAAGCGGGTGACGGCCTAGCCGCGCTGAAAAAAGCCAAAGCCGGCATTTACCAACTAGCTCCGGCTGAAATGGCAAAATGGAAGCAGGCCACGGCTCAGGTGAGCAAAGAGTGGATCAAAGAGATGGAATCCAAGGGCCGTCCCGGCAAACAAGTGCATGACAAAATGATGAGCCTCATCAGCAAAAAATAAAGCCGTGCGGGATCGGGATCCACCGCAGAGACACAGAGTGCGCCGAGATTTTAAATTAAACTCTCTCCCTCCGCGTCCTCCGCGCCTCTGCGGTGTACAATCCTGCAATCCGATGTAACTAGTGGAACGGATTTCCCTCACCGTCAATCGGTTCCTTACTCATGCCGGCAGTATCGCGCTGGCAGTCTTGATGTTTCTGACCGTGGCCGACGTCTTCGGTCGCTATTTCTTGAACCGTCCGGTGCCGGGCACGTTCGAGCTGACGGAGCTGTTCATGGTGTTCATCGTCTTTCTAGCGCTCGGCCTGGCACAGCACCACAATGAGCACATCTCTCTCGATATCGCTTACAACTATTTTCCTTCGCGCCTGAAAAAATGCACGAATGTTCTCATCGACGTCGTGAATCTCACAGTGGTGGCCGCGGTGACCTGGCAGCTCTACGAATACTCGACTCGTATGGGCGAAGGCAACTATACCACCGCGGTGCTGCAAGTGCCGATCCAACCCTTCGTCATCGTGGCGGTTGCCGGCACGGCGGCCTATGGGTTCGCTATTCTCTGTAACCTAATCAAATCGATCGGAAAATTTCGCAGAGAGCAAACGTGACTCCGGAGATCATCGGTCTCATCGGCATCGTCACCATGCTCGCGCTCCTAAGCTTCAAGGTGCCCGTGGGCATCGCCATGATCGTGGTCTCGGTTGCCGGTTATGGCTATATCATCCGGCCGGCGGCCGCGCTGGCCCGATTGGGCTCGGATCCGTTCACGAGCGTGACGAGCTACGCATTCAGTGTTATTCCGCTGTTCATTTTGATGGGCCTGTTTCTCGCGAACGCTAAGCTGGGCAGCGATCTCTTTACTTTCGTAAACGCTCTGTTGGGGCGACTCCGCGGCGGGATGGCCATGGCGACCATCGGCGCGAGCGCGCTTTTCTCCTCGGTCTGCGGCTCATCGATTGCAACCGCATCGACCATTGCCACGGTGACGGTCCCGGAAATGCGCAAGTACCATTATCACGAAGGCCTCGCCGCCGGCGCCGCGGCTGCGGGAGGGACCCTCGGCATTCTTATCCCGCCGAGCGCCGCTCTGGTTCTCTACGGTATCTTGACCGAAGAGCCGATCGGCAAGCTGCTGATTGCCGGTCTTTTGCCGGGCATCATGACTGCAATCATCTTGATGATAGCCGCTTACCTGGTCGCGCGTGTCAAACCACATCTCGCGCCCCTCGCCGCCGGAATCGAGCGGCCTGCCATCTGGCCGGCGCTGCGCAAGACCTGGGCGATACCCGCTATCTTCGGAACCAGTATCGGCGGCATCTATGGAGGTATATTTACGCCGACCGAAGCAGGAGCGGTCGGCGCGTTTCTGTCGCTGGTGTTTACGGGGATTACCGGGCGCCTGTCATGGGCATCTTTCGTCGGCGCCTGCCATCAGACGGCGCGCGTGACGGCGGTGATCTTTCTCATCGTGGTAGGCGGTAAGATGTTCGGTTATTTTCTTACCGTTACCCGCATCCCGCTCGCGATCACGAGCTTCATCGCGGCTCTGGATGTCTCTCCTCTCGTGGTGATTTTTCTGTTG
Organism: Binatia bacterium; assembly: GCA_050735675.1. Classification (GTDB taxonomy): domain Bacteria; phylum Desulfobacterota; class Binatia; order UBA9968; family UBA9968; genus DP-20. Next base: position 17,194 of record JBOHVN010000072.1, on the reverse strand, counting down.
TTCGCGCTCTACTTCGTCATGGGCGCTTTGATGGATGAGATCGCCATCCTGGTCATCATGACCCCCATTGTCTATCCGCTGATCACCAAGTTGGGATACGACGGAGTTTGGTTCGGCGTGCTGACGATCATGATGCTGCTCACGGGACTGTTGACGCCGCCGGTCGGACTCTTGAGCTTCATCGTGAGCGGTCTCACCGGCGTACCCCTGAATAAGGTTTACGCCGGCGTCACACCCTTCTGGATCGCTTTGATTGTCGCCATCGCTTTGGTGATTATCTTTCCGGAAATCGTGCTGTTCCTGCCTAGATTGATGAAATAGCTCAACCCACCGCGCGGAACGCATGGGGGCGATTACGGTGGGACGTTGGCGGGTAACTTCGGCAGGGATGAATGAAATCGGCGATAGTGATCGAACGACCGAAGGCCAGTACGGATCTCGATAGCCGGTGATCTTCTGCTCGACGGGACAGATAGACTCGTAGGGACCACTACTCTTTTTCAAACCCCTGATTCTTGAATTTCAGGGTCCGGCCGTTTTCCGTCACTGTCTGCACCACGTTGTCCGGAGCGCCGCTGGGAATCTCCGCTTCGATCTCTAGCGTCACCTTTACGTTGGCACCAACGAGGCCGGAGAGATGTGAGATCACTTCGTCGGCGATGCGACCAGCGTCTCGGCCAACTCGCGTTGGATCGAGTTCGACGGTGCCATGAAATCGCTTTGGCTTGGCAGCTTCAGGAGGTGTTGGCGGCACCGGCGCTGGTCCGGGTGCAGGCGGACTAGTCGTAGGGCCATCAACCGGAGGTGTCGGCTCTCGCCCTGTCAAGCAGTTGGCTGGGTCCGACCCCAAACACGCCAATGGAAATCAGCCAAGTTCTTAGACGTTACCTGATTTTTGGTTGCGGGACTGGAGCGGGACGATTGGAACAACTGGAACTTTGGAACACTTGGAACCTGGGGTCAGCCTGAAACGGCTTGAACTGACCGAAGCGGTTGAACGTCTGGAACGATTGGAACGGACTTTCCGTTTTCCCGAGAGCCTCGATTTCGTACAACGACCGCCTTTCACGTTTGTCGACGCGCGCCCACAATTCCGCATGGGTTTCCGCGATATGGCTCTCCCGTTCATCCTACAGCTCAACCTCGCTCCGAAGCCTTCGCGACAATCATTCACCTTGCCCTGGGGTGTATGTTTTTGTACACTTTAAAGCGCGGTAAGGAATAAACATGGCTACACGAAAGGCGGCACAGCGTCTGACAAAAAAAGAGTTTGTCAAAATGGTGACCAGCGGCACTCTCTCTGCCGATCGAGCCATCGGAAACATGGTGGACGAGCTGCAGCGGTACGAACGGAAGTACGGCATGCGGTCCGAGGTTTTTTACGCCCTGATTCCTGGTACCCCAGCGGAAGACCAGCCGGACTTTCTCAATTGGGCGATCTGCTATCGCAGTTATTTTCGCGCTTTACAAAGCAAGTTTCCCCTAAAAGAACTATCTCGCTATGCCATTTGAGGGCCGCCAACGCGCCGCGGCCCTCGATCGCTGTTGGTCGATCTATTTGTCGCTCACGCGTGCCTTCATCGTTCCCGAGGAATTTCATGTTGAGTTCCCAGTTGCCGTAGAATCCGTCCTTATTAGCGGTGCGTTGCAGGTCACGGTCCCTATCGGCTCAGATTTGACGCTGTCTCTGCGCGAAGAGTATGTTTTTGACCGGGAAAGACTGACGGTAAACCGGTACAGTTACAACGTCATTGATATCACCGGTAATAACGTGCTCCGCGCGGATAATCTGCCTTTTCATCGAACCGACTACCGCAGGCGTTTATTGCCGCATCCGCCACACCATCTTCACGATGAAAGGGACCGCGTCCATTCCTTCAGCGGCGACCTCGATGAATTTATAGCCCGCGCCCAAACGATCCTCTCATCACGGTAACCGAACATAACAGTTTACGTGTGAAGATCGCGTGAGTTCTATTCGCTCCGCCCGCAATGCGCAAACCCCGCCACGGTCTTTGACGTTTCCTGATTTTTGATTTCAGGGCTGGAACGGCACTCGAAACTTAAAGCCGAAACTAGAAACGGCGAAAGCCCAGAGCCGAATCGCAATCGGGCAACAGCCGATTCTGGCCACCAAGAAAGTGCCTTCGCGAGATCGGTCCGACTCGTTCATCTGTCACCCACCTTCCGTGAGCCGTGGAACGGCTGGAACGATTGGAACAACTGGAACTTTGAAAAGCTTGGAACCTTCGTTAGCCTGAAACGTTTTGAACAAAGCACAGCGGTTGAGAATAAATCCGCTCATGGCGAGCCCGTCGAACCACTGGAACGATTTGAACTGGCTGCGCCATTGCTAAGTAACGTGCCAGACATGACCAGGCAGAAAATGACGGTTGGCGCGCGGCATCGGTTTTCTTAGAGGTAGCTTTTCGGCTTCAAAAAGCCACCGCTAAGCTCTTAAACGATACCTTTTCTGCTATGTTCTGTTGTCAAATCAAGATGTTCCTTTGGTCCGACCCTGGAATGACCGCCGCTGCTTGAGGTTAACATCGTGATGCTCAATCGGCACGGCGTCAAAGCCGCACCAATGGTCGATAGACCAAGTTATTCCACTTAATCAACAACATATCTGCCGTACTTTTTCTCTAAAGCCAGTGATCTGATGTGTAGGTGATTCGGTCCAGTGTTGCCGAGGTAATCTCTTCGCCCAGGCTCCTTTTATTGGAAGCCTTGGTTATGAATTCGACTTCACCAGGTAGGTCGCAGAATGAATTGGCTTTTCGTCGTCCAGGAATAAAAATCGACAGGTGGCCAAATCCTCCCTCGCCCCAATGCACAACTTGGTTCGGTCGGAACCAGACACGGCAGCCGTTTTCGATACAACTCTTGGCTATATTTTGAAGGAGCCCCAGATAGGTCTCAACCAAAGCTTTTTCCTCTTGGTCGAGAATCTTGCGCGTATCTTTCCACTTCCGCTCCAAACGACGGATGGTCTGGTCAATTTCAAAAGACTTCATGTCCAGCCTTTCGCTTCTTGCATAGCTCCGCTAAAGCGCGTGCGCTATGCCGATGATGCTACCCTGTTTCGTGAGAATATCTTACGGAGGGCTGACCCGCCTCTTCCTCGCGCCGTGATCGTTATTCTTTCTCGAACCCCTGATTCTTGAACTTCAACGTCCGGGCGTTTTCGGTCACCGTCCGCACCACGTTATCCGGTGCGCCGTTTGGAATCTCTGCCTCGATTTCGAGTGTTACTTTGACGTTTGCGCCAACGAGGCCTGAGAGATGTGAGATGACTTCGTCCGCGATACGACCGGCGTCTCGTCCAACTCGCGTTGGATCGAGCTCGACGCTGCCGTGAAATCGTTTTGGCTTGGCAGCTTCAGGAGGTATTGGCGGCACCGGCCCTGGTCCGGGTCCAGGCGGACTAGGCAGCGTCCCATCAATCGGAGGTGTCGGCTCTGGCCTTATCTCCGCGTCGAGCTGTTTGCGGGCGATTTCCGACTTTACCAGTAGTCCCGGCGTGTCGGCGTCAACGACCAAAACTTGTTGCCCGCCGCGCAAACCTCGGTATCTGCCCGCTCCCTCGTCGTAGCTTTCGGCGTAAGCGAACGAGTCCTTTTCCCAAGTCAGTAAACTGAACCCACCACGGATAGCACCAAGCAGCACTTCGGGATCGCGGACCCTTGGCAAGTAAAGATAGCGGCCGAAATCCTCTACCAGTTGGCGGATCGCCACATGATCGCCGCCTGCCTGCGCCGCATCACGCGCCCTATCTGCTTGCGACGTACTGGCGGGCGCGGCAGGCAGGCGCCACAGCGGCACTTTATCGAGGTCCATCCGGAGGCGCGCCGATCCCAAGCTCGTCACCAGAAGCTCATCGTTCTTTAGTTTCTTGCTCGCCCGCATCGCCAGCGCATCTTGGCCCGTGAGGCGAAAACTTTGCCATTCGACAGGAGACTGAGGCGTAGACTGGGTGGGAACGACCAGCCATTGATAGGTTTCCGGTATGCGTGCCGTCACGGTGCCGTTGGCGGTGTCCCGCTGTTGTTCAGCCTGCTTTACTTGATGTGGTGAAAGGTTGAGTTTGTCCTTTTCGTCTAGAATCGACTCCCACGCGAGGTAGCGCCGCACTGCTTCGTCGAGGTCCTGCAAACGAGTCTTATCGACTGCCAGAAAAACCAGTGAGTTCTTGTAGATCCGTGGAGCATTGCCGCGCGACTCCAATATCGATTTGGCAAAGACTTCAGCGTCGTTACCCGCTTCCCGGCTGTACGGATGCTCGGTGCCGATCACGACCAATCTTGCGTCCAAATCGTCTGGCACATCGTGGCTGGACGGGGGCAAGGGATGGACTCGGCTTAAGTCACCGGTTTTTTTGACATCCGCTCTGACGCGGTCGGCGATTTCTTTTGCGACCTTGTCGGCATCCCGTTTGAGTTGCTCAGCGCGATCATCGGCCAACTTCGTTACCGTCGGTTGCGTCGAGTACCAGTAGCGCGGCCCGTCCTGATAGAGATACGTCGCGGTCGCCGCGAGACGTCGGAGCGCGTCGCCAAACACCGCCGGTGATTCTCCCGGCATCACACAGCCGAGTTTGATGCGGCGGTCTTCGAGGCCCTGATGGGCGGCAGTCATCGTCGGCGCAGAGCCGAGATAGACGGTTCGCGCAACCCGCCGGGTCGCGTGAAACTTTCCAAGATTTGGCACCTGGCCGTCGAGCTGCAGCGGCAGAGAGTTGGGCCCGTCAACGTCTTTCTCGATGACTGGCACCCAGTTGTCCGATAGATAGCGAGTAAGCTCGTTTTCGACGCGGCGGTCGTCGATGGGAATATTAGAAGGTAAGATAAGCGGATTGCGGTCGCCTTTTTCCCACAGGCTATGGATCACCGATGCCATCAATCGCAACACGCCGCGTGTGCGTTGGAACTTCACCAACGTAGACCAGTCGTCGTAGAGCCGGTCGAACACTTCAGGATGAATGGGGTACGCGGCTTTGAGACGGGTTTCGTAATCGGTCTTAGAACACTCCGGTGGAAACTCTTGCTGCTGCGTGCGGTAAAGATCATGGAAAGCGCGGGCTACGGTATCGCGCGCAACGAACTGCTCCCGCTCAACCAGCGGCTCGAAAAGTCTCCGCCGTACGATTTCAAATCCCTCTTCCGCGCTCGCCGGCCTCCACGAAGACTCCAGACGGCCGATCACGTTACGTAGCCGGTCGAGCGCTTCGCGTCCGCGCTGTCCGCCGACTTCCGTATCGTCGGCCTGGGTATGCGGAGACCCAGACGTATCGGAAGCCGGCAAACTGATAACCAGCAGGCAATTCTTCGCTAATTTCGCGGATTCTGTTAGCACCTGAGCGAACGAGAACTGTGTTCCGAACGCCCCCGCCGGCAAGCCTGTGCTGAGCGAAGTCGAAGCATCGCTTTGGTCATGCAATTGGCGCGCATAGGCAACCCACTCGTCGATCAGTATCAAACAAGGCCCATACTCTTTGAACAGTTCGCGCAGCACGTCGCCGGGACTCGTCGCTTTCTCGTCATCGGCGCGCACGCGGTTAAAGGCTTTCTTCGCTTCTTTCACTCCACCCGCCGCATCACCAAGCTGCCACGCCAGCTCTCCCCACAGCGTGCGCACCACGGTGCCATCTGCTTTCGTCACCGGATTCCCCGGCGAGATTTTGTTTCCCACCAACACGACGCGTTTTACCTTGGGCAGTTTCGTCACGCCCGCATCGTTCAGCACGGCATCGATACCGAGCAGATCGCTCGGCGGAGTGCCGGAAAAAAGATGATAAAGCGCCAGCATCGAGTGCGTCTTGCCGCCGCCGAAGTTAGTCTGAAGCTGTATGACCGGATCGCCTCCAATATCCGAAAGTCGTCTTACTGCACCAATCAAAAGTTGCTGCAAGCTTGCCGTCAGGAAGGTACGCCGGAAAAACTCTACCGGCTCGCGGTACTCGTCCGTTCCTTCGCCCAAATGGACCTGCCAGAGGTCTGCGGCAAACTCCGCTTGCTGGTATCTCCCGCTCGCGACATCTTTGTGCGGATTCACCACTTCGCGCCACGGCTTGAGACTTCCGGTGACCTGGCTTTCAATCGCTGTCCCGGCGCTACGCCGTTTTTCCGTCCGCATCTGCTCGTCGAACACAGTGCGACGAAGCTCGATCTTCATCTTTCGAACTTCGTCCGCTTGCGGCGCCGAGACCGCCGTCAGCAATCGTTCGGCGGAGTCCAACGCTCGATCCGTATCGTCACTCGAAAACGGCTGCTGATGCGCCCACTTGTTACGCACATCGCGGAGTTCGCTGACCAGGGTCCGTTCGGCTTGCCCGAGCGTCTTTCGGAAGACTTGGTTCCATTGATTCCACATTACCGCGAGAACCGTGGCGATATCCCACTTCGGATCTTTTTCCGTCCCGGCAAAGGTAAGCTGCTGAGGAGTCAGCGTAGTTTTTATTTCGTCGAACCAGCGCTGTTGATATTCAGACTTCAGTTCGCGCTCAAGAAACGGCACCACGCCGTCTTTAAGAAGATCCAGTGCTTTGCCGACGCGCTCGTGGTTCGTGATCGCCATGCAGATTGCTCCTTACTTCACCGCAGAGGGCGCAGAGGGACGCGGAGGGGAAGGCCTCTTGGGAATGAAAATCGTATTGTTCCGAATTCTCAGCGATCCTCTGCGCCCTCTGCGGTAAAACATTCCTGACCTTTCCTCCGCACGTTCATAGCTTATTCACCAAGCGTTTGATGCCGTCCTTCAGATGCAGGACGTTGAAGTTGATGAGCAAACCGAGCTTGTAGCCTCCAAGCTTCAGGTAAGAGAGCAGCTGTGCGTCGTGAATCGGCGATAACTTCTCTATTGCCTTCAGTTCGACAATCACCACATCCTCCACCAGGAGATCGATCCGGTATCCGACATCGATCTTGACGCCGTCGTACACAACGGGAAGAGCGACTTGCGAAAGAACCTTCCGCCCGCGTTTGCGCAGTTCGTGGAGAAGGCACGCCTCATAGGCGCTTTCCAGCAGACCAGGGCCAAGAGCCGTATGCACCTTCATCGCCGCGTCGACCACGCTTCCACTGACTTCGTTGACGTCCATTCCTTCCCCCACTTCGCGTCACTCTGCGTCCTCTGCGGTAAAAAGTGTCCCCTGCTCGGTCGTAGCCTTGCCGCGCTCGCGCGCCAAACGAATGATCTCAGGCCAGCTTTGCACCAGTGCGTTGTAGCTGAGCGCTTCCTGGGTGCGCTTTTTACGCTCGCAAAGAGTGTAGAGACGATAAGCAAGCTCGCGAGCGGTTTCAGCCTTGCTGCCAAGCTTCGACACCAACTCTGCGGCGACGCTCTCGCCTTGCTCCAGCGAACGCACCAACTGATGCACCATCTCCCAAACGGTTAAGCGCTCATCATCTTCCGGGTCCCAGTTCTTCGGCAGCTCTGCCGGTTTCAACAATCGCACTTTTCCGCTCTTCGACGCCAGGATGCCAGCGTCGACCATGCCAGCGACGCTAGTGTTCTTGGACTTGGAAAGTTGTTCAGCCACACCGTACTCTCCCTCGGCGAAGCCCGACTGCTCGAACCAGGTCAGCGCCCAGCGACTGTCGGCGTCGAAGTCACCTTCCTGTTCGGCCAAAGCCTCGTCGAGCGTCTGGTTGATGAGCGCCAGCGCCTCGCGCACCGCGAGCGGGGTCCCTTCGGCATCGAGCACTTTTTCGTAACGCGTGAAGATCGCCATCCCTGGACCGATCGCAGCCTGCGCCAGATCCACCGGCGCGATATTGCCGCGTTGTAGGTGGGCGAGTGCCAACGGTAGTTCGGCTTTGAGTGCGGTAACGAACTCACGTCGCGTCGCTGTAGGCGCATTGCCCGCACGCTTGCGGCAGACGAGAACGATACTTGATGCGAGTGCATTGGTACCCGACCCCACCATGCGATTACCTAGTTCTGTCCGCATTGGCCACGTACCCGTAAGGGCAAAACCGGCACGAATCACCGCTTCAAGGAAGGTGTCCCAGCCTGTGCTAGCGGTACCACCTTCTTCATCGTTTTCGGTCTCAGCCTGTTTAAAGGCATAATAGATCGTAACCGGAAATACAGGGTGAGTCTGCTCAGAGAGTCGGTGCATTGCCGCGGTCATGCCGCTAAGGAAGAATGCCTCGGCCTTCTCTTTACTGCCGTGTCGGTAGGGGGTCGCCACCAGTTCCTCCACTTTAGGAACCGCTACCGTGGCGAACAGGTCAGGGAGAAAGGTTTGCAGGGAGCGACGCAGCCAGACGTAAAAAAAATCAGATAAATCGGCGTAGCCGATGTTGTCATAATAGGGCGGGTCCGCGGAAACAACTAACCCCTTACTAAGAGACTGAGATTGCGCATCGGCCTGGTAAACGTATCCCGTAGGCTTCGCTGGTAATTGGTCGACGACGCGCATCATGTTCTTTAGCGATACTAGGGGATCTCCCGCCATTTCGCCAAAAACGTTGGCCTCCGAGTAATCCCATACCATTGGAAGCGCCTGCCGACCGAACGTAGCAATTGACTGATCCATGGTTGTCTTCCAGCGACATAGAGTTGATTGCGCGTCGGACATTTTGCTAACCGCCATGCCAAGATAGACTGCCACTGCATCTGCATACCCGGTGTGCCCTGAACCCGCACCATCAGCGGGCTTGCCGTCGTTGGGTAGCCCCGCTACCAACGCGTCACTTTTCACGCGCTCTCGTGCCTCCCGGACAAGATCGGAGAAAGTTGTCAACGCGATGAGCTGCCGCCGGGTGAAGAGATCGCGCCAGCGCGTCATCCCGTATTCCTGGACGCGAAAGCCGAGTGCTTTTTTAGGAAGATCGGTTTCCGGCACATCTTTGGGCTGAGCACTCAGCGCAATCGATTCCATCTCAGGAGTCGGCGAGAGATACATGCGGCCGCGTTCACCTTCCGCTACGATCGCCATAAGCCTCGCGCCCATGCGGCCAGCTTTCGCCTCGGTTCGGAGGTACTCAAACGGCATCGGTGTTCCCGAAATGAGGCATATAAAGCTACTGCCGCTGCTTCCCGACTTTGTGCCCCGCTTCGCTCCGTCTGCATCCTTCGGTTTGCCCACCTTCACCGTGAAGCGGTAGCCGCCGTCCTCGATCACCGGCTCGATATAGGCTTCCTTGCCCGCCTTGGTGGAAAGCATGAAGGTCGAGGCGAGTGGTACGTCGACTTTCGCGAATGCCGGGTTTGGGCTCTTCACCGTGCGCGCCCAAAGCCAAGCGATGACGGTGAGTTTCTTACCGATCAGCGGCTGCAGGTCTCTGCGCCCCTCTGCGACCTCTGCGGTAATCTCTATCTTCGGATACAGATGCCCAATGCGTTTCTCAGCCTCGTCGCGCATCCATTTGCCGTAGTACCGCACATCTTCGGCAAGCCCCCTGGCACCGGACCAAAGGGGATTCACCGCGGAGGACGCTGAGGTTCGCAGAGAAGAATTACTCTTTTCTCTCAATCCTCCGCGCCCCTCTGCGCCCTCTGCGGTAAAAAGATCCCTCCTAGCATCGGGATTGATTGGCGGCTTGCCGGCAAACTTCGGCGGGATCTCGATCATCGCTTTGTTGATCAGCACCGCCACCGGGTTAAGATCGCTGGCATAGGCTTCAAGCCCGAGCCGTTGCGCCTCCAATGGGATTGACCCACCTCCCGCAAACGGATCGTGAAACGCCGGAAGTTTGTGCCGGTCGAATAATTCTTTGGCGCGCGGATGATCCGCATTCTCCGCACAGGTTGCCCGCCAGCTCTGCCAGATCTCGTCGCGCGCTCGTTGAAGGACTTCCTCGTTAGTCGTATTCTCCCACTGAACAAGATCCTCGATGATCTTGAAAAGCCGCTGTCGCTCTTTTTCCTGCGCCTTTTCGGTCTTGAAAATGTCCGGGTGCGCCGACGGATCGTCCACCATCTGCGCAAAGATCACCGCCCGAGCCGCCGCCAACGGCCGCCTCGCCCACCACAAATGCAACGTCGACGGATGCCCATGCCGAATCGACTTCTCCCGGGCCGACGCTTTGTTAATCGCTTCGAGAGGTAAAGCGACTTCGATGAGTTTCTTCTTGTAGGTCATGTTGTCTGAAATGATTGCTTCGTTTTCTTAGAGCCTGGATATTTTGCAGTTTTCTTTGTCACATCCGAAACAGAAACCTTAGCTAACATCACGCCGAAGCCGATAGCTTCCAATCGATTAAGTGTGTGCTTTAGGCTGATCTTGGAAAAGAAAGGAATCGACAGTGGCTTGACGCTCTCACTTATAATCGCGAACACTACTTTATAACTGCCGGCCGTCGGCCGAGCAGCCACATTTAATAATTTATGTTGCTGGGGAAGTTTACCGTTGAGCAATTTTCGAAAATCTGCTTGCATTTGAAAAAGTTCTCCGGATACCAATCCCTGATTGAAAAGATGACTCAAGACACTCGACCCTCCGTAGCGCTTCACATGAATAAATTCATTGGGACTTCTTAAGAGGTCACACGGTTCGACAGGCGAAGCAGCTCCCGGCGGGTAGACATTTTTCTTATCCAACAATGCAAACTCTTTTGGATCTCGTTGGGCCACTCGCTTATTGTAGTCACCTTCAGTTTTATCCTCATAATCAGGAAGGGTCCGGTCGTAACGTCGAACATGAACAAAAAAGTCATTGACCTGGCGCGCGTAGTGTTTGTTTATTCGATACCACTTTCCGTTGTTTAGAAGATAGATCTCCGAGTTGAACGGAACCTCCGCGTATAAAAAATAGTAGGTAGGTCGGTCGAACACTGAATAATAGTCCGCATCGACGCAATAGATCTTTCGCTTCAACAGGCGCTCCTTGTTTAATTCCTTTCCGTTGAGCAACTGAATGAAATCGGCAAGTCGGATATCATAGAAACTAGGAGCATTTCTAGTCATCGCATATCTAAATCCCACGACCCGATTCCAATCGATGATCTCTGGCACTGACAGCCACACGTTAGTCGTATCGCCTGTATGAATTTTCGTTAACAACTCTTGGTCCAACGTTTGTACCAAAGTGGGATCTTTGACTTCGCCGATATGGTCAACCCAAGAGAACACCCCTTTCTTGTAATTATCAGCTTCAAATGCCGCGACAAGTTTCGACAGCAGCCCTTTCAATGAGGACAAATCAACTTCAAGGCTAAGCTTCACTGAGTCCATTCCGGATAGCCTTTCACCCAGCGACTTGTCTTTTGGAACTCCGGTTATTCCTCGCAGGAGATCTCGTTCCACATCAACGCCGAAGTATTGAAGCTCTGCGGCTCTCCCTGACTGCTCACGGGACTGCTTAGGATAGGTCTCAAACGAAGACTTGTCGATGCTTCTGAGACTGTTTGCGTCCAAGCAATTCAGAGCAACCCTCAATCCAAAATTCATTTCGATAAATTCGCTGTCGATCAAATGCCGCCCTTGGCCGAAAGTTAGCACAAAGACTCGCTTATCCGCGGGGACTAACAGGACAGCGGCTGTCGAGGAATTTCGACCAAACTCTGCTTCGGGAACGACGTCCTTAAAGAATTTTGCCCATCGTGGCGGGTTTAAGTGAGCGTCCTTTATGAATAGCGTTCCAATTTCTTGGGTGCCGACTCGTATCGGAAAGGAGGTAAGAGTGGTTGCGCCTTTCACGATCTGCGAAGGCACTCGCACGCCGTCCTTAGTCATATAGATGCTTAGGTCAGCTTTAGTCGTCTGCACGCTCATTAAAATAATCCACTTAAATTATAAGCGAAATTGCTTTTAGCGATTGGTCGGGCTTAGTTTTTGATTGGCGCGCCCAAAAAAAGCAAGAGCCGCCCCCGAAGGAGCGGCTCCGCACCCTGCTGGTTGAACAGTCAGGGGAGATGAGGGCTACTTTTTTCACGCGGGCTCGGTTGTCGTCAAGTTTAGCTCGTCCTGACTTACCGTTACCAGCCCCCGCGAACATAGGTAAATTGCCCAAGAAAATCGGTAGATTATCGGCAAATTGGATAAATCGATTGGACGAGTATTGAGTGATCTAAAGGACGTTATCCCTAGCGGCCTCAGGACTACAGAGGGCATGGCGGTTGTGGATACCGTCCGGTTTGGTTGCGAATACTTGCGGATATTTTTCCCAGTAGGTTGCCCAGTTCGGTCGATTTGGCGATTTCGCCGGCCGACTATCGATCGATGGATTGAACCGAATAAGCGCTGACGGCACGATGACGTTGGTCGCACGCCCAGGCGGCGTCCCCATTGGAGGGGGATCGATGGATTAGACCAAATGTTCGATGGATTATCGATGGATTACGCATGGCGCCTTCTCGGATCACACGGAAATTGCACAGTATTGAAAGCATGTGCAATCTTAGCTGCAATTGATCTGTTTACAAATCCGCTTATTAAACAGTGCGCTACGCGCTTTTTCACTGGATTGCACGGCCCCGCATTGCACGTAGATTGCACCATCAGCACTTCTTGCGTGCAATTGACTGCCTATCCGGATCGGTCGATTCGCAAATTTTGTCGGTCGATTGTCGGTCGAGTGGCACTCGCGGAGTCCTCTGTCGCGATCCTCACGCAAAATCTGCGCGCCAGAGGTGGACAGCCCGTTGTGCTAAACGCCGTTGCCTGGCCTCAAGAAGTTCCGGCGTCCACTGTTCGGGCGCCGTCTCCGCCACATCACGGGTTAGGACGTACGCGCTTTGAGCATAGGCCGTTCGTTTTTCCGGATAATCACCGTTGCCAACGCTTCGGTTTGAAGGTGCCTCCAAGAGCGTCAAGTTGCCGAGCCGGTAAATGTTCGCTTCCCATTGTTCGTGTGAAAAGGTAGCTGACCAACTGTCTGAAGGATTTTCCGGCAAGACGTGTTCGACCGTTCCCGGATCAGTTTCGGGATCGCATTCCCGGCCGGATCGATCGCTCTCCAATCGCGCGAGCATGTATTTCGCGAGCTTCTTCCGCTGCCCGCCTGTGTCCACGGCGAGGAGAGTAAAATCCTGCTCGAATTTATCGTCATCGACGTAAACCGCCTTCAACCGCTCGAACACTTGGGCCGGAAACCGGGCCGATCCATCAAGCACGGCCTTTGCGGCCTGATGATAAACTGGTTCAAGCTCGTTGGTATTGAGGCCACTCACTATCGTGTAACGAAACGATAATGCACTAACAAGCTTGAGCACACGGGAGAAATCATCGCGCGAAAACTTTTCCCATGCGGCAAATATTAGCGGGGTCATTTGCCGAACCCGGAACAGATTCAACTCGCGGATGTACGGTCGGCAGTCTCGGTGTTCGATCCAATAGCCGTGATTGGGATCAGAGAGTGCAGAGAAAAGTTCAGCACGTCCTTCAAGCGCATCCATGAGCTCGAAAACATCCTCGGGCCTCTTTACTTGGTCACGAACGAGTTTAAACAATCGTTGGCTGCGAATTTTCGGGAAATCGCACAAAAGATGATAGCGTAAAAACTCCGGAAAACGTTCCTGGGTAACTGTCGCGATAAGTGAACGCCATCGGCGCTGTAACGCCTCCAAATCGGCGGCCACACGCAGACGCGAGAAAAGATAGTTTTTCAGTAAATCGGTCGACGAAAGCTCCAGCCCTCGTGCATTGAGTGTCTCGAAAACTGTGTAGGCGTTTAGTTCGTCTTCCACGGTAATCAAGATAAAAAGCAGTTGTCTTGCGACAACCTCCGACAGAAGGGACGCCAACGCAGTTCCGCTGTTTTCGAATTCAGCAATATTATCGAGCCGCGTAGAGAAATAACGAAAACAATCCCATAGCAAACGATTAGATTTGGGCAAGCGCCTGGGGTTAAGCGGAACACGAAGTTGGACTAAATAATCTTGATAGAGAAAGTTGTCGGTTTCGTTTAGAAATAGTTTGCTGCTTTCGAGCAAGGAGGCTGGATCTTTTTCGCCTATGAAGCGCGTACGAAGACTCGAAGCTCTTTCCCGATTTGGGTCTGGTTCTACTCCAGCGGCCGCAATCTTACCCAACTTGTCGATCACAGCGAGAGCAAGAATACTGAGCGTCGCAAGTCTTTGCTGACCATCGATAATCTGAAACTCGCGGTCTGACTTCGCTTCAACGACCAAAGCCCCCATATAGTGGCGCTCATCCGCACGTGAGCGGAGTTCCAAGATATCATTCCATAAATCATCCCAGTGTTCCTCTTCCCATGAATAATCCCTTTGATATTGCGGAACCCGGTAGACTCTGCCGTTCGACAGCAACTCCATTAAGTTTGTCGACTGGGTATTCAGCAGATTAATTTTAGCCATCTCTCTATCTCCCTAAGAGGACCATTGCATTACCCTGCATGATAACACGCAATGAATAAAACTCGTAAGGTGTGTTGAAACATCATCGCGGCGGCTTCGCTCGGGCCAACAGCTCTGGAAAACTGTAGTTTACACTTGTTACGTGAAAGTCTGGTTCGCGCTGGAACGGGCGGCGCAAATAGTGAACTTGATGAGAATCCCCGTCAATGAACTCGACCATGCCCAGGATAAAATCGTCCGGGGTGTTGAGCGAATAGAGAATCTCGTTTCGACTAACCGTGAGGGTCTGCTCGCCCGAGGCGCGGCCCTTTACTTCGATAAAGCGAAGTTTCCCTGTCTTCGGGTCTTTGCTTTCAATATCGTAGCCGAGCTTCTCAAACTCCCGGTCTATGGGTTCGAAGCCGAGGCTACGCTCGACATTCATAATAACCTCGCGGGCATGCGCCGCGACGGCGAGTCTATCGACGGCGCTTTTGACTGTGGAGACGGGTTGCCCCATGATCTTCGCGAGCAATCCAAGCGGGACAACGACAAGACCCCCGAGTATCACCGGCGGCAACGCGGATATTTGGCTTTCAAGTTCGAGCTGCTCCATTCTCTTCTGAAGACGGCCCTGAAGGTCGTCAGCTCTACGCCGGGCTTCTTGCGAATTGAGACGGGCGTTTACTTTTCCGGCTTGTTCCTGAAGTTTGAGTTCCTCGGCGCGGTGATCCCAGTAATTGATCTCTTTCGTCAAGCGGTCTTTCACGGCGGCGCGGGTCTTTTCGATCCATTCGAGACGCCGGCTGCGGACCTCCTGTAAATACTCGGGGACAACGTGAGCGATGGCATGGCCCTGAGCCTTTTGTTCCAGTTCGCGTGTGATCCACGAACATTCGGGGCGGGCGAGAATATCTGTGATGGGCTGGCTCCTCCGGCTTGAGGGATCGGTAATCGAGATAGGGTGCATATTGTAGATGACGAATGTTACCGGCCGAGTCCAGCTCCACGTACAACATCTGCTTGGAAACGACGCGGCGCTCGCCTGCCTGCGCCGTGCTCGTCGCGGCAGGCAGGCCAGACCGCGTGAGACTCGCATCCTGAATGGCATGCTCCAGATAAAACAGCACCCGTGGCGTGTCGCTGGCATCGCGCTCGTCCACCAGCACGCTGCCGCGGCGCAAAAGATCGCGGTTCCTTTCCAAGGTGAGATCGAGCACAGAGTCAAGCAACGGGTGACCCGGACAAACAAAAGCGGCGAGAGGTTGTCCTTGGGGAGTTATGAGCGCCTTCTCGAAGGCGATACGCTCATATCGTTGCAGGACCGGCTCACCGACACCGACCAAACGATCTCGATTGCGGATGGGCGCAGGGACGTGGGTGACTTCGTAACGACGCGGTTCACGTTGGCGCAGAGTACCGCCGAGCTGTTTAAAAGCTTCCAGAAAAAACGACTCGATATAGTGCGGCTGTAGTTTACGCGCTTCGGCGCGCTCCATGTCCTCGCGCACCCGTCGCACTCGGCTGGCGTCCATGGCATCATGCGCCAACGCGCGCTCTTCGAGCAAATTTTCGAGTTCTTTACGGTCAAAGGCGTGTGACACGGCTTGGGTTAGGCGGGCGCGGATCTCGGGCTGTTCACCATAGCGGATCGCCTCGATCAAAAGATCCCGTAGCGGGCGTCCCTCAAATTGCAATTTCCCGAGCACGTCGAATACTTGACCGCCAAGCGTTTTGCGCGCTTCTTCGAGCTTATCGAGTAAGGTGCGATAGACATCGCCTTCGCGAGTTTCGTCGGCGACGAGATTCCACAAATGGCAGACTTCGGTCTGGCCAATACGGTGGATACGGCCGAAACGCTGTTCGATGCGATTGGGGTTCCACGGCAAATCGTAATTCACCATCAAGTGAGCGCGCTGAAGATTGATGCCTTCGCCCGCGGCGTCGGTGGCGGCCAGGACCTGGACTTCTGGATCGTGGAGGAAAGATTCTTGCGCTTTTTTCCGCTCTTCGCGGCCCATGCCGCCATGGATGAGAACCACGGCGTCTTTGCGGCCAAGAACCGTGCTAATCTGTTGCTCCAAATAATTCAACGTGTCGCGGTGCTCCGTGAAAACGACGAGCTTTTGTCGTGGCGATGGCTGCGGCTTGGGTATATCCCCCGATCCATACGGCGCAGCTTCTTCTTTTACCCGATCCCCCGCACTAGCCCGCGTAAAGATATGGGCGAGCAGATTGGCCAGCTCGCGCCACTTGCGATCGTCCCCGCTGCGCCTCACCGTCAGCGCGATAGACTCCAGATGCTGGAGCGTCGCGATCTCGGCCTTTAGTTCCTCGATGGTCCGCGCGGCGGTGGCTTGATCAAGGATTTGTTCCTCGGTGGCGGCGACTTCGTTGTCCGGTGCTTCGTCCAGATCATCGACATCTTCCTGATCTATTGTTGGACCTTGTTCAGCGATCGCCTGAGCGACAGCGCCTGCCTGCGCCGTGCTCGTCGCGGCAGGCAGGCCGCGTTGGAGCAGTTCGAGCTCGCGCAGGCGCTTCTCAAGACGCTCACGACGGCGGCGCAGTGATTGATAGATCGCCTCCGGCGACGAAGCGAGCCGGCGCTGCAAGATAGTAAGGGCAAAGCCGACGGTGCCGGCGCGTTTGTCGTTCTGTAGAGCCTCAGCGCGGTTAAACTGTTCGCGCACATATTCGGTAACTTCTTTATAAAGCCGCGTTTCGCCATCTGAAAGTTTGTAGGGAACGGTGTAGGCGATACGTTCGGGAAAAAGCGGCGTGCCGTCGAACTTGAGCAGCTTCTCTTTAACCATCCGGCGCATGAGATCAGAAACGTCGGCGGTGTGAACACCATCGCGGAATCGTCCCTCGAAACGATCGCCGTCGATCAGCGCCATAAAAAGCTGAAACTCTTCCTCTTTACCGTTGTGCGGCGTGGCCGTCATCAA
>JBOHVN010000071.1:0-49425 GCA_050735675.1 Binatia bacterium | reverse complement strand
CCGGTCAAAACGTCCTCGATGATCCATAGGGAAGATCCGAAGATGAAGGCCGGAGATTTTGGTCTGCTGGACTTGAATATCGGCTATTTTCTACCGGCGGTCGAGGCAGGTTGGGAAATCATCGGTCTGCCGGTTTTTGCCAAGCGCAAGCCGGCCTATCAGCTGATCTTTTGTCACGCCGATTCCGGTATCCGCGCGCCCAAGGATTTGCAAGGTAAACGCATCGGCTCGCGCACCTATCGCACCGCGTTGACAGTCTGGGCGAGAGGGCTGCTGCATGAACACTACCACGTCGACTTCTCGACCGTCCAGTGGATTTTGCAGGCCAAAGAAGTTTTTCCGGTTCACGATACCAATCTAAAGATCAGCTATGTCGATAACGCCAAGAATATGTCCCAGCGCCTGATCGCCGGCGAACTGGACGCCATCATCACCGACATTTCCGACGGCAAAATGTTCGACAACCTCGAGAACAATCCGAAGATCCATCGGTTGTTTCCCGATTATCTCGCAGAGGATCAAAAGCTCTACCGTAAAACCGGCGTCTTCACGCCGGTTCATATGATCGTCATGAGCCGTAAGCTCGACCGCCAGCATCCCGATCTCGCCGGCAAATTCTACGCTGCGTTTGAGAGAGCAAAAGATCTCGCCTACGATGACATGACCAGCGATCGCGGCGGATTCTCCGTCGTATATTTGCGAGAGAGAATGAAAGAACAAATGAAAACCTGGGGCGATCCGTGGAAGTATGGTATCAAGGCAAATAAAACGACGATCGACGCCTTCATCGAGTACAACGTCGAGCAAGGCATGATCCGTAGCGCGCCCTCCTACGCCGACATTTTCGCGGCTCGAACTCTCGATACTTAGTCGATCTTGACGACTTGAACGTTTTGAACCTTTGAACGAATAGTAGGAGTCGCGCATGCTTTCCAAAGAAGATAACGAATTGCTCACCCAAACAAATCGCGCAGCACCGATGGGCGACTTGATTCGGCGCTACTGGATTCCCGCGCTGCTGTCCGAAGAGATTCCTACGCCCGACTGCCCGCCTGCGCGAGTGAGATTGTTGGGCGAGGAACTCGTTGCTTTCCGCGACACTCAGGGTGGCATCGGCCTCATCGGCGAACACTGCGCTCACCGCGGCACGTCGCTCTTCTTCGGCCGCAATGAAGAATGCGGCCTTCGCTGCGTCTACCACGGCTGGAAATATGACGTCGAAGGTAACGTTGTCGATACCCCCGCGGAGCCGGCCGGCAGCGATTTTAAGAAGAAACTACGCCACCCGGCTTACGCGACCCATGAGTCGAACGGCATCGTCTATGCCTACCTCGGCCCGCGAGACGAGATGCCGCTCTTTCCCAATTACGAATGGACCCAGATGCCGCTCGAACAGACTTACGTCACCAAGTGCCTGCTCGAATGCAACTATCTTCAGGGCCTCGAAGGCGAGTGCGATTCGTCCCATCTGTCCTTCTTGCATCGCGCCTTTACCAACGAACGCAACCAGCCGCTTTACAAGAGCGACACCGCCCCCTACTACGAAACCGAAGACACCGATTTCGGCGTTCGCCTGATCGCCACGCGGAACTCAGACAATCAGCACTATGTTCGCTTCTCCGCCTTCGTCATGCCGGTATACGGTTGTGTGCCGGCAGGACGGCCGACCAATGAGCTGGAAGGTTTTGAAATCCATACCTACGTGCCGGCCGACGATACTCACTGCTGGCGTTACGATATCGGTTTTCGCCGTGACCGCGCGGTGCGCGAGGAGGAAGTGCACCGGCGCAAGCAAATCAATCCCGACTACACGCGCGTGCGCAATGCGCGCAACGACTATCTGCAAGACCGCCGGATGCAAAAGACGGTGAATTTCACCGGCATCGAAGATTTTCTCAACCACGATGCTTGCGCCACGGAGAGCATGGGCGCGATTTTCGATCGCAGCAGAGAGCACCTCGGCGTGAGCGACAAGGCGCTTATCGCCGTGCGCAAATATCTGCTCACCACGGTCAAGGAGCTTCAAAACGGCAAGGAGCCGCCCCGTTTAGCGCGCGCGTCTAATCACAACTGGTTTCCCCATATCGACTGCTTCGCCTATTTGCTGCCGCGCGAGATTCCCTGGCGACAGCATTTCGGCTATTTAACGGCGCAAGCAGAGCGGGAAAATCCGGCGTCTTACGCCGCCCGGCGTAAAGCGGTATCGTAGGGAATTTTAAGATTAATCCGCCGAAAAAGTGAAAGAGAATGTCCATGAGCAAGTCCGATCGAGCCGTCGGCCAGCAGCTTAAAAAACCGATCAAAGCCATCGAGCGCGAGCTCAACACCGCCGCGGCGATTCTCGAGTGGGAGATCGGCGATATTTGGGGCCACGTCGGCGTTCGGCTTCCCGACGGCAAAAGCATCGCCGTCCGGATGTTTCGCCGCGCCGAGCAAAGCAAGAAGAACTGGCTGGTCCACTTCGATTTCGCGCTGCAAAAACTTTCCGGCGTCGGCACGATTCCGCGCGAGTCGGTGATTTATACGGAACTCTTCAAGGCGCGCCCGGATGTCAACGCCGTGGTGCACTGCCACCCGGCCATGTGCATCGCGCTCAGCTTGGCGGATACGCCGCTCGATTGGGTGCACATGCAATCGTCGCGCTTCAACGGCGGCACGCCGATCTTTCCGCGCCCGATCTATATTCTAGACCCGGAGGAAGGCGCCGCCCTCGCCGCAACTCTGGGAAAAGCTTCGGCGATGATGATCAAGGGACACGGCATCGTCACTGCCGGCGCCACCATCGATGAAGCATGCATGACCGCGCTCTACATGGAGCGCACGGCGAAGATCATGGCGATTGCCCGCTTGCACGGCTATCAGGGTCCGACGCCGGAATGGGTGGACACGCTGACCGAAAGCAGAAAAAAGCTTTTCCGCCGCCCGAGAGACGAGATGTTCCATTCCGCCGATTGGAACTACTACGCGGACAAGGTCAAAAAAGGCGAGCGCTGGACGCGAGGCTGGACGTAATTTTTAAGTTTCCTCTCGAGCATAACTTCATGTGCAACCGCGTTAAGTGATGGCTTGCGTCCCGTCATCCTCCCTTCGGTCGAAATGACAGAGTGCGGCCTTTGCGTCTTTGCGTGAGATACTCCGACTTCGCTTGCGGCTCTGCCGCGCGGGGCCTTGGTGGTGAACCGTGCACTTTCTACTCTAGCCCAACACTTGCTTGACTCCGCTTGAACGCCTGCAATATAACTCGATCCATATCATCGAGTCTTCGTCAGAAAGGATTCTCTGCCATGCGTAAGATTTCCGCTCTGTTGTTTGGATCGCTACTGATCTGTGGCGCTCAGGACGTTTCTGCCCAAAATACCAAGCTCGTCCAGGCCGCCAAGAAAGAAGGCGGCAAAGTCATCGTTTACACCTCGATGGAAACGTTCACCGCCGACGCTCTGAAAAAAGCCTTCGAGGCCAAGACCGGCTTGCAGATGGAGTATTGGCGCGGTTCTTCAACAGAAGTCATGGATCGCGCTCTAAGTGAGCACCGTGTCGGCAAACCCCTTTATGACGTAGTCGCCACTACGGGCGATCACATGCACCTGATGTTTAAAGCGGGCGCGTTCGCAAAATATGATTCACCCTCGCTCAAAGGCTTTTCCACGGATGCGATCGATCCGAATCTCGGCGCCCGCTACCGCAATGTCCTTTACGGCGTCATCTACAATAAGGCCGGCATCAAAGCATCCGAAGCGCCAAAGACGCTCGAAGACGTGACCAAGCCGGAGTACCGCGGCAAGCTGGTCATGCCCCATCCGGTAAATCACACGTTGACGACCCAGTGGCTCGCCAGTTTGGACAAAATCATGCCCAAACCGAGAGCAGAAAAATTCATCCGTGATCTCGCCGCCGCGAAACCGATCTTCGTCGAATCCATCGTCCCGGCGGCCGACCGGGTCGGCACCGGCGAGACTCCCGTCGGCATTACCTTCGTCCGATTCGTGCTTACCTATAATAAACAGGGCGCCAATCTCGACTACGTCCGCGACTACCGCATGCTCGGCGACGGGCAGTACATCAGCCTGGGCACTAAGGCTCCGCGGCCGAGCGCGGGGAAGGCTTTCATCGACTTCTTTCTCGAGGAAGAAAGCATGAAAATTCAGGCTGCCACGGGCGAGTTTGTCAACCGAAAAGGCATCCACCCGCCGCTCGCCGACGCGGATAAGATCAAGTTCGTGCAGATGTATCAATTCGGCAAAGAAGACTACGCGGTTAAGAAAAAGGAATACCAGAAAATTTTTCTGCAGTAGATACTGCGGTCGGAGAAATGTCTTGACTGTCATCCTGAGCGCCAGCGAAGGATCTAAACCGAAATCATGTCTCAGTCGCTTCGCTTTTCGAAATGAAAAGGAGCGGCTCACTGACTTAAGGACGTCATTTCGACCGCAGGGAGAAATCTTTCTTCGCTTCGCCAGGACGACAATTTATTACTATACACCAGACTCGTAGGAGGCAAGACAAATGGCAGAGTTCGTTATCGATGCAGACGGCCACATCATGGAAGACCACAAGGATATTTTCGCTCACATCAAAGGAAACTTCGGCGAAATGAATTGGCATTCCACCTGGCCGATGTTCGACGCCGACGGCTGGCAGCGCGGTTTGTCACGCAAAGGCAAGCGCGAAGACCCGGATGCCGAGGCGTGGATACGCTTTCAAGATGAACACGGCATCGATTGCGCCGTCCTCTATCCGACCTCCGCGCTTGCCATAGGAATGATCCAACTCCCAGCCTGGGCCTCGGCGATCGCGCAAGGCTACAACGACTGGCTGTACGACCGGTTCATCAGCCAGTCGCCTCGACTCAAAGGTGTGGCGCTGCTCGCGCCACAGGACCCCAAAGCCGCCGCCGCCGAGCTGCGCCGCTGCGTTAAGGAACTGGGCTTCAACGCCGGGCTTTTACCTTCGGTGACCAACAACCGTTTGCCGCTCTACGGCTCGCCGGTGTTTCATGAAATTTACGATGAAGCGCAGCGCCTCGACGTGCCGCTCACCGTCCACGGCGGCGTGAGCCAGAACTTGGGTCTCGATCGCGTCGCCAGCTTCCTCGAAGCGCACATGCTCGAGCATCCGGTCGGTCTCTTCCTGCAAATCACCAACATGATGTTTCAGGGCGTCTTTCAGGAATTCCCCAAGCTGCGCATGGCCTATCTCGAAGCCGGCGCAGGCTGGGTGCCGTTCATGATGGACCGCATGGAAGAAGATTACGAAAAATTCGCCGCGCGGTTGGCGCCCCATCTCAAGGATCCGCCGAGCAAGTTTTTTAAGTCCGGCAATATCTTCGTCACTATGGAAGTCGAAGAACGCACCGCGCCTTATATCGCCGACCTGGTGCGCGACGATGTCATCATGTGGGCGTCGGACTTCCCGCACGAACGCGAACGAGACCAGTTCGGCGGCGACCTGCCGCACCTCTACGCGCGCAGGGATCTATCAGATGAGTTCAAGCGAAAGATGCTCTACGACAACCCGGTGCGGTTCTACCGCTTCAGCGAAGGCGACATCGCCGCGGCAAAGAAGGCGAAGTAAAATTCATGAACAGCCTACGCTTCTTGGCTCACGACCAGAAGCGCAACAAGTCATAAGAAAGTTGACGATGGTGTTTGATCGCGAGAAAATAAATGCGGTTTCCTCTGATCAGATACAGCACTACGAACGCGTCAACGACGAACTCGCGCAGCTCATCGCCGGCGCGGAGCTTTTCTTGAAGACGTTCAAACAGAGCCCGTGCCTCAGTCGAGCCCACTTGATGCTCCAAAAATAAACGACCCGATTTAGAGAACCGAGCCAATTGCGGACAGATATCTTCGAATAGGCGGTCGAGCAGCCGCTGAAACGCCGCCCTGCCTTCAACCGAAAGAAATGACTCGATAGCGTCAAGATCGCGCGCGAAATTATCGGTGAACAGCAGCCGCGCTCTACCGGCCATAGCGAGCTTTTAACTTCGCGGCACTTAGTATCTTACCTGCATTGACATCTTCTACGCCTCGAAGGGCCTCATCGAGTAATGTCAGATGCACATGCTCTCGTTCCAGGCGGTGATAGTGATCGAGCCGCTCGGCGTCGATCAACGCGGCACAGCTTTCGCCGTTCTTCGTAAGAATTTTTTCCCCGTGCTCGCGTTTTACTTGATTGCAAAGTTCTGTGAGCTTTGCACGCGCCCGAGTTAACGGAATTATGTCTTTCGATGAAATCGGCATTGTTTAGCCTCCCCCAGAATTACAGTTTAAATAACGTACATAATTCTGTCAATGCTGCCGATCGGTGACCCGCACACAAGTTCTGTGCGCACCGCCGCTCGCAAGACGCCTTCCGGGCTGTAACCGTTGATAACTTCCCGCACGAACGCGAACGCGACCAATTCGGCGGCGACCTGCCGCACCTCTACGCGCGCAGGGATCTAGCAGATGAGTTCAAGCGAAAGATGCTCTACGACAACCCGGTGCGCTTCTACCGATTCAGCGAAGGCGATATCGCCGCGGCGCGGAAGGCAAAGCGCAGCTAACTTCGATATTAATCCGGCGGTCGCTGCCTGTTTCTCGCGGCGCCGTTTTCTTTTCGAAGGATTTTGGCAATGACCAAGGCGCTTGCCGCGGAACAGGATGCGTCGTCGGGCACATTAGAGATCAAAGTAACGTTGAGCGGCGCGCGAAAAGCGTCTGTCTCAATGCATTGTTAGAGTAACCGTTTACTTTGCCACATCTTCTAACCGGGTACCCCGACCGGCTCTTAAGCTTTTTCGCGCTTGTTCGACGCGCTCAAGAAAACGAGGATCGCTCTCAAGCTTGTAATCAAACCAGTCGTCCTCTGACTCGAATCCCATTAGGACACCCGCAGGCTTTCCGTGCCGAGTTATGACAATCTCCTGCTTCTCCGCCTCACGCAGAAACCGTGAAAGATCATCTTTAACTTCAGACAAAGGAACTTCTTTTATTCGGGCTTTCCGAACTGCTCCAGCCATATTGCGGCCTCCGATTTGGGGACAATAGCCAAGACCTCAACGGACTCGGCTGCTACGTCGTAGAATACTCGAACCTCGCCGACACGAAGTCGATATTGCGGTCGCGCCAGACCTCGCAAACGCTTGATCCTGCTCCGGCTCGTTTTCATGGGTAAAGTAAGGATAGAAAATGCCGGGGATTCGCGCCCTAGTGTACTCGTAAGCCTCCTTAAGCAAGTGAATACAAATAAAACGATGCTGCGAAGTCGTGCTATGAATTTGCCTCCCAAAAATTTCTCAAAGCGCAAACAGCTCCTTCGCGTTCTTGTAAAGAATTTTCTCTTTCGTCTCGTTCGACAATTGTTTGTGTCCCTGCAGGTCGCGCAGATTGTGCGGAAACTCGTTATCCCAGTGCGGGATGTCGGAAGCATAAAGAAAATGATCGGGGCCGACGTAATCGACGGTGGCCGCGAGCTGAGACTCGCCGGGTTCGACGCTGAAGTACATCTTCGACAAGCGCACGATGTCGCTGGGCTTTTTCTTCAGCAGCGGCATCTCGAACTCAGCGCGTTTTTCCCAGTGCTCATCCAGCCGATCGAGATAGTAGGGCAGCCAGGTCGCGCCGATTTCGAGAAAAGCCAGCTTCAACTTGGGGAAGCGTACCGGCAGGCCCTGACAGACGATGCTGGTAAATTGCAAAAGAATACCGACGGGAAAGGCGTAGGAATGCACTTCTGCGAAGGTCGCGAGCCCCGAAGTGCCCAGCTCGCGCGACGTGTTGCGGGTGCCGTGAATGCCGAGCACCACGCCCAGGCGCTCGGCTTCTTCATAGATCGGATCGTAGAACGGATCGCCGAGCGCCAAAGGCAAGCCGGTGGGCAGAATCTCGAAACCTTTTAAGCCTAACTGCGTCGCTGCCCGCCGCAGCTCCTCAGCGGCGGCCTTCGGCGAACGCATCGGCAGGCAGCCGACGCAAGAGAGCCGATCGGAGCGCGCGTTGTATTCCTTGGCGAACTGCGTGTTGGCGGCGCGTGCGACGGCGATTTGATACGGCACTTCCTGATTTTTGGCGATGTTGCCGGAGCCGGTCGGGAAACAGATCGCCTTTTCAATGTCGTATTCGTCCATCAGCTTGTGCCAACGGTCGACTTGGTCGGCGGCGCCAAGCCCTTTCCACTCCCGCGCCATCTCGAAGGAGTCCATCATGTCGTTGTCCCAAGGCTGATCGCCGGGCCAGAGCGGTGTCGGCCGCTTGACCCAGGGCTCTTCGAGATATTTCCGAATATCCGACTGCCGTTCGAGAACGTGACCGTCCGTATCGATGACCGGATAGTTCGACATGAGAACCTCCTCCTTCGCAACTTATCTGCTCGGAGTATTACTCAAGCTAACGCGCGGCTGTCAACCAATAAACCGCAACAGTTGGGGTGATGGAGTCTTGAGTGTTGGGTCTCAGAAAGTTTAAGACTGAAGATCAACGCATTGCATTCTTCTTTTACCCATTACTCCAATACTCCAACACTCCATTACTCCATCTCTTTTTTCACATACGCCGCCAACGCTTGGTGCCAATCACGCATCGGCGGAAGAGCGATCCGCTCCGACGTCAAGCAGCGCAGCGGCGTGTAGCGGGGCCGCGCGGCGATGCGGCTCATATCGCGCTCGTGGGTAATCTCGATCAGCGGATCGATCTCGGCGCGTGTGAGACCGAGCAGCCTTCCGGCTTCAAGGGCAAATTCGTAATAGGTGCATACGCCGGCGTTGACGACGTGGTAAGTGGCGTAGCGTCCCGTTCGGAGAATTTCCAAGCAGCGATCGATCAAGTCTTCGACGTAGGTCGTGCTCGACCAGATGTCGTCGATGGCGCGGACTTGCTTACCGCCTCGTAAGTGGTCGTGCACGTTGCACAGGAAACTGTTCTTACCGGTGCCATAAACCCAAGAAGTTCGAACGATGTAACTGCGCTCGCATGCCTCGCGAACCGCTTGCTCGCCGGCGACTTTGGTTTTGCCGTACACGTTAACGGCCCGGGGCTCATCTTCGATCGTGTACGGAGCACGATCGATGGGCTCGCCACCAAACGCGTACTGCGTGCTGAATTGCACGATCTCGGCGCCAATCTCATTCGCCGCTTCGGCGAGATAGCCCGGCCCGTCGGCATTGATCGTCTTTGCCATCGCCTGATTCTGTTCCGATTCGTCGACCTGGAGCACCGCGCAATTGAAGATCAACGCCGGCTTGACATCAATCACCATGCGATGCAGCGCTGCACGATCGGTGATATCGAGATCGGCGTGCTTTAGCGCCGCCACGTCGTGCTCGCGGGTCAATCTGCGCACGAGATGGCTGCCGACGAGCCCCGCCGCGCCGGTAATTAAAATTTTCACAAGGCGTGAGTTTAGAACGGGTTTGAGAAGTCCTCAAGGGCGATGCGGATTGAATCAAAAAAATGAGGGGCACATGCCCCCCCTCGGATGAAAGTCTGTTGCGAATTTTCAGTTAGTATTCGGGCCGTCGTCTCATATCTTCGAGTTCACGGCGCTGGCGCTCGAGCTCCAGCTGGTTCTGATAAATTTGCTGGTCCTGGCCGTAGGCGGCATTTTCTCGTCCCTGCAGCTGATCGCCGATCAGGGCGCCCGCACCCAGACCGAGTGCCGCACCGATCGCCGCGCCCGCGCCCGGATGGCGTACCGCTGACCCGATGATTCCGCCTGCCGCCGCGCCGCCCAGCGCGCCGATTCCGGCGCCTTTCTCACGAGTGGTCAGCGACCCGCCCGCGCAACCTGTCAACAAAGTGGCGAGTAAAGCCATACTTAAGACGAATCTCGAATTACTCTTTAAAGCGTATGGTTTAGCATTCATGGTATTCGCCTCCTTGAAACGTTAGACGCGGCGGCCGGGCTTTTGTTTACCGAAGGCAAACCGAAAAAATCGCGAAAATTACCCCCAAGGATGGCTGCAAAAAGCGGAATTAACGAAGTCTTTGAATCGTCGCAATCCGGTCATCTATCGCAGGGTGGGTCGAGAGAAATCCACCCCCGCCTGCGCCGGAAACCCGGCGCATCCAGGTGAGCGCATCGACGAGGTCGTCTTTCGAGTGGCCAGTGCGGCGCAGGATCTCAACCGCGTGACGGTCGGCGGCATGTTCTTCGTTACGGCTGTAGCCGCGCGCCACCAGTTCGCCGGCAATCGGCGCGAGCGAGCCGGCGCCGGGAAATAACTGCTGCAGGCCCGCGGCCAAGACATTGAGTCCGGCGCCAACCACCTGGGCTTTTGCCACATGGCCGAGATCCTCGTGGGCGAGTTCGTGCGCCAAAACTCCGCGTAACTGGCGGTCGCTGGCGCGCCGCAGCAGACCCACGGTCACATAGAATTCGCAGTTACCCGCATTGGCCGCATTGATCTCGTTTTGGTTGATGATACCCACCCGCGTCTGATCGACGCGGCAAGGCCGGTCCATGCCGCGGAAAATCGGCACCATGACTCGCCGCAAGCGCTCGACCTCATAAGAATCGATGCGGCGCGACGCCGACGATGGCGACGAAGTGGGATAATCTTCTCGGGGTGCGCGCCGAGTCGGCGCCGGGCCGACAGCGACGCAGGCGGACATGGCGACGCTTAAAAGCAATAAGGCGGCGACAACCGCCGCTTTGCACGGTCGAAAAACTAGCAGACGAAATTCTCCCGGCGGAAATAACCTGGCGCGCATTTTAAGCTCGACGCCAGATTAAGACGCCGGCCCCTGTGATTGAGCCGCGGATTGGGTCGCCCGCTCGTAATCCACCAGTTCCAGGTGAACGCTGCCGAAAGCGATCTTGCTGCTGAGCTTAATCGGCAAGCGCCGCTCATCCGCGGAGATCCAGATCGTCGCCTCGCTAAACCGGCTGGCGTAGCCTTTCTTGGTGATATTTTGGATGCGCGGAATGATCCGGTAAGCTTCGACGGTTTTCCCTGATTCCAGTGCAACGGGCTCCTTCTTCTCGACGAACAGTTCGAGCAAGTATTGATGACGCCCGCCGAAAACTTTGAAATAGAGCTTATCGCCGACCTTGAATTCGGTACTGCGCGCCAGATAGACGGCGGTGATCGGGTCGAGCGTGTTCTTGGAATCGAAATGATAAGCCCTCGTCTGCTTGCCGGCCTGCTGCCGGTTGACCGACCAACGCTTGTTCGCGCGATCGAAACGGGCCTCGGTATCGATGATTCGCGAATTTTCCCGCTGGTTAAAAGTGAAGCGCGACGGCAACAGCGCCTTGGCATCGAATGTCGACCTGATCGTATCGCGCATCTTCCAGATAAGATCGAGAGCCTTTGAAGTCTTCGCCTCAACGCGCACCTGATACACTTTCCGGCCGTCGACCACGGTGGGGGTTGTGTGGATTTCCGCGGTAGCGACCGAGATCATGCCGTTCCACGTGGCGTGATAAACTTCTTTTTCCCCGCCGGCGAACGGAAAGTATTTGGGCCGATACGCCGGCACCGCATCAGCCTTGATCATCGCTTCGCCCGCCTGGGAGACCGAGTAGATGATAAAGCCGAGAACGATGCTTAACGCGGCGAGAACTTTGATCTTCGACATGCCAGATATTTAGACGCCTGAGCGCAGTATTCGTTTATCCCGTGAGATTACCACACAATGACTCTTTTGCGAATCTTCTTCTTTGCGCGCTGTCACGAAATCGCCTGTTTCACGCTAAATCTTTGAAATAATTGCAGCGAGCTTTGCTTCGGGCTACTATGCAGTGATTTTATTGGAGGACAATAAATGTTGTTACATTACGGCGGGAAGGCGCTAGGACTGGTTTTCGGCTGGCTGATTATATTGGCGGCGAATAGCGCGGCATTCGCCCAGCAATCTACGGCCCCTGCGACCTTGCCGGCAGCTGAAGCCATCAAATCTTGTTTGAATAGCGTCGGCGGCGCCGAATGTCTCGATCATCTGTTTGGCGAGGCGCTCAAACAGCACTCAACGCTCGAGCTTATGCAACTCATTCAACGCCTCGAGAAGGAAGACCCCGAGCTCAGGCGCGACTGCCATCCCGTCGTGCACGCCATCGGCCGGGAAACGTACCGGATCAAAGGAAATATTCACGAATCGTTCGCCGCCTGCGATCAGACCTGCCATTCGGGCTGCTACCATGGCTCGGTCGAGCGGTTCTTGCGCGGGGAGAATATCTACGCACAAGTCGATAAACACCCAAGCACGGCGGAATTGAAGCAAAAAGCGGCGCTCGCCTGCGATCCGAAGCTTCCCGTGCGCTTGCGTTTTCAATGCCTCCACGGGCTTGGCCACGCCCTCATGTTCTTTTCGCGCTATCGTTTGTTGCCATCTTTGGAAGCGTGCGACGGCCTGCCCGAGGATTGGGGCCGCAGCTCATGTTACGGCGGCGTGTTCATGGAAAATGTTTTTAACGCTACGCCTGAAAGCCGCGATTTGAGCCCCACCGATTACCACTATCCCTGCAATAAGCTCGCGGCCAAATATCGCAGCGAGTGCTATGTCATGCAGACATCGCGCATGACCGAAATGGGACTGGGGACGGAAAAAATCTTTGAGGAGTGCGACCGCGCCGGTGAATTCCGCCAGCAATGCATGCTCTCGGTCGGCCGTGATCTTTCCAACGACGTGCGCCTGGGCGACTCCCAGGCGACCGCGCGAAAATGCCAGCTGGCCAGCGGTGAGAGCCGCCTCGCCTGCATGCGCGGCGTGGTCTACGCGCTGATCGATAATACCTGGGACGGACGCTACGCGCTGCCGTTTTGCGCTACATTCAGTCAGGATAACGACCAAAACGCCTGCGTCCGCCTGAGCGTCGAATATCTCACAGACACGTTTGAAAAATCGCCGGCAGAAATCGCCAGAGAATGCGCCAAGCATTTGCCGCGGCCAGGGCGCTGCGCCGAGCTCGCGTCGCGTTGATCTGTTTCCACCTAAACCCTTAACGGACAACTGCCACCTGATGTCGAACGCGTAAGTGCCATATGATGTCCAACAACTCTGCTATACCGGGTGAGCCTGCACCTTTAATGGTCGACCGTTCTTGGCGTCACAGTTTGCTCCGGGCTATCATTGCCCGAAAGCAAATTTATCGATTTACAGAAATCCTGACACAAATAACTGTTCGACATCATGTGGCATGTACGCGATTCAGGCTAAAAGTGTTCGACATCACCTGACATGTGTCCCCTTAACCTTCACCTCAACCTGCTTGACAGTACGTTGTAGCGAGGCGATCGAGCGCAACGAAGCATGTGCCCGCCTTGCGCCCCTTGTGATACCGGATTTTAAGTGAGACTGTAGTCACAGGGGTGAAGTTGGTTTTTTCCGGTTTATCGCCACGACAATGAACCCGCCGGTGCTCTTGCTGGTCGACGACGAGATGGGCGTGCGCGAGTCGCTCAAAATGGTCTTTGACAAGGGTTTTCAATTGCTCGAGGCCGACTCGGTCGACACCGCGATCGCCAAAGTCAACGAAGCGCGCCCGGATGTGGTCCTGCTCGACGTGCGCATGCCCAAGTCCGATGGCCTGCAGGTGCTCCAACGGATCAAGGAAATTCACCCCGGTTGCGCGGTGATCATGCTCACCGGGGTTAACTCGCAGCAGCTGGCGGCCAAGGCGATCGACGGCGGGGCCTTTGATTTTATCGGGAAACCGTTCGATGTCGTCGACCTGCGCCAAAAAGTCGCCCGCGCGCTCGAACATGTGGCGGCAAAAGTACCCTCCCCGTAAGCTCGATGCCGCGCCCCGGATGATGGTTGCCAAGCGTCAATATTTTCTCACGCTCGCCCTGGCCGTCGGCCTGCTCATGGCAGGCTGCGCCCAACTCAAACAGTGCGCCTACGCGGGCATCAATCGCGACGAATGGCAGCAACCGCAGAAGGTCCTTGCCGCACTCAAAATCCAGCCTGGCGCCAGCGTTGCTGATCTAGGATCGGGCGGCGGCTACTTTACATTTAGATTGGCCGAAGCCGTCGGGCCGACCGGCAAAGTTTATGCGGTGGATATTGACCGCGACGTGGTCGATCTACTTGCCGAACGCGCGGCCGAAGAGGGGCGATCGAATATCGAGGTGATCCTCGCCAAGCCTGAAGACCCCTCATTGCCGAAAGCCGGCGTCGACCTTATCTTCACGTCCAACACTTACCATCATATCGAAGATCGCGTCGCCTACTTTACCAATCTGCGTAAATATCTTCGCCCGGACGGCCGGGTCGCGATTATTGAATTTGATCGCCGTGGCTGGTTGGAAGGTCTGTTGCGCCATTACACGCCGAGTGAATTCATCAAACGGGAGATAGAGCAGGCGGGTTACACGTTGCAGCAGGAATTCGACTTCTTAAGCCGGCAATCGTTCTTGATCTTTGTGCCAAAGCGTTAAAGCGACAAGTTGCGCGCTCGGTTCTAACTCTTAGCGGTGATGGCTAAAGTGATCCTATTCATCACGTCCTGAAATGAATTATGCCGCAGGCCGAAGCTGTCGTATCCTCGTTTCGTGATTGTTAGCCGGCGATCAATAAAGCGATCGCGATCGCCACGCCGACGATCCAGATGAGGCTTAGCTGCTCCATCCTGCATTCCTCCTTCGAAACAATCTATCAAACCTTCACTGGCAAGCGCTGTACCAAGTTTTTAAGTGAACCTAACTGGCGCAAATGCAATGGACATCGGCAAACGCAACGTGAAAAACAACCGTGCCTTGTATGAGATTGCCTACGCGAATTACGAAGGAATCCATGTCCGATGAAGGGGAATTGCACGCGACGCGAATCTCTCCTGCGCTCGGCAGGTCGTTTCAACGCGCGTCACACTTCGATTTCGAGCGTTGAAAAGGTTTTTGAAAACGATCCTGCAGAACCGCGCCGAAGCTTGCTCCACTGGCGGAAAATAGGTAATTTACCTTGCGATCGGAGCTTCCTTGACGACGACTTATATTCTTAAAAACTCCACGTCACCCATTTCCAGCAACTCAGGGCTCGACTACCGCAAAGAGTTAAACGACGCGCAGTATCAGGCGGCAACTGCGATGGAGGGACCGCTATTGATCATCGCCGGCGCCGGCACCGGCAAGACCCGCACGCTCGTTTACCGCGTTGCCCATCTCATCGACCGGGGCGCCGACCCGCGGTCGATTTTGTTGCTGACTTTCACCCGCCGCGCCGCCGACGAGATGCTCCGGCGCGCCAGCTTATTGATCGACGGCCGCTGCAACCAGGTGGCCGGCGGGACCTTTCACTCCTTCGCCAATCTGGTGCTGCGAAGTTTCGGCCGCCATCTCGGCCTGGCGCCGTCGTTCACCATCATGGACCGGCCGGACAGCGAAAACGTGATCCAGCTTATCCGCAGCGACATGGGGCTGAATACCAAAGAGAAGCGCTTTCCGCGCAAGCAGACCGTGGCGGAAATTTTTAGCATGACCCATAACAAGCAGACGGGGCTGGGCGACTTGCTCGAACTGGAGTATCCACACCTGGTCGACGTCAACTTCGAGCTTTCCGAGCTTTACCGCCGCTACGTCGACTACAAGTCGACCAAGTCGCTGCTCGACTATGACGACCTGCTGGTGAAGCTGCGCGATCTTTTGACCGGTCATGTCGAAGTCCGCCAGCGCCTTTCCGACATTTACCGTTACATTATGGTCGACGAGTATCAGGACACCAATCATTCGCAGGATAAAATCGTCCGTCTGCTCGCCGCGACCCATGACAATGTCGCGGTGGTCGGCGACGACGCCCAGAGTATCTATTCGTTTCGCGGCGCTAATTTCCGCAACATCATGGACTTTCCCAAGCAGTTTCCAAGCGCTCGCATCATCAAGCTGGAGGAAAATTATCGCAGCACCCAGCCGATATTGAATCTGACCAATGAGATCATCCAGCGCGCCAAAGAGGGCTACGAGAAGCGCCTGTTCACGCGCAAGAGCGTCGGCACTAGACCCAAGCTCGTTCAGGCCGGCAGCGAGCAGATGCAGTCGCAGTTTGTCCGCCAGAAGATTCTCGAGCTGCGCGAAGAAGGCGTGCCGCTCTGGGACATTGCGGTACTCTTCCGCTCCAGCTTCCATTCCTTCGACCTGGAAATCGAGTTGGCGCGCCACAACATCCCGTTCGTCAAGCGCGGCGGTTTTCAGTTCATGGAAACCGCCCATGTGAAAGACCTCTTGGCGCACATGCGCATTCTCGCCAACCCGCAGGACGCGATTTCATGGACCCGCGTCCTTTTGCTGCTTGAAGGCATCGGTCCCGGTGCTTCCCAAAAAATCATTAAATGGCTGCTCGAAGGAACCAATGCCGTCGAACGTCTGCGCGCCTACCCGGCCAAGGGTAAGATCGCCCACGGACTGAGAACGCTCGCTCAGGTGCTCGATGAAGCCAAGCAGGCCGAGCTGCCGTCGGAACAGGCACAGTATTTGATGCAATATTATGTGCCGATCTTGAAACAGAACTATCCGGACGATCACCCCAAGCGTCTAAGAGACATGGAGCATTTTCAGGGCATGACCGAACGCTACCGCAGCCTCGAGCGCTTGCTCAGCGACATGGCGCTCGAACCGCCCAACGACAGCATCGGCGGCGTTCTAGCGGTCGACCCGGATGAAGGTCCGCTAGTGCTCTCGACCATCCATTCGGCGAAAGGCTTGGAATTTCACTCGGTGTTTATCATCTGGGCCTTGGAAGGCCGGTTTCCGTCCTTTTATAACACCAGCTCCGCTGAAGAGCTGGAAGAAGAGCGCCGCCTGCTCTACGTGGCCGCCACCCGCGCCAAGCAAAATCTTTTTATCAGCTACCCGACCCGGGTTTTCGACAAGAGTCTGCGCATGGTATTGTCCCGCCCATCGCAGTTCATTGACGGCATGCCGCAGAGATTGCTCGAACCCGTCGCGCTCATGCCCGAGGAATCTTACTGGGATTGGGAGAGTTAAACCATGCTGCAATTGCTGCACTACCTTGTCGTCTTCGTCAGTGGCGCGGTGCTCATGGCCCTGGAAATCGCCGGCAGCCGCGTGTTGGCGCCGCACTTCGGCAGCTCGATTTTTGTATGGGGCAGTCTGATTTCCGTTGTGATGGCGGCGCTCAGCATCGGCTACTACTGGGGCGGTTGGCTCTCCACGCGCGAGCCGTCTTATGCCAAGCTCATGATCTTGCTCGTAACTCCCGGGGTCGTGGTTTTCTTTCTGCCGTTCATCTATCCGTCGATCAATGAGTGGATCGCCATGAGAGACTTCGGCAACCGGATGAATCCGCTGATCGCTTGCTCCGTGCTGTTTTTGTTGCCGGGAGTCTTTATGGGCACCATTTCGCCTTATGTCATCCGTCTCGCCGCCACGCAGCTCCATACCGTCGGCAGCACCGCCGGCACTCTGTACGCTCTGTCGACCTGCGGCAGCATTTTCGGAACCCTGCTCACTGCTTTTTACCTGATTCCCGTCCTCGGCGTGAGCAACATCATCCATTCCTTGGGCATCACACTGGTATGTCTGTCCCTACTTGTAGTACCTTTGATCAGGCTGCAGGGCGTTTCATTGTCGCGAGCTGTTGCCACGACGTTATTCATCTTCGGGCTTACCGATATGTTTTGGGCGCCCTTGGCTTGGACTAAGACTCTCTTGCAAAAAGACACCTTCTACCATCGTATCCGCATCGAGGAGGACAACGAAGCGCGCTACATGTATTTCGACCGCACGCTGCAGAGTGCCATGAATCTAAAAGACCCGACGGCGCTCCGGCTCATCTACTCGCGCTACACGTCGCTGGGCTTCACTTTTCGGCCCGACGCCAAGAAAATGCTGGTGATCGGACTCGGCGGCGGCTCGATCCCAAAAAAGATTCAGAAAGAATTTCCTCACATGGAAATCGACGCCGTCGAGATCGACCCCGAAGTGATCAAGATGGCGAAAGACCATTTCAACGTCAAAGAAAACAATTTGCTTCGCCTCCATGCCCAAGACGGGCGGCTGTTCATGACACGCACGCGCCAGCAGTACGATATCATCCTGCTCGACGCCTACTTTACCGACGCCATGCCGTTTCATTTAACGACCAAGGAGTTTTTCGAATTGGCCCAGAAAAAACTCACGCCGAACGGCATCATCGTCGCCAATCTGATCAGCGCCGTGACCGGCCCAGCAGGTAAAATCGCCCGCGCTTTCGTGCGCACCCAGCGTCAGGTTTTTCCGCAGACCTATGTCTTCGCGGCGCGCCGCCCCGATAACGTGAGTTTGGACACGATTCAGAACGTCATCGTCGTCGCCACCCGCGAAAAGCAACGGCTGGACATCAAAGAGATCGTCAAGCGCGCCGCCGCCATCGATAAGGGCCTGTTTCCCGAGCCGATCCAAGACATCGCCGTTGCCTACTTCGACAAACCGCTCCCCGAAGACGTGCCGATACTGACCGATGATTACGCGCCGACGGATAATCTGCTTAATCCTTAGCGCGCTTTGGATCTCCTCCTGTTCGCTTCTCAGGCCCAATACGGCGCAGCGGCTCGTGCGGATCAAGGTGCTTGCCGATGTTCCCTTCCGCGCGCGAAATCCAAACTGGACCGAAGAAGCGCGCGGCCTCATCGAAGCGGCGTCGGACTACTATGAGCGCGAGTTCGACGTCCGGCTCATCACTCAAAGCGTTTCCGCCTGGCCGGCGACGGAACGAGTTGATTCCACGTTGGCGCTACTTTCCAAGCTCCAAAAAGAATTCCCCGTCCAAGCGCGCGATAATAGCTACGACCTGATCGTGTCCCTTAGCGGCGCGAACACCAGCCGGTATCTGACGGCGGGACGGCCGCGCGTCGATCGCATCGGCGACTGCCAAAAAGGCCTGGCCGGTTATGTCGTCGTCCCGGTCAGTAAAATTTTTCGTTACCAGGGAGCGAACGTTGAACTGGAATTCGACGTGATTGCGCTGGTTCACGAGCTGGGGCATGTATTCGGAGCCGAACACGTTGACGATACCCACTCGCTCATGCATGAAAACTTCGGCTACCGAACCGAATTCGACCTAAAGAACCGATCGATCATCCAAAAAAACCGCACCTGCCCATTTGCCAAGTAGGCCGTTCGGCGGTAGTGCTGATTTTGGAATTTTGACTTTACCGGCTGGAACGTTGAACCTATTTGAAAAGATTGGAACGCAACCGCCGAACAATTCAACGCGTTCCAGTCGTTCCAACTTATATGTTGACCAATCTCCGAGTGATCATGGTTCGCCCGCACGGCTCGGGCAACATCGGCTCGGTGGCGCGCGCGATAAAAAATTTCGGCGCCGGGGAGCTCGCCATCGTCGGTAAAGCGCGCACGCGAAGCTTCTGGGCGCGCGCCATGGCCGTGCATGGCCGCGACGTGCTTGCCGATGCCAAGTGCTACGACTCGATCCGCGCGGCGATCGCCGACTGCGCGCTGGTCGTCGGCACCACCTGCCGTTCGGGACTCTATCGACGCCATAGTCGAACGCCGAGAGAGGCTGCGCCCGGAATTGCCGCCGCCGCGCAAAAAGGCAAAGTCGCGCTGCTTTTCGGACCGGAAGATCACGGCCTGAGCAACAAGGATCTCGAACATTGCCAGCTCCTGGTCACGATTCCAACCGATCCCGAGTATCAATCTCTCAACGTCGCCCAGGCCGTGGTGATTTGCCTCTACGAGCTTTACGTTGCGGCGCTGGCTCCGGCTGCGGAGGACGGAATTCAGCGCGCCGCGGCTGAGCAGATCGAAAGGCTTTTCGATATCATGCGAAACTCGCTGCTCAGGATCGGCTTTCTCGATTTGGAAAATCCCGAGCATATGCTGCTCGCTTTCCGGCGCATCTTTGGCCGCGCCGGGCTCGAAGGCAAAGACGTGAGAATTCTCACCGGCATGTTCCGCCAGATTGAATGGTACGCTAAAGAAGGTTGGAAGGTCGTCGAAGAGAAGGAAAAGAAGGGCATCAAGATTCGCTAGTGCAGTGTCTCAGAAGTTCGCAACATAATTAGATCGTCATTCCGGGCAACCCCGGCGAAGGCCGGAGGCGACCCGGAATCCAGGAATTTCAAAGGCACCTAGATACCTGCCGGCTTCCGCCGGTATGACGGCTAAGAGGCGAACGATTTGTTTAACAAATCTTAGGAGGCAATAGGAGGCCAAAACATGAACGTCAACCATTTCGAGATTACGAAAACCGCTCTCCTGTTTTTCGATATTTTAAACGGCTATGTGCCGGGAGCGGAGCCCGGCAAACCGCGCGTGTTGAAACCGTGGATTCAAAATGCCGTGCGCCTCAGCAAAGCGGCGCGAGCGGCCGGGCTGCCATTTTTTTTCGCCAAGGGCAACCATCGCCCGGACAACGCGACGACCGCGCTCCTGCTCACCGACACGAATAACTCGCTCACGCCCTGGCCTAACGGCGAAGTTACAAAATCCAAAATGCACGTCATCGCCGGCGACAAAAGCTCCGACGTGCTCGCCGATTTGGGACCGCGGCCGGAAGACGACTACATCGTCAAATATCGCTGGAGCGCCTTTTTCCAAACCTATCTGGATCTCGCGCTGCGCACCCGCGGCATCGACACGATCATTATTTCCGGCGGCTCCACCGACGTCGGCGTCACGTCTACTTTGTATTCCGGCAGGGACTTGGACTATAATATGATCGTCGCCAGCGACGCCTGCGGGACATCGCACGACCAGCGCGCCCATGACACGCTTATGGAGCTGGTTTTTCCGCGCATGGCGCGCGTGCGCACGACGGACCAGGTGATCGAGATGATCGAAAAGGCAAAAAACTAACGAAGCGGATTTTTCCCGTGTCATTTCGAACCAAAGGTGAGAAATCTTTCCGGAATAGATCTCTCGCTAAGCTCGATATGACAACATCACAATTCAGAAATGAGGAGGCGTCATGGCATCGAACGGCACGGCACCAGTCGGTGTAAGTAAAAACATCAGCCAGATCGGCCGCACGGACCTTCCCGGCGGCGGGTCGATCGTCGTCGAAAACGGTTACGCTTACGTTGGCCACATCGATCCGCCGCACGGCACTTCCATCCTCGACGTGCGCGATCCCAAACATCCCAAGCTCGTCGCCCAGCTCGAAGTGCCGGAGGGCATTCATTCTCACAAAGTCCGCGTGAGCGGCGACGTGATGCTGATCAACTACGAGCGCTATAAAACCAAGAAGGAGCCTGATGCGGGCCTCAAGATCTTCGATATTTCCGCTCGGTCCAAACCACGGGAGATCGCCTTTTTCAAAGCTCCCGGCAAAGGCCTGCATCGCTTTACCTTCGACGGGCGCTACGCCTACATTTCGCCGACCATGGAAGGTTACGTCGGCAATATTGCGATGATCCTGGATCTTAAAAATCCGGAGAAGCCGGAAGAAGTCTGCCGCTGGTGGATGCCAGGGCAATGGACCGGCGGCGGTGAGACACCGACTTGGCACGGCACGGATACCCGCTGCCATCACCCGATTCGCCGAGGCGACCGACTTTACATCAGTTACTGGCACGCCGGCTTCGCCATTGTCGACATTTCCGACATGAGCAAGCCCAAGACCATAAGCACGCTCGATTGGAGCCCGCCGTATCCGTGCCCGACACACACTACCTTGCCGATGCTTAACAAGATCATGGACCGCGACTGGTTGATCGTCACCGATGAAGAAGTCGGCGAGAAGCTCAACGAAACCCATAACGCGTTCCTCTGGGTCGTGGATATTACCAAGGAAGAACTGCCACTCCCGATCGCGACGTTCATCGTGCCCTTTGAAGGCAAGTCGACAGGTCGCCATCGGTTCGGCGCGCATCAACCTGCCGAGCAGGTTTACGGCAACACGCTATATGTCACTTGGTTTGGCGGCGGGCTGCGGGCGGTCGATCTTTCGAACCCTTACGTTCCGAGAGAAGTCGGCTACTACGTTCCAAACCCGGGTAAAGGCCACGACGTCGTCATGAGCAACGATGTCTTTCACGACAAAGACGGCAAGCTCTATTTAATCGACCGGTATGACGGATTGGAGATCTTGGAGCCGCAAATCTAAATAAAAAAACACGTTCCAATAGTTCAAGCCGTTCAAATTGTTAACGGAGCGCGGGTTTTCTAACCCGCGATGGGGACGCGGACAGGAATGTCCGCGCTTCTTTTCATAAACGTTTTGAACGGCTTGAACTACTTGAACGCTTTGAACTTCATTCGTTATGAAGTTATTTAACGTCGCCTACTCCGGCAACTCCTACAAAGTCCGCCTGCTGCTCGCCCACTTCGGCATTCCTTGCGAGATTATGGAAGTCGATATTCTGAAGGGCGAAAGCCGCACAGCGGAATTTTTAAAAATCAATCCCAACGGCCGCACGCCGGTACTCGACGACAACGGCTTCGTCTTGGCGGGATCCAATGCGATCCTCGCCTACCTCGCGCGCGGGACGAAATATCTGCCTGAAGATCGAAAGAAGTTCGCGCTGACCTTTCAGTGGATGTTCTTCGAGCAATACAGCCACGAACCCTTCATCACGACTTCCCGCTTCTGGTTGCAGCACAAACCCGACTCGCCGGAAAAAACCGCCGCGCTCGCTGCTCGGCGCGATGGCGGCTGGGCCGCGCTCAAAATCATGGAAGACCATCTGGCGACGAACGATTAACCGCCAACGATCATATAGCTAACGCGATGATCGTTGAATAATGCGAGCAGTTCTTTGAAGTCTGGCTGTACTTCCATGAAATTGTCGCCGTAAGTATTCGACGGCGGAGACGCGATCCTCTGGCGACTTTCCGAGCCAGTAAGCAAGGTCCTGTTCTGGGTCGTTCGATTCTTTTAACCCGATCTTTGTGACCACTTTTTCGATCATGTTCCAATCCTAACACACTTCGCTCGGGTTGGCATCGCCTTAGCCCCGATGAACCCTCCTGGTTTCCTCCAGCTCTTCCAAACTCCGCGGCCAGTCGTCTTTCAATAGGCGCGACAAACTTCTGTCCGCCAACAACTTTCCGCCCGTCTGGCATTTCGCGCAGTAGTTGGTTTCGTTTTCCGCATGCACGATCCGCTGAACCGGTGAGCCGCATACCGGGCAAGGCTTGCCGAACTTTCCGTGCACGGCCATGTCTGGACGAAAGGCCGTGACTTTTTCCGGGAATCCTCCCCTTCTTTCTTTGCGCAAACGTTCGACCCAATCGATTAGTGAACCTCGGATAGCATGGTAGAGCGTCTCAATCTCGTTCTCGGTCATTTGTCGCGTCAGGCGAATCGGCGATAGCCGCGCGCGGTGGAGGATCTCGTCGGAGTAGGCGTTGCCGATGCCGCTGAACAGATGGGGATCGGTGAGCGAGCGTTTCAACGTGTGATTCTCGCGTATGAGCGCTTCGCGGAATTGCTCAAGGCTGGCGTCCAAAACTTCCAGACCGCAGGGATCGTGTTCCCGCAACGCGGCTTCGCCGCGAACCAAGTAAAGCGACGCGCGTTTCTTGGTGCCGGCTTCGGTCAATAGCAGCGTCCCATTGGGGAAATCGAAGGCGGCCTGGCCGTATTTGCGCGCGATCTTCGCGCCCTTCGGTTTCCAGTGAAATCGCCCGGCGATCATCAGATGAACGATGAGAAAGAAATCCTGTTCCAGCTCGAAGACGATGCGCTTGCCGACGCGGCGAAACGCCAGAACTCTCTTTCCTTCAGCGGCACCAATCGGCGGATCGAAAGAGCGCAAAACGAACGGGCTACCAATGCGGATCTTCTGAATCGGCTGATTCAGCACCCGTTCAGAAAGCGCCTCGATGTAAACGGTGACGTCGGGAAGTTCGGGCATGGCCTGTCAGGAAAAAGGGCAACCACAGGGTTTTGCCCCTACAGTCCGCGTGAAACACCTGGAACGATTGGAACGTCCGGAACCCTTTTTATTGTAGCCCGCCACTTTCCCGCAGCGTGAGGAACTCCTTCGCTTGCATCGGGAACAGCACGCCAAGCAGCACGTCTTCGTCGTTCTTCGCCAGTGGGCCGAGATCCTTGATGGCCTTGTCCCAGTCACCCGGATCGGCCATCTCTCCGGATCGAAGTGAGTAATCCGGCTCTTTGTCCTTCATGATTTTCTTGACAAGGTCCTTGTTCACTTCGCCCGGGGGGCGTCCATACTTGCCTTTCACATAATCACTGGTTTCCCTGCTGACGATCTTGTAGCGCTCACCCGCGAGAACATTGAGCACGGCCTGGACGCCGACGATCTGGCTGGTCGGCGTGAGCAACGGCGGATGGCCGAGGTCTTTCTCCACGCTCGGCGTTTCTTTGAGCGCGGCGTCCATCAAGTCCATCCGCTTGGCTTCTTTCAATTGCGCCACCATGTTCGAGATCATGCCGCCGGGAACCTTGTGAATGAATACATCGGCGCTAACGCCGGTATAGCCCGTTTCATATTTCTCATACTTCTCTTTGATCTGCCGGGTGATCTGCGCCGGCTCTTCCAATATCTTCACGTCGATACCGGTGTCGAAAGGAGTTCCTCTTAACGACGCCACCATCGTCTCGGTCGCCGGATGCGCCGAACCGAACGACAACGGCGACAACACGGTGTCGATCATATCGACGCCCGCCAGAATCGCCATCAGGTGGCACATGCTCGAAGTCCCGCCCATGTCGTGGCAGTGGAGCAACACTGGCAACTTGCCCTTGGCGCGATCTTTAATGCCCTTAACGATTCTGTAGCAATCGAAAGGGGTCATGATACCCGTCGCATCTTTCAGCGACAACCAGTCCGCGCCGACATCGATAAGCTGCTCGGCGTATTCCATCCATTTTTCAAGCGTATGAACCGGGCTCACCGTGTAGTTGACTTCGACGTGCGCCTCGCCGCCAAGCTCCTTTACCGCCTTGGTGGCCGACTCGATATTTCTGAAATCATTGGTCGCCTCGAAGATGCGAAAAACGTTCATGCCGTTGGCGATGGCGCGTTCGACGAACTTGTAGACAGTCTTATCGGTATAGGGCCGGTAGGCGAGAATGTGCTGGCCGCGCAGCAGCATTTGTAATCTCGTTTTCGGCATCACCGCCTTGATGCGCCGCAGGCGCTCCCACGGATCTTCTTTGAGGTAGCGCATGCAGACATCGAACGTCGCGCCGCCCCAAACCTCGACCGCATAAAACCCGCAGTTGTCGAGAGACGCGCAGAGCGGCAGTAAGTCGCCGGTGGTCACGCGCGTAGCGAGCTTACACTGTTGCCCGTCCCGCGGCGTCAGGTCGGTGATTTTGACTCGCCGGCTGCCGGCGGCTTCGGTAAGCAGCTTATTTATGTCAGCGGCAAGCTGGCCTAAAATATCTTCAGCGCCCATGAGACGTCTCCTCTGTTGCACTGGATGCAGGTATTTTTCTCCTTGGGTTATAGGCTGATTTGATTGATACAGTAAAGAGTGGCCGGCCTGATTAAAATCCGAAAATCGAAGCTCGAAATCCGAAACAAACTCCGACCCGTAAATTCACATGACCGCGTAAACGGAACTGGGTTTGTTTTGAATTTGTTTTTCCCCTGATTTGAAATCGAAATTTCGAATTTACTCTTCAGCCTTGGCGTTCCTTCGACCTTGCTCAGGGCAGGCTTTGCGCGAGATTTTCCGATTTGCTTCGGCTGTTGCCTTTCTTTCGGGTAGCGTCGGATTCCGCTGCGCCGCATCCAGGCTACAAACTGCTGGTGCGCAGAGCGCACCCTACGACAACTTCCGGCCGAAGCGTTTCGAACGATTGGAACATTTGGAACAGAATTTTGTGCCTAAATCTGCATTGCCTTGCTTTTCCTAAATGATTCTCCTACAAACCGGCAGATGAAGATCGTCAGACTCTGCTCCTACGCATTCATTCCGCTGTAGGAACATCCCATCGAACAGCAAAAATCACCGGTGTCCGGGCAGGGGGATCGACTTTCCGTCTTTATTGCTCCCTGCTCGAACTTGATGCCTTCCATGATGGTGGCGACGCTCGGCATCGCTCTGCCGGAAGTGCGAGAATCGTTCTCGCTCTCCGAAGTCGCAGCCGGCAGTCTTTTCTCGGTGATGATGATGGTTGCGGCGATCACCAGCGCGATTGCCGGCCGGCTCGCCGACTGGATCGGCCGCAAGACCGTGCTGATCACCGGTCTCAGCCTGCTCGCTCTCGGTTTCCTAAGCGCGGGAATAAGTCACCATCGATTGTGGTTTTTTTATTTTCTCGCCGTCACGGGAATCGGCTACGGCTTCACGCCGCCATCGCTGTACGCGATCATGTCCGACCTGCTGCCGCATCGCCGCGGTCTCGGCGCCAGCTTGGTTTCGGTGACTTATGGAATCGGTGGCGCCATCGGCGCCGTCTTGGCAAGCCGCATCGCCGACGTCTTCGGCTGGCGCGCCGCGTTCGTGACGGTGGGCCTCATCGGCGTCGCGGACATGCTGCTCCAACTCTACTGGATTAGCGGCACGCGCCGGACCGCGGGAGTGACCCACTTCGGTTCATTCAAGGACGCGCTTTCGCTGCCGCTTTTCATTCTCGCGCTGGCTGAGTTTATCGGCGGATCGGTGTTTTGGAGCAGCGCAGCTTGGACGCCGACCGCGCTGCGCTCAGCAAAGACACTCACGTTGCAAGAGACCGGTTGGGT
The DNA here is from genome assembly GCA_050735675.1 of Binatia bacterium. Classification (GTDB taxonomy): domain Bacteria; phylum Desulfobacterota; class Binatia; order UBA9968; family UBA9968; genus DP-20. The sequence continues at coordinate 22,884 of JBOHVN010000071.1, read as the reverse complement.
CATGGGCATCCTGAGCATCGCCAACATGCTCGGCTCATTCTCGCTCGGCTCGTTGTCGGACAAGTTCGGCCGCAAACAGGTGATTGTCCTGAGCGCCCTTCCCGCCGCGGTAGCGGCCGTCGTGGTTTTTTATTGGCTCGAATCGCCGGCGGCGCTTGCCGTCGGAATATTCGTCTTCGGCGTACTCAAAGCTTCAGTGCCGGCGCTGGTCATCGCTCTCGCTCAGGACGCCGCTCCCCTCGGCAGCGCCGGTACGGCGAGCGGCATCATCATGTCGTTGCACTACACCGCGGGCGTTTTGGCGCCCTTAATTGCAGCCAAGCTGATTAACGGCACGGGGGATATTCTTTTCGCCATGATCCTGGTGACCGCGGTTCCGCTGATTCTCTACAGCGTTTTTATCGGCTTGGTGCGCGAGCGCAGCCGCAAGCCTTTGCAGCGCGGCTCTATTCCGTAGGGTGCGCCTGCGCACCATCCGAAGTTCGTAGTAGAATGACGCTTGCTGCTTGGTTACGGCTCTCCGCAAGCGCACCCTACAAACACAGTCGAAGGAGAGTTGCTACAGACCGAGAATCCGCTCGGCGTTCTGGTGGAATATTTTTGCCATCAGCTCGTCCGAGTAACCTAGCTCTTGCCACTCTTTGAAAATGCGCTCGTAGGGTAGGCTCGGATAGTCGCTGCCGAACATAATCTTGTCCTTCAAGCGGTTTTTGATGTCGCGTTTTAACGCGTCGGGAAAATATTTCGGCGCCCATCCGGACAGTTCCCACGACACGTTTCCTTTGTGCAGCGCGACGGCGAGCATCTCTTCGGTCCACGGCCATCCAGGGTGCGCCGCGACAATATTCAAATCGGGAAAGTCGGCGGCCAGTTGATCGACTGCCGCCGGATGGGCGTGGCGAATCACCGCGCCCAAACCGCCGGGCATGCCGGCGCCCATCCCCGTCGTACCGACGTCGATCATCACCGGGACTTTGAGGGCGTTGATGGTTTCCCACAGTGGATAGAATCGCCGCTCATCGACCGAGAAGTGGCCCATGATCGGATGGAAGTGAAAACCGAAAAGTTTAAGATCTTCGATCGCCTTTTTCGCGTCTTCTATCGCGCGTTCGCCTTTGAGCGGATCGACGGCGCCCCAAGCCTGGCGAATCACGCCTGGATGAGCGTCGCGCATCCTGGCAACATATTCATTCGTACAGGGCGGCGAGCCGGTGACCGATTCAATGTCGAAGGCGACCAGCATCGCCTCCACGCCGGCCTGCTTGAACTCTTCGATGACATCGCTTTCGTCCTTCCATGTCCAGGCGCGGTTCCAGTACTTCGCCAGCGCTTCCACGTATGGCCCCTGCGATTTAATCCAGGGCTCCGTGTTCGGATAACAATGTACATCGATAATTCGCACTGATCGTTTTACTCCCGTGCTGAAAGGGAATGCATCCGGCAGCGAGCGAGAATAACGCTGGCTGCTCCGATGGTCAAGGCAGTGCTGTTAGTCATTGCATCTCGACGGGGCTTCTTGTAGGGGCAGACCTCCGTGTCTGCCCTCTCGGACGGGCGACCACAGGGGTCGCCCCTACATTTTTTGACATTGAAGGCCGTGGCATGATTCCTGGACATTTTTCGCGGCCTGGAGTAATTGGGACTTCGTCACGGAGGTCAGGCTTTATGTTCACGCGCCAGTGGTCCACGTCGGAGAGAAAATATGACGTCACCGTCGATCGCGACGTCAAAGTCCGCATGCCCGATGGCACGTTGCTCGATGGCGACATCTACCGGCCCAAATCCGACGAGAAATTTCCCGTCATTCTAGGCGCACACGCATACAACAAACATTTGCAGTCTCCGCCGATGCGCCCGGTCGGCTTCACGCCCATGCGCGGTTACATGGAAAGCGGTGACTCGACTTTCTTTGCCCGGCGCGGTTACGTCCATGCGGTTTTCAACGTGCGCGGCAGCGGCAGCTCGGAAGGGTTTTATCAACTCATGGGGCCGGTGGAAGTGCAAGACATTTGCAATCTGATCGACTGGCTGGCCGCCGAGCCGTGGAGCAACGGCGCCGTCGGTATGTTCGGCGTCTCGTACTTCGCGCGTCTTGCCAAAGCAGTCGCCGCACTCGGACCCAAACCGCTTAGAGCGATCTTTGCGCCGTTCGCGGGCACCGACGATTACCGTCATCGCTGCTACCACGGCGGCATCTTGGCGCACGGCTTCATCACCCACTGGCGCAACAGCCTGCACAAACCCAACTACCGAAGCCTCTACAAAGAGAAACACGGTGAAGCGGCCTACAAGGAAGCAATCACGCTAGCTATACGCGACCAAGAGATCATCGCGGTGCCCGGCTTGCGCGAAGCGTTGCAGAATCCCAACGTCGGTACCAACGCGCTGATCGTCGATCTCTTGCTCCATCCTTTCGACGGCCCGTTTTGGCACGAGCGCAACGCGCAGGATCACAAAGCGACGATCCCGGCCTATCTCGGCGCCTGCTGGGGCAACTACGGTCTGCACTTGCCCGGCGCGTTCACGGCTTGGAAGAATTGGCAGGGTCCGAAGAAGATGGTGATCGGTCCGGGAATTTATCTCGATCGTCCGGTCTATCAGTATCAAGACGAGTCGCTGCGCTGGTTCGATTGCTGGCTCAAAGGCATCGACACCGGCGTCATGGACGAGCCGCCGATCCGCTGTTTCATTCCGCCCACCGGTGAATGGAAAAATTTAGATGACTGGCCGCCGCCCGAGGCGCGCTGGACGACATTTTACCTGCACAAGGAAGGCATCCTCAGCGAGCACGAGCTCTGGCCCGCCGAAGGCTCCGACTCCTTCGATGAATCGAACTTCGAACACGGCGCGCTCGGCTACGCGACGCCGCCGCTGGTGGAGAACACCGAAGTGCTCGGGCCAATCGTGCTGACGCTCTACGTTGCGACGACGGATACCGATGCATTGTTGTTTGCCACGCTGCTGCTCGTCGACCGCGACGGCAAAGAACACGAGCTCACGCGCGGCTGGCTGCGTGCTTCGCAGCGCAAGCTGCGCGACGATAGCGAGCCATGGGCGCCGGTCCAGGCGCATGAGACGCGCGAGGCGCTCGAACCGGGAAAAATCTACGAATTGAAGATTCCCATCGTGCCGACGGCGCGGCTGTTTCAAGCCGGCGAGCGCATCGCGATCCGCATCAAAGGCGCCGACGGCGAACCGGCGCTGAACTCGCTGCAAGCGTTGGCGAGAAATCACGTCCGCCGGCCGCGACCGGCGCGCATCACGATACACCATGACGAGACCCACCCGTCGCACCTCGATCTGCCGGTCACGCGCGGCAATATTATCGGCACATTTTTTTCCGGTGGAGATATCACCTCGTTCGAACTCTCCAGGTAACAAGTGAGCACAGGCCCGTGGGATCAACAAAAGGCCCACCCACTTCTACGATCATCCAAGGTCTAGACCCGAGCCACCTTTCGGTAGTGGTTCATTCCAGTACGCCACGAATCTTCACGTCGCGAAAGATTCCTCGCGGAGTTTATCCTGAGTCCGGCGAAGGACTCGGAATGACAATAAGCACTGTCATCTCGAACGAAGAGAGAGATCTTGAGCTAACCAAACCACTACCCCCCTGCTTGACGTAGATCGTGAATCCGACTATGGGTTCATCATCGAGCTGATGTTCCTTGTTCGGAAGCCTGTCTCTACTAAAGGAGGTTTATATGCGGCAGTTTGAACCCCAACACGCGTTCGGCCTCATCCTCGTTTCTGTGTTGGTATTGCTTGGCGTCGGGCCGGCCTCTTCACAGGCGCCGTTTTACCAGGGAAAGACGATCACTCTCATCGTCGGTTCCGGTGCCGGCGGGATGGGTGATCTGCGCGCCAGGGCCCTGGCATCGGTTCTCGCCAAACACATTCCTGGAAATCCGACGATCACTTTTCAATTTATGCCCGGGGCCGGCGGCCGAAAGGCGGCCAATCATCTTTACAACAACGCTCGCGCCGACGGTCTCACTCTATACCGTATTTCCAGCAGCATCGTGCCTTATGCCGTTCTCGGGGAGTCCGGCGTTCAGTACGATATCGACAAGTTTATTTATCTCGGCACCACCGAACATATCCTCTATTACCTCTTCGGTACGCGCACGGAGGCGGGTCTCAACAGTTTAGAAAAACTCCGCGCCGCTCCGGGGGTCCGGATCGGCAGCGCTCCCGTGGGCCATACCGGGTACATACTCAGCCGCCTGACCGCCTATTTTCTCGATATGAAAGAGCCGAAGATCATTCCGGGATACGAAAACGAAGACCTGGAGGTTGCTTTCGCGCGGGGTGAAGTGGACGCGCAAGTCGCTTCGACGGGTACCGTCGTCGAGCACGATTACGTCAACAAAAAGTTGGCCGATTTTCACTCCGCCGTCGAGATTCCCAAAGGCCGAAAAGATGCTCGTTTCGCCCATCTGGGTCTCCCGGACCTCGAAACCTTCGCCAAGACTGACAAGGAGAAAAAGCTCCTGAGCATGATGCGTGATTTCAGATCCGTCGGCACGATTCTACTTCTGCCTCCGGGAACTCCCAAGGATCGCGTGGAGATTATTAAGGAAGCCGTCCGCAAAACCCATACGGATCCCGCATTCGTCAAGGAGTACCGTAAGCTCACGGGTGGAGATAGTCCCACACCATTGATGCCTGACGAGCAAGCCAAAGTGGTCAAGGGGATTCCGCGCGACGCAGAAACAATCGAGCTGTTCAAAAAATTTGCCGGAACAGCACCTCTACCATCGCGGTAAAAGAAATTATCGCGTGATTCGGCATGCTTGGTCAGTGCGGGTCGCGGGCCTGACCACGACTCGAAAAATACTCGGTCGCGAGCAACAAGAGATCCGGCGGTTGAGCTAAACCTTGACCTAAACCTCAATCTGGTTGAAAGTACGTTGTAGCGAGGCATTGAGCGCACCCTTCGACAATGATCGGCATATGAGTCTTTTTCAACAGCCTGTTTGAGTAGGGGCATGCCCGCAAACCTAGTCTCCTTCGGGAAACGGCAGCCAGCCGCGCCGGCCCAGGAATCCAAGCACATAGCCCCAGGCGAGCTCGGTGCCAACCAGCAAGATCACAAGCTGGATTTCCGGCATCGCACTTTGGCACAGCAATCCCACAAGCACCCCCAACGGTGCCACCGCCCAACTGATACCCAGAAATGAAGCCCCTGCTTTCTGGGCTTTAACCAGCAGCTCGAGGACCTTCTCCTTCGATGGCAAAATGGTTTCCCGGTCATCGGGCTGCTTTCGATGCACAATCAGTTGCCACAGTGCCTTAAGAAGCGAGCGGCCTTGAAGACAATCGCGTTGATGCGGGCCACCCACAAGCCGTAACCCAGGAAGAACACCAGCACGTAGGGTATGTGGAAAGCGACTTGCGCCCCGGTGGAAAGATCCCCGGGTATGGCCGCCACCCAACTGCCAAGACTCATACTGGCAACAAACGCCGCGATCAGCGCGAAAATCTGTTTGCTCTGGCTTTGGGGACGATAAAGACGGCCGTGAGGCGTTTCGAGTCCGTCGTCAGGAATGTCTCGGTATCTTGAAGTCCTGTCCATTGTACTTGCCGCCTTCAATTGTCAGCGAAAATGTCGAACGAAGGGTGTCATGGCAACAAAAGCTATCTGCCCCCGCCGTCAACCGGCGCGGGTAGATCGATACGACGAAACAGCTTAATCTTTCTTATATGCTCCCTTCCAAGGCCAGACCGCGGGAGCCGTGTTGCGCACGACAGTAGATGATTGAATCTTGCCGTGCAATATAGCTCGACCCCGGTTAACACGTAAGATTTGCATCCGGTTGGTTGGCGATCCCGAGACAATGATGAAACTCTTCTGCCTTTCATTCATCTTGCTCATCTTTTTTCTTACGGGAATTTCTTATGGAGACTTTACCGGCAAAGGGCATGTTCACACCCACTCAAACACAAAACAGGTTTTTTTGAATCCGGACTGCCGGTCGACCGGCACCTGCGATCTCAAAAGATTCGCGCTCACAAAGTTGGTTTACGAAGTTTGGTTCAGTGACGACCCGGATCATCCGACTTATGGCAACGGCGTGATCATGGAATACCAGACCGATTCAGTGGATGCGCTCGAAAAATACGCCATCGTTCAATTCAAAAAAGGCTGCGTTTTTCACAGTTCAAAAAATCGGCAAGGCAAAATAAATCGTATTGTAACTGATGTCGTACCGAGCTTCGGGGAAACCATTCCTTTTTGCTTTCGGCAATGGGTAATAGATTCGCATGACACTGATCCCGCATACAACAGCGATCCTGAATACGGCAGGTTTTATTTATTAAGGTGGAATAAACCCGGCTCCTATGATGACCGGACTTATAAATTCTACGGCGCCGAAAAACCGGAAACTCCGGTGGTTTACATGACCGATTATCCCGCCGGCGCGTTCGTTACCGGAACCGGCGTAAAAAATGTCGCTCTGGAATTCAACATCTGCATCTTCAAAGCCCGCGATGTTCCCGCAGAAGCGCGACGAGACAACATAGACTTTGCAAAGCCCATCGCTTGCTTTGAGTGGCAAAACGTTTACGTCTACGATTTCGATACGCGAAAGTTCCAGACCGATTTGGCGTCTGTGCCGAGGTGGCCAGAGCCATCCATGCGCGTAAATGTGTATCTACTGGTGATTTTCGTCACACTGTTTATTGCACTCGCTCTAGTTACTTTTTCACGCCTAGCTAACCGTAATCATGCGGTATCAAAAGAACAATAACCTTTGCCTGTCATCAATTGCTCATACAATCTCAGCGAAAACTATCTAACTCCATACTTGACCCCTTAGGCTTGACCCCCGGTGCGATTCCAGTTCCAGTACATTTTGACCAGCCGCTTGGCTTGTCGCACCGACAAATACTCAGGACGCACACAGCGGTCTACTTCTTTTTCTGCTGCCCGTAATACGAGGTGTTAACCGCGACTTCGTCAGACCGCTTGCGCTCACGGGCGATCTTTTCGCCGGTCTGCCAGAACTCGCCAGCGATCGCGAGCTTGGCTTCCTCATCCAGCTCCGGATTCCAATCGCCGAGCGAATAGCCGTACCACGGCGACTCGGGCTCTAATTTCGGCAGTTCGAGCTTCTCCCAAAGTCTGCGGGCGCGCTCCATATACTCTTGTTTGGGCAAAGAAATCGGCGGGAACGTCTCCTTTAATGTCGCGTCCCAGAGGAGACAAGAATCGTCGGCGCCGCCGCGCGCGTCATGGCGCGGCGCATGGCCGATGTCGGTGCCGCGGATGATTTGCACGTCACGGTGGGGTTGCGAGCGGTAGCCGAGCGCCCAGAACACCGCGTCGAGATTTTCGGGGTCGATATCTTCGTCGACGGCGATGACGATCTTTGACATCGACGGGCGAAAAGTGACCGCGGCCATCATGGCGCGCCAAACCTCGGCTTGGCTCGGCTTGCGCATTTGAATGACTGTTAGCTTCTGCATCGCCGTCAGTGGCTCGTGCAACATGACGCGGGTAATGCAGTTGATGCCGAGAACATTCTTCAAATGGTCGAAATAGAGCGGTTCGTAGGCCATTTTCTTAATCACGCTCGACTCGGATGGCGTCACCTGGCTGATGATCGAGCAAAGAATCGCTTTTTTGCGCCGTGTGATCGCGGTGACTTCCATGTACGGATTATATTCCTTCGGATTGACGTGGCCGTGCGATTCGCCGAACGGTGCTTCCGGTTCGAGATATTCCGTCGAGACAAAACCTTCGATGATGATTTCCGCGTCGGCGGGAACGATCAGCGGAACGGTCTTTGCCTTCACAATGCGGATCGGCGCTCTCACAAGACCCCCGGCAACGGCAAATTCATCGACATCGTAGGCAAGCTTCTGTGCGGCGACGTAGGAAATCGCCGGCACACCGCCGATGCAGAGGGCGGCAGGCATCTTCTCGTTGCGCGCGCGGTATTTTTCCCAATGGACGTAGATGCCCTGCCCCAATTCCAGCGACGGATTACAGCCGACACGGTCTCTCGCCTTGATCATGGCGCGGTAGGTGCCGATGTTGTGAATGCCGCTCTCGGGGTCTTTGGTAATATAGTGCGCCGCGCTGATGTAGGGCGCGTTGTCCCAACCCGGCGTGGAGATCGGCACTGGAATATTATCCAGTCCCTGGCCAGGCTTTTTCAGTTCGTCACCGGTGATTACAATCTCGTGCACCGGCGCAGCGGAGGATGGAATCTCCACGGGCGGGACGGGATTCGCTTTCGCCTCCGCCCAGAGCTGATTCACTTCTGTCGGATCGGTGCCGAGACCAATGCCATAGATGCGCCGATTCGCCGCCAGAATCCCGATGGCAACCGGGATGTCATACTGCTTGCCCTTGGCGTCCACGGGCTGTTCGAACAAAAACGCTTTGCGGTCTTTCTCCTTAATGCCGCCGCGAAATTGCCAACGCACCAACGGATGCATCTCCTGGTCTTTGTCCACCGAATCTTTGACACGGATCAGCAAGCCTTCGCGTTCAAGTTGTTCGAGGTGGTCGTGCAGATCGGGATATCCGCGCGGAGGAATGGTCGATATTTTCCCCGCGATTGCTAATTTCTTTTTTGCCATGACATCTTGCTCTCAGGAACCTTCAATCTTCGCAGCCTATAACAATTAATTTTTTCGGTAAAGGCGAGGGGTTTTTAGTTTAGACGCATGTCACTCAGAGTTCGCCTGTGGTGAGTCTGGTCGAACCACAGCTAAAAGCATGCGGGAATGACGGAGTATCACTTTACGCAGGAAGCCGCGGGCAAAGAATCCACACTGATTCAAAGCCTCTCAAAGCGCAAAAACGAGCTTTTGCTGATTTTGCTACTTCGGTTGACCGCTTTGCCTTCAGATTGATAAAAGGGGCGTACTCAACAGAACAGGAGACACAATCATGAGCCAAGGCAACGGAAACGCGCCTGCATTCGGGATTCGGAAAAATGTCAAACTGATCGGGCGAACGGACGTGGCCGGCGGCGGGCAGGTCGTCGTCGAGAACGGCTATGCCTTTGTCGGCCACATGGACCCGCCGCACGGCACGTCGATCCTCGATGTCAAAGATCCCAAGCACCCGAAAATCGTCGCGCACTTTGAAATCCCCCAGGGCGTGCATTCGCACAAGGTTCAGGTGAGCGGCGACATCATGCTGGTGAATCTGGAAAGATATCGCAGCAAGGAGAAGCAACCCACCGGACTCAAAATCTACGATATTTCCAGCCGGGAAAAGCCGAAGGAGATAGCATTCTTCGAAACCAACGGCGGCGTTCATCGCTTTACTTTCGACGGCCGCTACGCCTACATCTCGGCGCATATCGAGGGATACGTCGGGCGCATCCCGATGATCGTGGATCTCGAAGATCCCGCGCGTCCCGAAGAGGTGGGACGGTGGTGGATGCCGGGCCAGTGGATCGGCGGCGGCGAGACGCCGGCGTGGGAAGGCACGGCGCATCAGTGCCATCATCCGATCCGGCGCGGCGACCGGCTCTACGTCAGTTATTGGCATGGCGGCTTCGTCATTCTCGATATAGCCGACATGAGCCGGCCAAAATTCATCAGCGGCTACAACTGGTCGCCGCCCTACCCTTCGCCGATTCATACGACGCTGCCGATCCCGTGGAAGCTGATGAACCGCGACGTGATGGTCGTTTCCGACGAGGAAGCCGGCAAGCGCGCGCCGACGCCGCCTGCTTTCATGTGGATGGTCGACATCACAGACGAAACACGGCCCGTGCCGATCTCGACTTTTTCTCCGGCGGAAGCTCATAGCATCGCCCCTGGCAATCAGTACGGCGCGCACCAACCCGCCGAACAGGTCTACGACAATAAAATGTTTGTGACCTGGTTCAGCGGCGGCCTGCGCGTCGTCGACATCAGCAATCCATATCTGCCGACCGAAATCGGCCACTACGTGCCCGAACCGGGGCGCGGCCAGAAGACCGTCAAGAGCAATGATGTTTATCGTGCCGACAACGGTTTGCTCTATTTGATCGACCGGCTGGACGGGCTGGAGATCCTCGAAAGCGAGGTGTAAGGAATCGTGTTCGTGCTCGTCCCATGTTCTGGACGATCACGTCGGGATTTCCCGCGATGTGCTTACTGAGATAGGGAGCGAGCAGGCGGCCATACTGATCGTAGTTAGATCCGGCCGGGCTGCCGACAATGAGCTTAATGCTCTTTCCTTGGTAGAAAGAGGATTGGGCTTGGAGGCCGGAGTTCGCTGCCAACAAAAAGAAACGGCCTAAGAGAATCCTCACAGCGCTCTCCCTTCCGTTACCCAAAGCGGAAATGCGATTGTTATCTCTGCTAACAGAATCGACCTCGGGGTGTCAAACAGAGCTCGCTTCTTGCTTGACACCATCGCCAATTATTTTTAGAAGGGATCAGCCACGAGGAGCGTTAGCGCAATTGCCATCACGCGCGCGGCGTGAAGGGCGCAACAGGATAGAGGTGTTCGTATGGGAACCGTCGCCGGGGCGCAGCAAATTCTTGCCGCGTTGAAAGAAGCTGGGATCGATTTGGTGTCGAGCGTCCCTGACATCAATATGTTGCAGCTGATCAATCTTCTTTACGAAGATGAAAAGATTACCCACGTGCCCGTCGGTCGCGAGGAAGAAGGGATCGGCGTCTGTGCCGGCGCGCATCTGGGCGGAAAAAAAACCGCGATGCTCATGCAGAATGGCGGGCTGTTAAACAGCTGCAACGGCCTCACCACCACGGCGTTGCAGTTCGGCATGCCGATATTGCTGCTCATCTACTACGCCGGCGATATCGGCGACAATGCATTTCACATGGTTGGGCTGGTTACCGAGCCCGTGCTCGACGGCCTGGGCATCAAGTACATCGTCATGCGCGACCCTGCCAAGGTGAAACAAGACATCGCGGGAGCGGTCACTTTGGCGAATAGCTCAAAAAGACCGGTGGCGTTGCTGCTCACCCGCGCGGTGTTGTGAGGAGATTATGAAACGTTTTGAATGTTTGCAGGCGATCGCGCCTTTGATTTCCAATGAGTTGTTCGTCACCACCGCTGGCGGCGCCACCGCCGAATGGAACGCGGTTCGCCCGAGCGACGGCAATATCCAGGTGAAGACTTTGGGCCTATGCTCGTCGATCGGTCTCGGTGTGGCCATTGCCCTGCCCAAGCGCAAAGTCTTCGTCTTCGACGGCGACGGCGCTCTGTGGATGAATCTCGGTTCGCTCGCCACCATCGGCCTGCATCAGCCAAAAAATCTAATTCACATTTGCTGGGATAACCAGCAATACGAATCTTCAGGCGGCGAGCCCACCGTGGCGACCGCCGGCAACATCGACTTTGCGGGACTCGCGCGCAACGCCGGCATCAAAAGCTCTCACGTCGCCGCGACCGTGGATGATCTCAAACAAGCCGTGGCTCACGCTCTCAGTCACGAGGGCCCGCATTTTATCTGGGCACGCATCGAAGCCGGCCGCGCGGAAGCGCCGCCGCTGCAATACGACGAACTCGAAAACAAATACCATTTCATTCGGTACGTCGAACAGACCGAAGGCATCAATATTCTACGCGTGCCGATGGCGGCCAGTTATCTGCAGAAATAGCGAAAAGCTGCCGGCCGACCCCGTTATCCTGACGGTCGAATTATTCAACGGACGTCGGAACACGACACTAGCAGTTTGCTGAAAAACCCTGGATGCAGGCCGCTCAAAAAGATTTCCGAGGCGAGGCGCGTGTTAGTTTCGACTCGTGTTTCGAGTTAAACCCGGAACTCGTAACCCGAAACCGCAAATGCCCATATGAGTCTTTTTCAGCAGCCTGCTAGTCTTTTAGCCGAATGCCGATCTTAGAGAGCCGATGCTTCCAGGCCTCGCGCCGCTCAATATTTTTCCAAACCTCGATTTCCTGTCTGGCCAACTGAGTCTTCTTTTCCTTGAGCTCGGTCATGAGGTTTTGGATCAGCTTATCGCGCGCCTGGAGTAGCTGTTCTCTTTCGCTCAACAATGTCTCCAGACCATTAGCCTCGCCGTTGACCCGCTCGCCTGCTCGCGGTTCGAGAGCTCTCACCGCGACGAGTTCCTTGTCGTCTTTGCTCCGTTCCTGATCTAGCAAACCTTCCAAATTTACTTTCGCGGCCTCCGCTTCATTGAGCCGCTCGGCCATCGCGTTCATTTCCGCGCGAAGCTCGCTCAGCTCCGCGCCGCTTGATTCCAGTAGCTTCTGTTTATCGGCGATTTGACGCTCCAAAGAGTCAACCCTCCCGCCCAAGCCTTCCTCCAACTCAGTAATCGAAGCCTCTCTCGACTGAAGCAACGCCGCTTTTTCGCGAAGCTCCTCTTGGGCCAGACGCTCAGACCGCTCGCGCTCCGCCCCCGTCTCGCTGAGCTTCTGAGTCAGTTCGCTTACCTTGGACATGAGCGCATCGAGGTCGGCATCGCGTGATTCCAACAGTTCTTGCTTTTGACCCAGCTGGCCCTCCACAGACCGGAGTCTTTCGGTCAGACGATCCTCCAAACCCTTCATCGCAGCCTCTTTGGACTGCAACAGCTCGGTCGCCTGCCGAAGCTCGTCCTCGATCAAACGCGCCTCATGATCTCTTGAGGTTTCCAGTTTAGACAGCTGGCCGGCCTGGTCAGTGACCTTGGACAGAAGCGTTCTCAGCTCGGATTCCCGGGCTTCCAAGAGCTCCTCCTTTTCACTTAACTCACTTTCCAGACTGCGGATCCGACTTCCGAAGCGCTCCTCCACGGCGCTGATCGCCGTCTCTTTCTCGCCGAGCAGATCCGTTTTTCGGCGGAGGTCCTCATGCAGCGCGTGCGCCACCTGCTCTTTTGCAGTAGTAAGCTCGTCCACTCGATTCTTAAGCGCATTCAACTCTGACTCGCGGCTATCGAGGCGCTCTTCCCTCTCACGAAGCTGGCTTTCCAGGTCCCAAATCTTTCCGGTCAGTTCCTCCTCAAGTTTTCTTATGCCCGCGTCTTTCGATTGTAATAACTCTGTTCTGTCTTTAACGGCCTCCTCGAACAGACTTTCTGCTCGCTCCTTAGCCGCCGCCAGATCACTCATTCTCTGATTCAGCGATAACAGCTCGGATTTAAACTCTGCTGCTTCCGAATCGCGGCTGCCGACAAGCTCCTGTTTCGTTTGCAGCTGCTCTTCGAGAGCTGCGATCCTTGCCTTGAAGCTTTGCTCAATCTCCCGAACTGCGGAATCATTAGCCTGAAGAACTTCCTTTTCCTTTCTAATCGTTTTCTGGAGGAGGCTCGCGGCTCGCTCTTTTGCCGAACCGACTTTGGCGAGTTGTTCGGCGAGCGAAGCGACCTGAGTCTTGAGAGATTTGATCTCCTCATCGCGGCTCTTACGAGACCCTTGCTCGTCGCCGAGCAGGCCTTTTAGCGACTGAACTTCCCTGTCGTAACGTTGCTCCAACTCGCGCCTGGCAGCTTCGCTTGACGCGCGTTGGAGCTGTTCCTTCTTGAGTTCTTCGCGCAGCGATCGCTCGGCTTGCGCTTTCCCCTCGTCGGTCGCTCTCAAGCGTTGCGCTACGGCATGGATTTTTTGTTCGAGCCCGTGAATTTCCCCATCGCGGCGTTTTAAAAGCGCTTCGCGTTCACCCAGCTGGCTTGTCAGGTGCTTGATCTCCGCATCGTAGCGGGAAGTTAGCTCCTGGTACGCTACTTTCTCGGCATCGTGCTGCTGCTTTTCTTTGTTGAGATCCTCCTGCAGCGCTTCTTCCGCTCGAACCTTTGCAGCCGCCATCGCGCTCAGCCGCAGTGACACCGCTTTGACTTCCGATTTAAGCGGCTTTAGTTCGTCGTCCCTAACTTGTAGAAGGAGATCTTTCTCAGAAACTTCACTCTTGAGGGACTGAATGCTGGCGCCGAGCCGCTGCTCGGTTTCTCGAAGCAAACGATCTTTTTCATGATGATCTCTTTCCGCTTTGGCCAATTCTTTCTGAAGCCTGCTATCCGCCTGCGCCTTTGCGGTTTCCATTTCGTTCAGCTGGCGGCGAAAGCCGTTCATCTGTGACTCGCGGTGGCGGAGCGCTTTGTCGCGTTCGCCGAGCTGAGTTTCCAGATTGCGGATCTTTTCGCCTAGACGTTTTTCCTCGGCTTTTATCGCCAGCGCTTCTGCTTCGAGCACTTCCTTCTTTTGGCGGAGCTCTTCATGAAGGACGCCTTCCGCGCGTTTTTTTGCACTTTCAAGCTGCTGCAGCCGGCTGTGCAAATCGGTGATTTCCGCGCGAAAGCTTTCCAGCTCGTTCTCGCGTTCTTTCAGGACACCGTCTTTTTCCCGCAGCTGGTTTTCCCACAGCCGGCCTTGGGCGTTCAGCCGCTGTTCAAGATCTCTAACGGCGGCATCCTTTGCCTGTAAGATCTCGTTCTTTTTATTAATTTCCTCTCGCAGCAGGCGTTCTACCGGTGTCCTGGAAAAAACCGCAGCCGAATCCGTGGAAGCGCTTGATTTGAGCGCGATCAATTCGGCGTCCCGCGTTTTTAACTCGCGCTCCTTCTCGTTCAGGTCGTCGAGCAACAATTCGATTTTCTCGATGCTGACTTCGAGATCTCGCCGCACCGAGTCTTTTGCCTGCTGCTCATGCTTGCCTTTCCAAACTTGCTCTTGGAGTAAGCTTTCCGTTGCATGCTTCTCCGAACTCAAATCCATTAAACGACGCCTGAGCGCCTGGATTTCGCCGTCGCGGATCATCTTCAAAACAACGAGGGTCATCACCACGGCAAAAATCGCCAAGCCGCCGTAAAAAAAAGTGCCGGCGGGTAATTCATCAGAGAGGAAGCGGAGCGGGGATGACAAACCGTAACTGAGCTTATTAGCGAATAACCAACGGAAATAATTGGCTTCGAGCTCATTGTCTCGGAAAATAAAGAAGATCAAAGCGCCCAGAACAAAGGTCGCCCCAACCAGCAAAAGAATGACTTTTTCTTTTGTTCGCATATGAGATTACACCGCGATGGGCACAAAACCGCCGCAGTCTCCGGGTAATTGCCTATTCTACGCTTCTACGGAGAATTTGCCAAAACAATTTTGGCCCGACAATTTCACGTCAAACCGGCCGTAGATTGTCGATCATAGCCAAAGAGGCCCGGCAAAGCGCGACCTTTCCAGTCCCTCCCCGCACTCACGTGAATCGGAAGGGCGCGCAACTACGCAATGATATTGCTCTTTCCACTCATTAGAAACCTACCCGGAACTTGTCTTAAAGAGGAGGCAGCCGGCACGGAGCGTCCCGCCCTTGACACGAAAGCTAGGGTAATACACTTAGAGACCGAGAACGCACCAGAATACCGCGCATCAAAAGGGCGAACCAAAGCTACGGCTTTGCCTTCAGATTCTGATCGTTTTCCTGGAGAAATTTCTTGATTTCATCGGCATGGCTAAGCAAGCGCGTCCATTGCTCTTTGTACAGCGTCACGGGGAATCTTCCCAGTCCATAGACCGAAAGACCGCCTTTTTCACTGATTTTCAAACGCAGTTCGCCAGGCTTGCGCTGATCGATCTGCTCCTTCAATGCTTTGTTTTCAGCCTCCAAGCGCGCCAACTTCTGTTCCGCTGTTTCTTCCGCCATAACCCCTCCGATATTCGAATTCAAATAAGGTACATCCCGCTCCGCGGCGGCACCAATCTCGACGATATTTCATTTTGCATGGGAAATACAGCACTGGCGCGGTGGCGCAAAAATTTCATCCGGCCGGCGGTCGCTTATGCCGAATGAGTCTCACGCGCTTGATCGGCGGCACGAAGTCAGACTATAAGATTAGAGTACTCATTTGCAGATCAACCCAATCGGCAATAGAGAACTCGTTAGGAGGTAGTTAGAGATGTCGCTCAACAGCCGAATCATTGACGGCGACGGTCATATCATGGAGGACAACGCGGGAATCATCTCTCATATGCAAGGCGCTTACCGCGATATTGCATCGCGCAAGGGCATCTGCTTTCCGCCCTTGGATCACCTTCATTCGGGACGCGCCGTCGAAACGCCGCCGCAACGGGACCAACGCCCTGCGGTAGGACCTAACGGCTGGCTCGAGTTTCTCGACGACGTCGGTATCGAGTGGACCGTGATGTATCCGACTCTCGCTCTCTCCTATGGCAAGATCGTTAGCCGCGATTACGCGGTGGCGGTCTGCAAAGCCTACAACGACTGGATGGCGGAAACCTATATAAAGTTCAATCCACGCTTCAAAGGCATGGCAATTGTTCCGATGCAGGATCCTGAAGAAGCCGCCCTGGAACTGCGCCGCGCGGTCACTGAACTAGGAATGCTCGGGGCAATGATGCCGTCTAATGGGCTTGCTCAGCCTTTGGGCGCAAAGCAGTTCTGGCCTATATACGAAGAGGCCAACCGGCTCGGTTGTTGTCTCGCCGTCCACGGCGGGGCCCACGATCGCTTCGGCATGGACCACATGAACATGTACGTGCCAGTCCACGCCCTCGGCCATCCGTGGGGTTTGACGATCAACTGCGCCGATATTCTCTACAACGGCATCTTCGAGCGCTTCCCGCGCGTGCGCATCGCCTTCCTCGAGGGCGGTATCGCGTGGCTGCTGCTGCTGCTCGAACGGCTCCATGCATCGCATGAGACTCACTTCCAATACATCCCTGAAGGTGAGTTCGGCGTGCGCGAAGAACAGGATCCGGCGAAGCAGGTTAAGCAGCTAATAATAGACGGCCGCGTCTATCTCGGCATCGAGACCGAAGAATTGACCATGCCGTTTGCGATCAAGACCGTCGGCAACACGCCGTTTCTCTACTCGTCGGACTTTCCCCACGAAGTGACCACCGAAAGCTGCAAGCACGACATCGGCGAGCTTTTGGAGAGCGACGAGATCACCGAGGACGATAAAGCGGCCCTGCTGTGGCGCAACGCGGAAACGTTTTACAAATTGCCGCTATAAATCGGGGGATGCCTACTGGAAAGATTGGAACCACGGAAACTATTGGAACGGTTCCAGTCGTTCCATAAGTTTCAATCGTTCCAACAATCAGTTACCAGGAAAGGATAAGGTAATGGATACCTGCCGCGCCGCCGTCATTACCGAACACAACAAACCGCTGACCATCCAGCAAGTGCCGATCCCGAAGCTCGATCCGGGTTCCCTGCTGGTCAAGATCACTGCCTCGACGCTCTGCGGCACGGATGTGCACCGCTGGCACGGCCCGTTAGGCGATGGCGACACCTTGCCGATCATTACCGGCCACGAGCCGTGCGGTTACGTCGAAGATATCGCCGGCGAGCGCACCGACATTCTCGGCAGCCCGGTAAGGCGCGGCGACCGGATCGTGTGGAGCTACGTCGCCTGCGGCTCTTGCTACTATTGCGCCGTGGCGTTGCAGCCGTGTATCTGTCCCGGACGCGCCTCCTGGGGACATAATCGTAGCGACCAGCATCCTTATCTGCTCGGTAGCTGCGCGGAATATATGTACGTGCCCAAGGAATGTCTCATCATCAAAGTTCCAGATGACGTGACCTCCGCGTCGGCGGCGGCTTCGGCGTGCGCCTATCGCACCGTCATGCACGGCTTTGATCGCCTAGGCGCGATCAAGAGCCACGAAACGGTTGTCATCCAGGGCAGCGGTCCCCTCGGTAATTTCGCCACGGCAGTGGCCAAAGATCACGGCGCCAAGAAAGTGCTGGTCATCGGCGCGCCGGCGAATCGCCTCGAAGTGACCCAGCGCATGGGCGCGGACGCCGTGCTCAATCTCGAAGAAGTTACGGATGAAAAGGATCGGCGCAAGTGGGTGCGCGATCATACCGACGGGCGCGGCGCCGACGTGGTGATTCAGGTCGCCAACAACATGGCGGTGCCCGAAGGCCTCACCTTGCTGCGCGGCGGCGGTCGCTATTTGAACATCGGTGCCGGCGGCAAAGCCAACATCGCCGTGGAAAAGATCCCGCAGGAAATGCTTTTCATCACGGTGCGTTCCGCCGAGCCGCGCCATTGGCTGCAGGCCATCGACTTTCTCGCCACACGCCGAAGGACTTTTCCATTCGAACAAATGATCAGCAAGAGCTACACGCTGGATCAAATCAACGAAGCGATGTCGGCAATGGCGAGCTATTCGGTGGTGAAAGCGGTCATCAATCTAAGCTGACTCACTCTCAGGTTTAGTGAGTCAGCTTTTTCTTCAACAGGAGGTATGATGAACTATCAACTGGAGCACGTCGCTATTTATACTAAGGATATCGGCGAATCGATCAAGTTCTACGAAAAATTCTTCGGCGGGCACCCCACGGCGATCAGAAAAGGCAGCGCCGGCTACGGCTTCTGTTTTGTGAGGATCGCCGGCGCGCCCTCGATACAACTGATGGAGTCCGGCGGCGAGGTCGGCGTGCATCACTACGGCTACGTCACCGACGATATCGACCAGGCAGCCAAAGAGTTCAAAGAAAAAGGCGCCGAGATCCTGCGCGAGAATCGCGACGAGTCGGGAAGACTTACCACCATCTTCGTCAAAGATCCGAACGGGTTGGAGCTGGAAATCAGAAGTCCACGCTGAACATTGAAGTATTGGAGTGATGGAGTGGTGGAGTATTGGCTTTTTCGGGCGCATCACGCCATTACTCCAACATCGCGCCCTTACATTCGGAACGCTTCCTTTACGAACAAGCTTTCCAACGGGATTTCTTTCTTCACCAACCCATGTTCGATTTGATAGCGATTGAGCGCCTGGATGCTTTTCTTATCCGAGTCGGTCAGTACGCAATCGTAGGGATCATATCCCAATAGATCGCGTTCCTTGGCATACCCTTCGGCATCTTTCAGTGTGAAGTATTTTGGCGCCAGCTTGTTGGCTTCGCGAAACGCCTCAATCAGTTTTGCCGGCAGGTCCGGATATCGTTCCGCGGTATCTTCCTTCATCGCCATGATGTGAATGATCGGATAGATCCGCGTGCGCTTCACGTAACGGATGATTTCATCCGTGTCTTCGAAAAGCGGTTTCACCCCCGAAAACTTCCCCATAACCGCGGGCAGCGACCCGCCCCCAAACAAGCCGCTATAGCCGGAATCGCCGGCAACCAGCGCCGCGGCGAGCCTGCCTTCGCTCACAAGCTGCGACAATCGCGCCTTTTCCTGCCCGAACGGCGGCGGCGGATCGAGCCGCTCGACCTTAACCGGCAGTTCGTTGCCGATGTAAACCTCTTTTCCGGAAACGAACCAGCCCACGTCAGTGGTTTTGATGTCATATTCATCCAGGAGAAAGCCGCGCGCCCAGGAAACCGCCGTAGCGCCGTAGCGAAAACAGCCGATCTGTTTCCCCTTGAGGTCGCTCGGATGATTTAATTTGCCTTCGCAGTAAAAAATATTTCTCTGGCGCGGCCCGCGTTGGAAAAACACAGGCAAAGCGCGGAAGCGCTGGCCTTTTTCTATGGTGCGCATGAGCGTCGCTGTCGACATCTCGGCCAGATCGAATTCGCCCCGCACAAACCGGTAGTGCATCTCGCCGGGGGTGTACTTGTCGCCGACGTATTCGAGCTCATAGCCGTCGAACGGCACCAAGCCGTCGATCAGCGCGCGGTTGCGCGGGTTGGGATTGGTACTGAAAGTGATTCGTGGTTTATCTGCCATATGGCAACCTCCGATTTCTATCCGACAATCATCCCCCTTTTACAAAAGGGGGACTGAGGGAATTTGTCTGTTTGGTTGCAAAATCCCCTGTTGCCCCCTTTATCCAAAGGGGGCGAATTCGGTCTTGTGCACAATCATTCATTATTTCAAACTGCCAAACGTTTTCGCAAGAACTCCATCCCGCGCTGCCACGACACGCGATCGGACTCCGCGACGTATCTCTCCGGATGGTGCGGATCCATGAACGAGTGCCCGGTGTCTTTATACACGTAGAATTCGTGCGCCTTGCTGTACTGGGTCAGCCCGGCATCGAGCTTCGCCATGTCATCCAATGTTGGATTCTGATCGGTTTCGCCGAAGTGGCCTTGAACCGGGCAATTGATCTGCGCCGTGCGCTCGAAGGGAGTTGGACTCTCACCCCACCGGCGAAAGCAACTACCGCCGTACCAAGTAATCGCCGCTTTGAAATCTTTGCTGGCGGCAGCCATCAAGTAGGCGACCCGCCCGCCCATGCAAAAGCCGAGAATGCCGACGCGGCTGGCGTCGACGAATTTGCTCGCTTTGAGATAATCCACCGTAGCCCCTACATCCTTAATGATGTTCACGTCGCGCGCTCGTCCGCGTCGCGTGGGACCGTCGTCTTTACAATCCGGACCATCGCGGTGATAGAGATCCGGTGTGACGGCAAAATATCCTTCCGCCGCCGCGCGCGCGGTCATCTCTTCCATGAACTGATCGACACCGTATTGGTGCTGGATCACGACAACGGCCGCAAGCGGCTTGTCGCCATCCGGTCGGGCGATGAACAAATTCATCGGACTATCGTCGACTCTGATCTGCTCGCGATACGTCTCCATAGTCAATTCGTTCCTCCCTATCTTTGCCCCGTTGCCGTGCCAAGCGCGACATTGAGTGCCACTCCCTCGGCTCTGACGGATACGTCATTCTGAGAAGCGTAGCGACGAAGAATCTGCTTGTTTTTTCTAGCCGAGAGAATCGAGAAAGCACAAGTAGATGCTTCACTGTCGTTCAGCATGACACAATAAATACCGAACGTTTCGAAAAAGAACGGTTTTCCTTGGCGTCTTTGCGTCTCTGCGGGAGATAATCCGAGTTTCGATTTACCGCTCTGCCACCCTGGGTTCTTTGCGCTAAACGCCGCCTCCTCGCACAAGCCACCACTCCACCACTCCATTACTCCAAACCCTGCTAAGCCAACGGATTCTTACAGAGCACGTTGAGCAGCGCTTGCCGTCCTTCTCCCTTCACGACTTTCAACGCCTTCGCCAACGCGTCGGGCAGTTCGCCCGGTTCTTCCACGCGTGCGGCGTAGGCGCCGCAGGCTTGCGCCGTCAGCTCGAAGTTTGGCGATGGGCTCAGATCCGTGCCGGGGAAGTTGCGCGTGTTCGCCGCTACTCCGTCGGGATATAAACCGCGCGCCGCGTTCAGGCTCGCGTTCCACACCTGATTGTTGTAGACCACGGTCAAAAACGGAATACGGTATTTCTGCGCCGTAAAATGGCACGCCGTCGGCGCGCAGAACATATAAGAGCCGTCGCCTTCGGCGGCAATCACCGTCGCCTCCGGCGCGCCGAGCTTCATGCCGATGGCCGCGCCCAGGCCCCAACCGAGATGACCCGCGAGCGGGGTGTTGAACATTGAGCCCGGTCGATTCAAGTGAATGACGTCGGCGAGCTTCGAAGTGACCGTTTCGTTGGCGATGATCGTCTTATCGTCCATGGCGTCGCCGATGCACTTCGACAGCCATGCGGGGTTGATCGGCTTCTGGTTCTTGACCGCATTGACGCTTGCGTCCATCTCGCGGATCATTTCGTTGTGCTCCGCTTCGGTCTTCTTTCTGCGCTCTTCGATTTTGCTCTTGACCGCTGCGCCCGCCGAAAGCTTTCCTTTGATGATCGAACTCAGAACCGGCAGCGAGACTTCCGAGCATCCCGTCACCGGCAGATCGGCGGGGAATCCCCAGCCGGGAATCGCCGTGAACATCGGGTCGCGTTCCAGGTGAATGATTTTCACGCCGTCGCGCAGAACATTGCGGTTGGGCGGCTCCCACGGCACGTCGGTATCGATGAAGAAAAGCAGATCCGAATTGCGCACGTATTTGGTCGTCTGGATGCCGAGATTGAGCGGATGATCGGTCGGGAAGTTAACGTAGCTCAGTTGCTGCGCGACCGGGATCGCGAGCAATTCGGCAAGCTCGACTAGATACTGCACCGCCTCAGGATTGCGGCCGAGATACTTGGTCACAATCAGCGGGCTGTCCGCGGCAATCAGCCAGTCTGCCGCTTTCTCTAGTGAAGCCTGGTCCGCTTGCATCTTGCTCGCCGGCGACAGCGAGTCTGGCGATAACAATTGCGTCGACTCCATCGATTCGAACAGCCACTCGCGCGGCAACGTCATATAAACCGGGCCGCGCGGCTCGCTCATGCTGATCTTGTAAGCGCGCGACACCACGGCCGCGAGATTTTGATTGGTCCGGATTTCGTAATCCCATTTGACGAACTCGCGGACGATATTACCTTGGTCGCGCGACTCTTGGCGCCAATGAATGTTCTGGCTCTTGCCGGCGCGCAGCTCGCCCTCGGTGATGGGCGTCCGTCCGGCGACGAGAAACACGGGCACGTTGCACGACGCGGCGTTGATGATGCCGCCGAGCGCGTTGGCGGTGCCCGGCAGCGTGTGCACCAAAACCATCTGTGGCTTCTGGGTTACGTTGTAATAACCGTGCGCCATCGATACCGCTGCCTGCTCGTGCGGGACAACGATCGGCTGAATATCACGCGGATCTTCTTTGGCGGTCTTCGCCATAGCCTCGATCAGGGGGCCGTGATCCGTGCCGGTGTTGGCGAACATGTAGCGCACCGATCCGAGCTCTTTCATCTGGGCCAGGAAAGCTTCGGCGCCACTGGAAACAGGAACAGTTTTCATGGATTTCTCCGCCATAGGATTTCCTTTCTGAACGACGTGAACAGCCTGGGCAAGTCCGGCCAACTGTGTCAAGAACGGGATGATTTTTCAACCGAATATGGGCGTACGGAATACGCAAACCCATCGCTGCCGCGGTTATTTCAGCGTAGACCTTCTTTTCCTTCTCCCTCTGGGAGAAGGTTAGGATGAGGGCGTAGCCGGTGCGATCCGGGCTCTCACCCTTCCCTCTCCCACTTCGTGCTGATCATGTTCCATAACTCCCCACGCTGGACACTGACAACGATTTGTGGCATCCTGTGCGCGGATGGATGGCAGCGTGGTGGTGTGCGGGCGAGTTTTTCCGCACGCTGTTCTCAAGCGTATCAA
>JBOHVN010000070.1:0-50779 GCA_050735675.1 Binatia bacterium | reverse complement strand
GCAGGTTTAATCGATGCGGCGACGCGGGAGTAGCGCCGCAGGGATTACGCACCAGGCGCGGCGGCGAAAATTAGAACACGATTCATCGCGTCTCCTGCGTAGACCTCCTTAGAGATTGGTCTTGTTTAAGGGCGCCAATAGCATATAAATCGATGAGCCCCAAATAGACGGAGAATATTGACTTTAAGACTGCGGGAGTATAACAGAACGAGGCACGCCGCGAAAATCGCGCGTGATCAAATTCAGCGGAGGATCGACCTCAATATGACGGTCGCGGGCATCCAGGCAAAGAGCGAAAGCTGGAACATGAGGGTCATCGGCCATCATGACCTGAACGGTCACGGCGATGGCATGCAGCTGCTCAAGCAAGGGCGCTACGTTTATCTGGCCCATCTCGGCACTTCGCCGATGGCGCTGAGCATTATCGACGTGGGCGATCCGAGCGACCCGCGCGTGGTAACGCAGATCCCGCACGCGCCCAATACGCACTCGCATAAAGTCCAGATTTCCGGCGATATCTTGATCCAGAATCAGGAGCGGCCCTATTTTGACAGAAATTTGCCCGCCGGCACGCCCAACGAAGCGGGTATTAAAATCTACAGCATCGAAAAACCCGCCGAGCCGCGCGAGATCGGTTGGTTCAAACTTCCCGGCAAAGGCGTTCATCGCATGTGGTTTAGCGACGGCAAGTACGCGCATGTGGGCGCCATGCTGCCGGGCATCAAAGAGCGCGCTTATTTGATCGCCGATATTTCTAATCCGGCCAGTCCGAAAGAAGCGGGGCGCTGGTGGATTCCCGGCACTAAAGAAGGCGAGGAGACGCCGCCGGATTGGACGCCGTTTGCCGGCGAACATTTTCATGTCCACGGTGCCATCCCGAATGGCGACCGGTCTTACGTCGCGCTGGTCGACGCCGGCATGGTGATTCTCGATATTTCGGATATCAGCAAGCCGAAAACGATCAGCCATATCGATTGGAGCCCGCCCTTCGGCGGCTACGCTCACACCACCTTGCCGTTGCCCGGCAGAAAACTGGTCGTCGCCGTCGACGAGTCGGTGAAGTACGACTGCGCCGAGGGCGAGAAGCGGGTATGGATCATCGATATTCGCGAAGAGCGCAATCCGGTGATCGTCAGCACCTGCCCGGTGCCCGAAGGTGACTTCTGCAAACGCGGCCTGCGCTTTGGGCCGCACAACGTGCACGAAATGCGTCCCGGCTCGTTCCAGAGTGAGAATATTATTTTCATTACCTACTACAACGCCGGCCTGCGTGTCTTCGACATCAGAAATCAGTTCCGGCCTGAGGAAGTAGGCTTTTTCATCCCGCCCGCGCCCGAAGGACAGAAGGCGCCGATGTTCAACGATCTTTACGTCGACACCGACGGCCTGATTTATGTGTCGGACCGGATCAAGGGCGGCCTGTACATTTTGGAATATACCGGTCCGAAGATCCAGTAGTTTTGCGGAGGCTCCGCCTTCCTTCGGCCTCGCCGGGAGGAAAGAGGAGGGGCCGACATGATCGACCGTTGGCCAAAACTAATATTCGACGAGAAATCATGCCCGATCATTTGCTCGTAAACGTCTTCAACATCGACGCAGCGCTGGCTGCGGGCCGGGCAAAAGGAATGTTTGCCGCTCACGGGCTCGAAGTCGATGTGAAGGTGACGCCCAACTCGACCGATCAGATGCGCGGGCTCAGCAAGGGCTCATGGCAAGTCGTGTCGACGGCGTTCGATAACGTGCTCGGTTGGTCGGGCCGCGAGGGCGCAGAGATTATTGCCATTGCCCAGGTCTCCGCCGGCAACACACTCCCGGTCTATGTTCGGCCCGAGATCAACAAATGGGAGGATCTTCGCGGCAAGGCTATGGCGGTGGACGCAGTCGACACCGCTTACGCGCTGGTGCTGCGCCGCGTGCTCTTGGCGCACGGGCTCGAGATGGATCGCGGCGACTACACGCTCGTACCCAAGGGCACGACCGGCTACCGCTTGGATTCGATGATTCAAGGTGAAACTTGCGCGGGCGTGTTAAACCCGCCTTGGGACCTTAAGGCCGAGGCGGCCGGCATGAAACGCTTCGCCGACCACCGTGAAGTGCTGCCCGATTATCCCGGAGGAGTATTTGCCGTTAACCGAAAATGGTCCGGTGAAAACCGCGGGCTCTTGTTAAACTATCTGCGAGCTTGGCATGACGCGCTGCGATGGGCTCATGATGAAAAAAATCGCGACGAGGCGATCAAGGTTCTCGCCGAGGCGGAGAAGATCGACGAGAAAGCCGCGGCCAATCGTTTGCGCCAGTCGCCCAAAGACGGGCGCTTGAATCTACCCGGGCTTCAAACCGTGCTTAATCTGCGCGTGCAATTCGGCCTGACCCCACCGATGGGCAAAGATTTAGCGAATTATTATGACGAGAGTTTTTACCGTGAGACGTCTAATAACCGATAGCCATTTTGAACGACAAGAAGGAGGAATACGATGAAGATAGTATTGACCAGAATCGCCGGTGTTTTCCTGGGACTGATGGTCGCGCTGACGGGAACGAGCTTTGGCGCGGCGTCATCCATTGACGGGTTAATTGCCGGCGCGAAAAAAGAGGGCGTCATCGAGTTTTACGGCCCGTCCACTCTCGGTCCCGAAGGAGCTCAAGCTCTGGCGGACGGTTTCAACAAAAAGTACGGCTTGAATATCAAACTGAACTTCAGCCCGTCCGGTAATATGACCCGGGACACGGCGAAGATTGTCGGCATGTCGGCCTCGGGACAACCGCCCGAGTGGGACATCATGGTTGTCACCGACGCACACCACGGCTCATTGTGGTTGAGAAAGTTGCACCAACCTTTTGATTATGCGGCCGCCGGTGTGAGCAAAGACCGGATCGAGTATGATCAAGGCACGATCTCCGTGGCCAACCAGTTTGCGCTGCCGACTTACAACAGCAAGCTGGTTGCGGCAAAGGACGTACCGACAAAATGGGAAGACTTGCTCGATCCGAAATGGAAGGGCAAACTCGGCGTCATCAACTCGACCCACCATTGGGGTCGCTTAGCCGCGGGCCCCTGGGGCGATGAGAAGACCTTGGACTTCGTCAAGAAACTTTCCGCGCAAAAACCGCTGCTTACCCGCGCCGGGGAAATGGCTCAACGCTTGATCTTGGGAGAGGTGCTGGTGTCGGCGACGTTGCAAGACAGCCAGCTTCATGAATCGCAACAATCGGGCGCGCCGTTGGCGTTCGCTGATAAGGTGCAGCCGGTGATCTCGCCGGAGTATCACGTCGGCGTGTTGAAAGGCGCGCCGCATCCGAACGTGGGTCATCTGTTCGTCATCTTCATGGCCTCGCCGGAAGTGCAGACGATCTGGAAAAAACATACCGGTCATTCGTCGGCGTATGTTCCGGGCACCGACGCCTATAAGTTCGCCCAGGGCAAGCAGGTGGTTTATATGAAACAGGACCAAGCCGCTAAGGTCGATAAGATATCGCGGCAGATCGGCAAGATTCTCGGTTTCAATTGAGATCATCCACATGCCGCTGACGGCATAGGGGGCCGCCTATGAAAGTAGAAACTCGCAATGAATCCGCAGTGGGCGCGTGGGAAGGGTTCTCCCGTTTCCTGCCCCAGGGCGTGACGTTGTTCGCGACGGGTCTTTCGGGGTTTTTAGTCATATTGATCGGGTTGCCGGTGGCGATGGTCATTCTCATGAGCCTTCGCACCGGCTTCCCGGGCGAAGACGTGCCGTTCACCCTGGAAAACTTCGCCGCGGTTTACTTGACTCCGAGAACTTACGAGATTCTGCTCAACACGCTCTTCTTCGCGGTTTCGAGCGTGTCGATCACGCTATTGATCGCCGTCCCGCTGGTTTGGATACTCATGCGGACGGACATACCGTTCAAAAAAACTATCTACGTACTGCTGACCATTGGCATTCTCATCCCGGTTTTTCTCCGTACCATTGCCTGGATCTTGCTGCTCAGCCCGCGCATCGGCCTGGTCAATAAATGGTTGCAAGAGCTGTTCGCTCTGAGCAGTCCGCCCCTCAACTTGTACAGCCTGACCGGCATGGCGTTCGTGCAAGGCGTCTCGTTTGTGCCGGGCGCCTTTTTTATGCTGGCCGCGGCGTATCGCTCGATGGACCCATCGTTGGAGGAGGCGGCCTATACTTCCGGCGTCGGCAAGTTGAAGACATTTTTGAAAATTAATATTCCCATTACCTGGCCGGCCATCGCTGCGGTGATGGTTTATTTGTTTATGACGGCCATTGCCGTATTTGAAGTACCGGCAATCATCGGCTTGCCGGCGCGCATCCACGTTTTGAGCTCGCTCATATTCACCTCGACGACGCCGTCGACCGGACTCCCGGAATATGGCATGGCGGGCGCCTACGGCGCGATCATGTTGGTGTTCGGGCTCACGCTTGCCGCCTTGTACGTCCGGCTGGTCAAGCAAGGTAAAAAGTACACGGTTATCACCGGACGCGGATATCGCCCCAGAGAGCTCGCGCTCGGGCGCTGGAAGTGGGCCGCGCTCGGTTTTGTTTTCTTTTATCTCGCCATCGAGGTTTTTATTCCGTTCGCGGTCTTGTTATGGGCCTCGCTGCTGCCCTATTTGCAGCTGCCGTCGGCGCAAGCTTGGTCGTCGCTGACGCTCAAACATTACATCGAGATCCCAGCCAATGTCGGCCCGCGGCCGTTCATCAACACGCTGATTCTCATGCTCGCCGTGCCGACGATCACCATGTTGTTAAGCGTGCTGGTGTCATGGATTGTGATCAGAACCCAAGTCTCCTTCCGCGGCTTTCTCGACACGCTGGTTTTTATTCCCCATGCCGTGCCGGGCATTCTCATGGCGGTGGGACTGGCCTATTTAGGACTCGCTTACCGGGATTATTTTCCCTTGTATGGCACGGTTGCGATCATCGTTCTGGCTCATACCATCAACTGGATCGCCTACGGCACGCGAACCACCAACAGCGTCATGATCCAAGTCCACCGCGAGTTGGAAGAGGCTGGCCGGGTGTCGGGCGCGTCGGCGCCGCGAGTTTTGGGCAAGATCATCCTACCGCTCATCGCCGCGGGAGTGCTCAACAGCTGGATCTGGATCGGCATGCTTTCTTATCGCGAGGTCACGATGTCGTTGACCTTGCTGACGCGCAGCAACGTCGTCATTTCCACCGTAGTCTGGCAATTTTGGGGGAGCGGTTGGATACCGCAGGTGGCAGCCTTGGGGGTGATTTTGATCCTCTTTGCGACGATCGTGGTCGGCACCGTGCGGTTTGCGCTGTCTCGTATCGGCGAGATCGGCTCGGCAAGCTAGAAAAATGGAGTATTGGAGTGATGGCGAAGGTGGAGTGATGGGTGCAATGCTCCAATACTCGAGCACTCCATCGCTCCAAGAGGATTGCTACCGTGATCAGTATTAGAAAGCTCCGCAAGACTTTTTACGCGCAACAGGGGGTCGTGAATGCGCTGCGGGATATCGACCTGGAAGTTTCGGAGGGCGATTTTTGCGTCCTCCTGGGTCCAAGCGGATGCGGCAAAACAACGACTCTAAGATGTGTTGCCGGACTTGAAAGGCCGGATGGCGGAGAAATCGAAATCGGCGGCCGCTTGGTCAATGCTCCTGCGTCGCGAATCTATGTTGCCGCCGAGAAGCGCGCGATCGGCATGGTCTTTCAGTCTTATGCGATCTGGCCGCACATGAACGTCTTCCAAAACGTCGCGTTTCCTTTGACCCAAGGCCAGAAACGCGTCGCTAAATCTCAGGTCGCCGATCGGGTGCGCGCGGCGCTCAAACGAGTGCAGCTCGATGGACTGGAAGACCGGCCCGCGACGGACCTGAGCGGCGGGCAGCAGCAACGGGTTGCGATGGCGCGCGCCATGGTGACCGACTCCAAGGTGTTATTGATGGACGAACCGCTCAGCAACTTGGACGCGCGCTTGCGCGAGCAGATGCGCGTGGAGCTGCGCAAGATAACCAAGTCGATCGGCGTGACCACGCTCTACGTCACTCACGACCAAGCGGAAGCTCTCAGCCTGGGCGATAAGGTGTGTGTTATGAATCACGGCGAGATCCTGCAGATCGCCTCGCCGAATGAAATCTACGCGCGGCCGGCGAATCTGTTTGTCGCGCAGTTCGTCGGCGAGATGAATTTCGTCAAGGGCGCGGTGACGGGACCGGGAAAGGTCGAGTCGCCCTTGGGCGTGATCGCCGCGGCCGTGCCCAATGGCGTGACGACCGGGGCGGAGGTGACTCTGGCGATTCGTCCGGAGCATATCGAAGTGTTGTCCACGCCGCGCGACGGCGTCGCCACAATCACCGGCAGGGTGGCCAGCCGCAACTATCTCGGCGACTCGGCGCTGCTCGAAGTCGAGGTGAACGGCGTGACCTTGCTCGCCAAGCTCGCCGGCGACACGGCGCTGACCGTCGGTCAAAACGCCGCCGTCGAGTTGCCCGCTCACCGTTGGCACGTCTTTCCGTGAAAGCGGCCGCCAGTTTTCAGTCGCCGGTGAACACGGTGTTGTCTTTCGCCTTCTTGCTCGCAACCGGAAAACTGACGATGATCGCTTAGCAGATTGCTGCAAAACTCATTCGGAGTCCTTCGACGTAGCTCAGAGCCAGTCCTGAGCTTGACGAAGGAACGAACGGACGGGATTTGATATCGTTCATGATTGTCCGTTCATGCTGAGGCTCTCGAAGCATTCCCGATCTTTCTTCAGCAGCCTGTTGCTTCCACCTTGCAGTGCCGTCACGTCTATGCGATAGGAAGAAATTCCAACTGATAAGGAAATTTATGGCAATATTTCGGCCCAAGCCCGTTGAAAATTTACTGCGCGCGAAATCCGTCGCCATCGTCGGCGCTTCACAAAAAGGCGCGTGGCCTCAGGGAATTTACCGAAATCTCAAGGGCGCGAAATTTGCCGGGGGAGTTTATCTCATCAATCCCAACTACAGCGAATTGTTCGGCGACAAGTGCTATCCGAACCTTGCGGCGCTGCCGGAAGTGCCGGACGAGCTATTGGTTCTCATTCCGACGCGCGCCGTTCTCGGCGTTTTGGAAGAGGCGGCAAAGCTCGGCACCAAGGCCGCGACGATTTATACCGCCGGTTTCGGCGAGGGTGACGACGAGCAGGGAAAAGAGCGCGCGCAGGCGATGAAAAGTCTCTGCGAACGCACCGGCATGGTGATTTGCGGCCCAAACTGCATGGGTTCCTACTCGGTCGGCGAAGGACTATGGACTTTTCCCACCGCGACGCCGCTGCTCAAGCAAGGGCCGGTGGGATTGGTCTTTCAGAGCGGCGGCTCGCTCGGCAACTGGATCAAGGGTGCCACCGAGCGCGGCATCGGCTTCAGTTATGCGGTGTCGAGCGGCAATGAAGTCAGCCTCGACCTGGTCGATTACCTGTCATACTTGGTCGACGATCCTGGCACCAAAGTCATCACTTTGATGGTGGAGGGCATTCGCCGGCCGGACGAATTCATGACGGTCGCTGAGCAAGCGCTCGGCAAGGGCAAACCGATTCTCGTCGTTAAGCTCGGCCGCTCGGAGATGGGAAAACGCCAGGCGATCTCGCACACGGGTTCGCTCGCCGGCGCGGACGAAGTGTTCGATGCGGTCTGCAATCGTCTCGGTTTGATTCGCTGCCCCACGCTGGAAGATTTGACTGAAACAACGCTGGCGTTTATGCCGGGACGATTTCCCAAAGGCAGCCGCGCGGCCATCGTCGTCAATTCCGGCGGGATGAAAGGGCTCATCTGCGATCATTGCGACGAGCTGAAAACCAATTTGGCGCAGCTCAGCGACAAGACCAAAGAAGCGGTGCGCCCGCTGATTCCCGCCGAGCTGGTCGTGGAGAATCCGCTCGAATGCGGTGTGGCCGGTTTCGGCGACGAGCAGGGTTTCATCAATATCGTCAAGCTTCACGCCGAGGACGAGGGCGTGGATCTGGTGGCGATTCACGGCGAGCTGCCGCGCGGGCAGCAAAGAAGCGCGGGACTGTTCAAGAGCGTAACCACGGCAACGGAAAAGCCGGTTCTCGCGTTCGCCAGATCGACTTACAGCTGCACCGATGAGAGCCGTGCTTTTCAGGAAGAAGCGGGGATGCCGTTCTTGCAGGCGATCAAGCCGACGCTGCGCGCGCTGGCGGGATTGGGTTTGTACGGCGAGCGCCGGCAGCTCGGTGTGCCCAAGCTCGCCGTTGCCTCGGGCCATGCGGCGGATCTCGAAGGTGAGAATTTGAATGCGCTTTTGCAGCGACATGGCCTCGCCTTGCCCAAACAAGCCATGGCCGGCACCGCGGCTGACGCAGCGCTGAAGGCAAAGGAAATCGGTTTTCCAGTGGCGGTGAAATTGATCGCCGCTGAAGTGGTACACAAGACGGAGTCAGGCGCGGTGGTTCTCGGCCTGAAGAGCGCCGAAGAGGTTCAGGCCGAAGGACAGAAGCTGCTGACCAAGACCCTGGGCCGCGGCCATTTGCTGATCCAGGAGATGGTGCAGGGCACCGAAGTCTTGATCGGCGCGCGCACAGATCCACAGTATGGGCCGTTTCTCATGGTCGGGCTCGGCGGTATTTTCGTCGAAGTCTTGAGGGATGTAGCGATTCGCCTGTTGCCGGTTGACGAGCGCGAAGCGCGTGCGATGCTCAAAGAGCTGCGCGGCTACAAAGTGCTCGAAGGCGTGCGCGGCCAGGGACCGCGCGACGTCGATGCGCTGGTAAAAGCGATGGTGGGACTCTCCGATATCTTCGCCGCCCATCGCAATCATCTTTCCGACATGGAGTTCAATCCGATCATGGTGCGCGCGCAAGGCCGCGGCGTAGCGGCCGTGGATGTGCGGCTGGTTCGCAAGTAGCGTTACTCGCACACCAGCAGTTTTGAGTTTCGTGTCTCGGGTTTCGCGTTAATCTCTGTGGGTTGAATTCCCCGCAGCTTGCTGTGTCGCGGTGCTGCTCTGTTAGAGTTTGTCAGATTCAATTTGATCGCCAAGAACTGAAATTCGCGCGTTGTTACTTGCTGATAAGGCGGTTGGGCAGTTCGTCTTGGTCCTCGGCTTGGCGTGGAAAGTGCGTTGAGAGGATCTCGCCGCAGCGCTCGATGGCTTTGCAGAAAGCCTCGCAGGCGTGGTTGGATTTCAAGCCGGCGGTCAAGGTCGTGACGATCTCCTGCCAGGTGCCGGTTTCTACCTTGGCGTTAATGCCCCGGTCGGCGAGCACTTCGACCCGATGCTCCAGAAGGGAAACGAGGATAAGAATTCCAGTGTGGTCGCGAGTGTCATGCAGGCCGTGCTCGGTGAACGAAGCAAGAGCGAAGTCGTGGACCGCTTCGGCGGTCCGACGCTTTGAGACGACGAAGCGCTTGATCGCCGGAACGCGAGCAAGTAGAAAAC
The DNA here is from genome assembly GCA_050735675.1 of Binatia bacterium. Lineage (GTDB taxonomy): Bacteria > Desulfobacterota > Binatia > UBA9968 > UBA9968 > DP-20. The sequence goes on along the minus strand of JBOHVN010000070.1, from coordinate 41,402 downwards.
CGGTGAGCGCGCCCACGACCGGCCAGAGATTTAAATAAGCCGATCCCCACGGGTCGCTCCAGAACCATTCGACGATCATTCCGATCGCCAGGCCGGCGATCAGCCCCAGGAGCTCGACCTCGGTATAGCGCGCCGATGATGTGACGATCATCGGCACGATTTCTCCTGCGGTCTTCGACTCCGCTTCGACCACGGCTTGGTGAATGCGCTCTTTTTCCGCTTCGCTTAAAAAATTCTCGGCATTCATAGCTACCAACTGCTCGATGCTCCGCCGCCGCCAAAACTGCCGCCTCCGCCGCCAAAACTGCCGCCTCCGCCGCTGAAACCACCGCCAGAGCCGCCACCGAATCCGCCGCCGCCAAAACCTCCGCCACCCCAATAGATCGGCGGGTGGCGCCGGCCGCCGGTGGCCCACATGTTATGTCTGCGGCGGCGGTTTGCGGTCGAGGCGACCGCCATAATCGCGAGGACAGCGACGGTCACGGCCAGCATCAGGAAGAACTGCAAAGGCGAGCCTTCACTTTGATTTCTTTGCCGCGCTGATTCGGGCAACGGCTCATTCTTGATGACTCTCAGGACCGCGTCGACGCCCGTGACGATGCCGCCCGTATAATCTTGGGCGCGAAAGCGCGGCACGACATAATCGCTGATGATGGTCTTGGCAATCGCGTCCGGCAGCACGCCTTCGAGGCCGTAGCCGACTTCGAGGCGCAACCGTCGATCTTTCACGGCAACAACAAGAATGACGCCGTTGTCGAAACCTTTTTTGCCGATCTTCCAGCTTTCGGCAACGCGGATGCTGAAGCCTTCAATATCTTCGCCATCAAGCGTCGGCACCGTGAGCACCGCCACCTGATGTCCGGTCTCTTGCTCAAATTGAGCCAGTTGGGATTCCAAAGATCGCGCTTGATCCTGGCCCAGAACACCGGCGTAGTCATTCACCCGGCCGCGCAGCGGCGGCACGTCGAGGGCCGACGCCAACGAGGCTAAAAGCACATAGGCCGAAAGAAGAAATGCCAAACCGCTTGGCAAGAATTGATGGCGCTTCGATCTAGTGCTAGTCACTTTTTGCTACTCGGATTTAGTTACAAGTTTGTTCGGCAGCTCATCCCGGTCGTCGACCCGTCGCGGAAAATGGGCTGCAAGGATTTCGCCGCAGCGTTCTATTGCCGTGCAGAAACCATCGCAGGCATTACCGGTCTTTAATCCGTCAGTAAGAGTATCAACAACCGCTTGCCAGGTTCCAGGTTCTACTTTTTTGTCTATGCCGCGGTCGGCTAGAACCACTACACGGTGTTCTAAAAGTGAGACAAAAAGTAGAATTCCGGTATGTTCTCTAGTGTGATGCAGTCCTTGACCTGTGAATGCGGCGAGGCTGCGCAAATGTATTGCTTCAGCGACGCGCTGGCGGGATAGTATCCAACGCTTGATCGACGGGATGCTGCACAATGCATATCCTAGAACGGCGCCGGCCATTGGCCACAGAACATAAGCGTGCACCGGTCCCCAAGGGTCGTGCCAGATGAATTCCATCATTGTGCCGACAATCACACCAAAAACGACGCCGGTTAATTCGGCTTCTGTATACCGCGCGCTCGCACTCACGACCATCGGCACGATCTCACCGGAAGTCTTGCTCTCCGCCGCCATGATCGCTTGCTCGATTCGCTCTTGTTCTTCCTCGGTGAAAAAAGTCTCGGGATTTATCAACTACCAACCTCCTGAAGCGCCGCCTCCGCCGAAGCCGCCGCCACCGCCACCGAAGCCGCCTGTGCCTCCACTTCCTGCCGAGCCGCTCGCACCGTGCCCCCCGCTCCCTCCTCCGCCATACCCACTACGAAATGTATCTCGCGGTGAATAGTCGTAATGCTGCGATGGTCGAACGTTCCATGTTCGTCCCCACGCGCGCCGCGAGAATTGTACCGTGAACATACTAACGAGTGCACCGACGCATATAGCGACCAGCCAGATGCCAGTGCCCACTACTGAGAGTGCCGGCAAACCAAGTATACTCGACACGAACGCTCCGCTCGCTGCACCGCGAACGAGGGATGGCTGGGCAAAACCGACAACCGAACTGAACAGTGCCGTTCCGGCAAGCAACAAGAGAATTGTAGGGAAACGTGAATGTGCGGACCTGGTGGGTGTTCTAGGGACTGAGGAAATGGGCTCTCCGCGAGTGGCTTGCATGATCGCGGACACCCCCGACTCAATGCCGCCTGCAAAGTCTCGCTCACGAAATCGCTGAATGATCACTTCCTGAATAATTCGGTAAGCCACTGCATCCGGCAAAACGCCTTCAAGACCATAACCGACTTCAATTCTTATCTTACGATCGTCGCGTGCGACCAAAAGGATAACACCGTTGTCGATGCCCTTATGCCCGCTCTTCCAGTTTTCCGCGACACGGATACTGAAGTCTTCTATGTCTTCGCCGGCGAGCGTGGGAATGGTTAGCAGGGTCACTTGGTGACGAGTCTCTTGCTCGAACTGCGCGAGTCGATCTTCCAATGAGCTGGCTTGTTCTTGCGACAGCAATCCAGCCAGGTCGTTGACTCGACCGCGCAAGGGCGGAACGTCCATCGCGCGGGCGATGCCAAAAGTAAGAAAAAGCCCGAGAACGCTGGCTAAAGGACGACGACGTATTATACGCAAACGGTCACCGTCGTTTTCCCCATTTCTGCTTCGGTGGGTATAGAGAAATATATTGCGCCTTAGAACTTCACCTCGGGTGGCTTCTGCGCGGCTTCGTCGGCGCTGAATGTTTGCCGTACTTCCAGGCCGAGCAGATATTTGGCGGTCAGATTTTGCGGGAACGAACGCACGGACGTGTTATAGGTGGCGACGCTTTCGATATAGCGTTTGCGCGCTACCGTGATGCGGTTTTCGGTGCCTTCGAGTTGGGCTTGTAAGTTCTGAAAATTTTGATTGGCTTTGAGCTCGGGGTACTTTTCGACGACCACTAAAAGGCGCGAGAGCGCGCTGGAAAGTTGGCTTTGGGCCTGTTCAAATTTCTTAAACGTTTCGGGATTATTCAATGCGTTTGCATCGATGTTGACCGATGTTGCAGCGGCGCGAGCTTCGACCACTCTTTGCAGCGTTTCCTGCTCAAAATTGGCGGCTCCTTTTACCGTAGCAACTAGATTAGGGATCAGATCCGCGCGGCGTTGATACTGATTTTGCACCTCCCCCCAAGCGCCTTTGACCTGCTCGTCCAAACCCTGGAGACTGTTGTAGCCGCATCCGGCAAGCCCCAGGAGCGTCGCTAGAGCGATGGACGGATATCCAAGTGATTTCATTTCATGTGTGCGCATGAAGCCCCTCCCATAAGTTGACCCATAATGTAAGGCTGCGGGTATCGAAGAACAAGAGCTTACGCAAAAAGCGGTGACGTGGTTTGAGCGAAGGCGAACAGTCGCGCAAAAATAAAAACGGCCCACGCTGTTGTGTGGGCCGTTTCTGAAAATTGGTTGAAGGAAAAAGCCGTTGCTTATTCCGCCGCTCCGACTTTGGGGCGCCACTTATCAAACCGCTTTTCCACGCGGGTGATCAACTCCGTACCGATCATTCCGGTCAGCGCGAAAACGAGGACGCCGACAAAAACCTTATCGGTCTGGAAAGTTGCACCGGCCACTGTGATCATAAAACCGATGCCGGCCGTGGCGGCATAAAGCTCTCCAACCATGACGCCGACGATCGCTCGTCCGAGACCCAGCCTCAAACCAGTAAGAATGAACGGGATGGTCGAAGGAAGCACCACGGTCTTAAAGAGCATCCACTCGGAAGCGCCAAAGCTCTTGGCGGCGGTAAGAAGATTTGCCGGCGTGGTCTTCACGCCGTCGCGCGTATTGATCAATATCGGGAAAACCGCGCCGAGAAAGATGATACCGACCTTCGAGAGTACGCCGATGCCCAACCAGATAATCACCAATGGCAGAAGCGCCACGCGAGGGGTCGCGTTCATCGCGTTGACGAAGGGGTCGAAAATGTAGGCCACCTTTTTGTACCAGCCGATCATGATGCCAAACGGGACTGCAAAAACAGCCGAAAGGAAATAGCCCCAGAAAAGTTCGATGCCGCTAATGTACAGGTCATTATAGATCTCACCTGAAGCAAAAAGCTGAACAGCGGCTTTCCAGATGAGCGATGGGGCGCTCATGAACATCGGGTTGATCAATTGAAAAGTATTTCCGACCAGCTCCCAAATAGTCAGGAAGATAACAACCGAGGCGGTGCCGAGGATTTTTTTCTCCTGATTGAGGTAGAACTTATAGAGCCATGAGGCCTCGGCAACCCGCACATCTAAAAGTACATCTTGGGTGGATTCGCTTTGATCAGCCATGGTTTTTATCCTTTCGTGTTTTTGTTCGACATGGTGGATTTAAACCCCTCCGCATCCGCTTCGATGGAACTGTGAGCATTCGAATTTTCAATGACGCTTTGCAGGGCTTGTAAAAACTTCGGTCCAGCGGCTTGCAGCTCTTGCAGATGATGTAGAGAAAGGGTTTTAAGGAACTCTTCGCCGTCGTGCGTCAGTTTGACGAGCACTTGCCGCCGATCGTCAGTCGCCCGCAAGCGGCACAGAAATCCCCTGTCGACGAGGCGGTCGACGAGCTCAACCGTACTGTGGTGCTGTAGCTGCATACGTTCCGCCAGCGCACCGATGGTTGGCTTCAGGTTGTCGGGAAGACCTCGTACGGCAAGCAGGAGCTGGTGTTGTTGCGGTTCGATACCCGCGTCGCGGGCGGCATTTTCACTGAAGCGCAGGAAGCGGCGGATTTGGTAGCGAAGTTCGGCCATCGCCTTAAAATCACTCATAATATCGCGTTCCGATAGTATCGTAGAGCGATATATCTATAATGTTTAACCATGTCAAGGGCTTCTTGTTTATCTTCGGTTCGTTTGCCTGGGCGATCAGAATCGGGACGGAGTGACGGTGGGGTTTTCTTGGCATTTCTAAGGCTTTAGCAGGTTGTGTTTCACTTTGATTTCGTTCGGCGGGCTCGCGTGTTTCACGAAGTCAAGATTTGGGATTGGCCCCCACCTCTTTCCTCCCCGCGCGACGCGGGGGAGAACGAAGAAGGGGGATTGAACCGATTGGGACGTATGGAACCAGAGGGTAGACGATATTGACTTAGAATGGGCGCCCCAAATTTTTGCGAAACTGAACCACTACGCAGCTCCAGTTGACTTTCCAGGCAATTTCCTTTAGAAAACGTGTTCCGAGAAAATCCTATGAAATATGCGGTAATTAGAACCGGTGGAAAGCAATATCGCGTCTCCGAGGGCGATGTCGTCAAGGTCGAAAAACTGACCGGCGCGGTGGGCGAGAAGGTGACCCTGCCCGACGTGTTATTTGTCGGCGGCAGCGATGAGGTAAAGATCGGCGTACCCCTGGTGGCCAATGCCACCGTCACCGGCGAGATCGTCGATCAGATGCGGGCCAAAAAAATTCGCGTTTTCAAAAAGAAAAGACGAAAGAGCTACAGCCGGCAACGCGGTCATCGGCAGTATCAAACCGCGTTGAAAATCACGGCGATTGAAGCTTAGTTAAGGAACGAATCATGGCACATAAAAAAGCCGGCGGCAGTTCACGCAACGGCCGCGATAGTCAAGGGCAAAGACGCGGCGTCAAAATCTTCGGCGGCGAAACCGTGCGCGCGGGCAACATCCTGGTGCGCCAAGTCGGCACGCGCATCCATCCGGGTAAGAACGTCGGCATGGGCCGGGACTACACGCTATTCGCGCTGATCGATGGCGTGGTACGTTACGAGCGCAAGGATAAGGAGCGGAAGCGCGTCGCCGTCCTGCCCGCTCAGTAAATTGAGCGCTCGTGATAAGAAAGCCCCTTTCGGGGCTTTTTTTTTGCCCGGCGTAGGGAGATGATGCAAGAAAGGCAAAAGTTAAAAGGCAAAATGGGCTCGGCAGGCAGGGCTGGTACCGAGAACTGACGATGAATGGCTTGTGGTTATGAAGTTTATTGATGAAACTAAGATCCGCGTTTTCGCCGGCGACGGCGGGCGCGGTTGCGTGAGCTTTCGCCGGGAGAAGCATGTGCCGCGCGGCGGACCGAACGGCGGCAATGGCGGGCCCGGCGGCGATGTCGTCATGGTCGCCGATCCCCAGCTCTTGACGCTGCTCGATCTACGCTATCAAAAACAATACAAGGCGGGGCGCGGCCAGCATGGCATGGGCAGCGACTGCCACGGGCGGCGCGGCGATGATCGCGTGATCCACGTTCCGGTCGGAACGATTATCCGAGACGCGGCAACCGGCGAACTGATCGGCGATTTGCCGACTGCCGGCGAGCGCATGATCATCGCCGCCGGTGGCCGTGGCGGCAAAGGGAACGCGCATTTCGTATCGTCGACCCATCGAAGCCCGCGATTTGCTCAGCCGGGGGAGCCCGGTGAGGAGCGCGAGCTGGAGATCGAGCTGCGCCTGCTGGCCGACGTCGGCATCATTGGTTTGCCAAACGCCGGTAAATCGACCTTGATCGCGGCAATCTCGGCGGTGCGGCCCAAGATCGCCGACTATCCGTTCACGACGCTGGTGCCCAATCTCGGCGTAGTCGGCTACGAGGCAGGAAAAAGTTTTGTCGTTGCCGATATTCCCGGGCTCATCGAAGGCGCCCATGAAGGTCACGGCTTGGGACACAAGTTTCTGCGCCACGTGATGCGGACCCGTTTGCTCATTCACTTGATCGATGCTTCGCAGATCGACCCAGAGGATCCGCTGGCCGACTGGAATACCGTCAATCGCGAGCTGGCGCTGTTTGACCCGGAGCTGGCAAAAAAACCGCAAATCGTTGTCGCCAACAAGATCGATTTAGCCGAAGCCAGAGAAAACGCAAAAGTTTTGGCGCGCAAGCTGGCCAAGGAATTTAGACCGCTGTATATGATCTCAGCTGCCACGACCGAAGGCGTCGGAAAGCTCGTGCAAACGGTCGGCGGCAAATTAGCAGGCAGCAAGCGAGACCGCGAGGCGATCCGTGACGCCGCTGGAGCATAAGCGCGAGATCTTGCGCCGCGTGCGGCGCGTGGTGGTAAAGATCGGCAGCCAAATCCTGTCGTCGAGCGACGGGATCGAAGAGTCGCGCCTGCGCGCGTTAGTGCGCGGGCTCGCGGCGCTGCACGATCAGAAAAAAGAGATTGTCGTGGTGAGCTCGGGAGCGGTGGCGGCGGGGATGATGCGGCTCGGGCGCAAGCAGCGGCCGAAGACCATTCCGGAAAAACAGGCGCTCGCCGCCGTCGGCCAGATCAAGCTCATGGCGCTCTACGAGCGCCACTTCGCGAAATTCGACAAGAGCGTGGCGCAGATTCTGTTGACGCACGCCGATTTGGCCAATCGCCAGCGCTACCTCAACGCCAAGCATACCTTTCAAATGCTGCTCGAGTCTTCGATCGTGCCGATCGTCAACGAGAATGACACGGTGGCCGTCGAGGAGATGAAATTCGGCGACAACGATCATTTGTCGGCGCTCGTGGCCGCTTTGCTGGGCGCCGACCTGCTGGTGATCCTCAGCGACGTTGAAGGGGTTTACGACCGCGACCCGCGCGTCCATGAGGACGCAAACCTGATCGGCCTAATTGACGACGTCAAGCAAGCCAAAGCCAGCGTCAACGGCCTGAGCCAGAGCGCCTTCGGCACCGGCGGCATCGCGACTAAAGTCGCCGCCGGCGAAGAAGCCGCCGTGGCGGGCATTCCGACGATCATCACGAACGGTCTCAACGCGCGCGCCGTCGAGAGAGTTTTTGATATTCAGGACCAGGTCGGTACGTTGATCCTGGCCGATCAAAATCGTCTGACCCATCGCAAGCACTGGATTGCCTACAACTTGAAACCGGCCGGCGACGTGGTCGTCGATGCGGGAGCGCACGAGGCGCTGGTGCAAAAAGGCCGCAGCCTGCTGCCTTCGGGTTTGAAAGAAATCCGCGGCAGCTTCGGCGTCGGCGAGTGCGTGCGCTGCCTGGATCTGCACGGCCGCGAGTTCGCCCGCGGCTTGGTGAACTACAGCGCGCAGGAGTTGAATCAGATCAAAGGATTGCATACAAGCAAGATTGAAAAAATATTGGGCTACAAAGCCTACGATGAGATCATCCATCGCGACGATCTCGTCGTCCTAGGAAGCCATGACCGTTGAGGCTCAAACTCTAAAAGCAGAAGCGCTCCGCCTGGGAAGACAGGCGAAAGCGGCGGCGCGTCAACTGGCGCCGTTGTCGACGGCGGAAAAAAATCGGGCGCTGCTCTTGATGGCCGACAAGCTCGAGGCGCAGAGCCCGTACTTGCTGGTAGAAAATCGCAAAGACTTGGAGTTTGCCAAGCAGGCGGGAGTTTCCGAGGCGGTGCTCGACCGCATCGCCCTCGATGCCGGCCGCGTGTCGGGCATGGCGACGGGGTTGCGCGAGGTTGCCGCATTGGCCGACCCGGTGCATGAGGTGGTCAAGCTGTGGCGCCGCCCCAACGGTTTGCAAGTCGGTCGCATGCGCATTCCGCTCGGTGTGATCGGCATGATCTACGAAGCGCGCCCCAACGTGACCGCCGATGCCGCGGCGCTTTGTTTGAAGTCCGGTAACGCCGTGATCCTGCGCGGCGGCAGCGAGGCACATCATTCCAATCAAGCGATCGGCGCCGTTTTGCGCGACGCCTGCGCCGGGACCGCGGTGCCCGAGGACGCCGTGCAGATGGTCCAATTTAAAGAGCACGCCCTGGTGAACGAACTGCTGCAGCTCGAAGAATACATCGACCTCATCATTCCGCGCGGCGGCGAGGATCTGATTCGCGCCGTGGCGGCGAATTCCAAAATTCCCGTGATCAAACATTACAAAGGCGTTTGCCACGTTTACGTCGACGCCGATGCGTCTCTGGCGATGGCCGAGCGCATTTGCTTTAACGCCAAGGTGCAGCGGCCATCGGTGTGCAACGCCATGGAAACATTGCTCGTGCATGAAGCGGTCGCACCCGAGTTCGTGCCGGCGATGATCGCCAAGTATCAGGCGGCCGGCGTGGAGATCCGCGGCTGTGCAAAGACCTGCGCGATGGCGCCCGGGGTCAAGAAGGCCACGGAATCCGACTGGACGGAAGAGTACCTCGATTTGATTCTCGCCGTACGGATCGTCAAAGACATGGACGAGGCCATCGACCATATCGAGCGCTATGGCTCCGAACACACCGAAAGCATCGTCACGACCCATTATCAAAGATCGCGCGAATTCATCGAGCGCGTCAACTCTTCGGCCGTGATGGTAAACGCCTCGACGCGCTTTAACGACGGCGGCGAGCTTGGCCTGGGCGCCGAGATCGGCATCAGCACGAGCAAGATCCACGCTTTCGGTCCCATGGGGCTGGAGGAACTGACGACGACCAAGTTCATCGTTTTCGGCGACGGGCAGATTCGCGAATGATCGGCTCGTCAATTAGGTTCGTCCTGTCTTCCGTGCGCCGGGGATCTACTGCTATAAATTCCGGCTCAACCCGGGATGCGAGACTTAAGACTCCCCCGCCGCGCGATGCGCCGACAAAACTCCGTATCGACACTTCATCTCACTCCGTGCCGCAAGATTGCCGCCGCGCCTTATGAAAACCGGTCTATTTGGCGGCACTTTCGACCCGATCCATTGGGGGCATCTGCGCAGCGCCGAAGAGGTGTGCGAAACTTTCGGTCTCGATCGCGTCTACTTTATCCCCGCCGCCGTACCGCCGCACAAGCGCGGCCACACGACGACGCCGGCGCGCGACCGTTTGCGGATGGTGCGCCTGGCGGTGGCCAAGAATCCGCGTTTCGAAGTCTCGACCGCCGAAATCTCCCGCTCCGGCGTTTCCTACTCCATCGACACGATTCGAGAGTTCGCCGCGCGCAAGAGTCCGGGCGACTCGCTTTACTTCATCATCGGTTTCGATGCCTTTCGCGAGATCGGCACCTGGAAGGATTTTGCCGCCATATTCGCGCTGTGCAATTTTATCGTCACCTCGCGGCCGGGCAGCAAGGAAAAAGACCCGCTCAAGGAAACCGGCGTTGCCGTAAAAAAACTCTTTTGTTATGATTCAAAGGGTAAGAATTATCGTCATGGGAGCGGCACACGGGTATTTTTTGACGAACTCACTGATATTGCGATCTCGGCGTCAGAGATTCGCGCATTGGTCCAACAGGGGAAATCCATCCGTTATTTAGTGCCACCGGAAGTAGAGAAGTATATTAAACGGCGCGGCCTGTACGGCAACGGGCGCGCGGAGCGGTGACGAATTTGGCAGAGATCAGTTCCTGGGGAAAAGCCCTGCTGTTGACACGCTTCGCTCTCGACAAGAAGGCATGCGACTTAGTCGTGCTCGAAGTCCGCGAACACACCTCCATTGCCGACTATTTCATCCTCTGCTCAGGCCGGTCAGACCGCCAAGTGCAGAGCATCGCGCAGGGAATCGAGGATAACGCGGCTGAAGAGGGTATCCGGCCCTTTGCCGTTGAAGGGACGCAGCGCGGCCACTGGGCGTTGATCGATTTCTCCGATGTCATCGTCCATGTTTTCTACGAGCCCGTGCGCGAGTTCTACGATCTCGACGGCCTGTGGGGCCACGCGCCGCGGGCGCAGCTACCGGAGCCGGTTGCTCAGCTCGTCGGCCAATTCCAGATCGCCAACGATTCGTTAGCCTAGGCAGCTCGACTGTTTTTGCGCGTATGGCGGCGGCCGGCCCGTCGAATATCCGGCACAGAAAGGAATCATTCTTGAGCACCACGTCGCCAGTGATTCTCGTCATCTTGGATGGCTTCGGCATCAACTCCAGAAAAGAAGGCAATGCGATCGCCAACGCCTCAACGCCCAATCTGGATGCCCTGCTGAAGAGCTACCCGAACTCCCGCTTGTCCATGTCCGGCGTCGACGTCGGTTTGCCGGAGGCGCAGATGGGTAACTCGGAAGTCGGCCACATGATCCTCGGCGCGGGCCGGATCGTTTACCAGGATCTGACGCTCATCCACAAAGACATCGAGGAAGGCAGTTTTTATAAGAATTCTGTACTGCTCGACGCCCTGCGCAAGACTAAAGCGGCGAGCAACCGCTTGCATCTGATGGGCCTGCTGGGCGACGGCGGCGTGCACAGCCATCAGCGTCACATGGAGGCGCTCATCGAGATGGCCCGCCGGGAGCAAATCGGCGAGGTTTATCTGCATCTCTTCCTAGACGGGCGCGATACGCCGCCGACCAGCGCCGAGCAGTTCATGCTCGACCTCAACGAAAAGCTCAAAGCTTATGCCAACGTTAAAATCGCCACCGTGAGCGGACGCTACTACGCCATGGACCGCGACAAACGTTGGGACCGGGTTGAGAAAGCCTATGTTTGCCTGACCGAGGGAATCGGCAAAGAGGCGGATTCCGCGCTCGGCGCCATTCGCGACAGTTACAAAGCCAAGGTCACGGACGAGTTCGTTCTGCCGGCGGTGATTAAAGGCGTCGCGCCGGTCGGTTTGATTCAGAACGGCGACGGCGTGATCTTTTTCAACTTCCGCGCCGACCGCGCACGAGAGTTGACGCGGGCGCTGATCGATGATGATTTTAACGAGTTTTCGCGCAAGCGCCGTCCGATGCTGTCGTCGTACACGACCATGACCCGGTACGACGAAACGTTCAAACTTCCCGCCGCCTACGCGCCGCGGGAAATCCGGCGCATTCTCGGTGAGATCGCCAGCCAGGCCGGCGTGCGCCAGCTGCGCATCGCCGAGACCGAGAAATACGCCCACGTGACGTACTTTTTTAACGGCGGTGAGGAGAAAAAATTTCCCGGCGAGGAGCGTATTCTCATTCCTTCGCCCAAAGACGTGGCGACCTATGACTTGAGGCCGGAAATGAGCGCGCGGCCGGTCACCGAAGCGCTGGTCAAACACTTACGCGAACAGGATGTTGGGCTGGTGATCGCCAACTACGCCAACGCCGACATGGTCGGCCATACCGGAAACTTCGATGCCTCAGTGCGCGCCGTCGAGGTGATCGATGAGTGTCTCGCAAAAGTCGTCGACGCGGCGATGAGCAAGAAGGGCAAGGTTGTTATCACGGCGGACCATGGCAACATCGAGCAGCTGATCGATTACGATACCGGCATGCCGCACACCGCCCACACGACCAATCTCGTGCCGGTGATTTTGGTCGATGATGAGCGCCGCAAGTGCCGGCTTAATCAGGGCTCTGGCGTCGACATCGCGCCGATCGTGCTGCAACTCCTTAAGCTGCCGCAGCCGCAGGAGATGACCGGGCATTCGTTGATCGTCGAAGCCTGATCATTTACTCGCCGTCACGTTATGAGAAAAACTCCTTGGGTGTCATGCTGAGCGCAGCGAAGCATCTCGCATTTTCAGTCACTTAATGAAGACGAGATCCTTCGGCTATGGCCGAAGGATGACATTGCGACACAGGCTCTTGCTGCGGGATCTTTCGATATCCGCGCCGTTTTGCTAGAGCACGCGCCGATGGAATTCTCGCCGCAATCATCTTTCGCCGATCGGTTTGACTGGGTCGTCGATTGGCTTTATCCGCCGCGCTGCCGCGCCTGCGCCACGCGGATTATCGGCCGCGACGCGGAATATTTTTGCTCCGGCTGCTGGGCCAAGATTCAACGGGTCGTTCATCCACTCTGCAAAGTGTGCGGGAGGCCGTTTCCCGATGCCGCCGGCGATGACCACAGCTGCGCCGTGTGTCTGGCGCGCCCGCCGGCTTTTACCCGGGCGCAAGCCTGGGCATGTTACCCGCGCGAGGAAAGGGAAGAGCACCCGCTGCGTCAAGCCGTGCAGAAATTCAAATACGGCCGCAAGGTCGCGCTCGGCAAACCGCTTGGCCGTGTCATGGCGCGCGGCTGCCGGGAATTTTTAGCCGGTTGCGAGGCTGACGTCATTATTCCCGTGCCGCTTCATCCCAGACGGTTGCGCTGGCGCGGCTTCAATCAATCCGTGTTGCTGGCTCAACAGCTCAGTCGTACCTACGCCATTCCCATGGAACCGTTTTTACTGCGCCGGGTCAAAGAGACGCCGCCGCAGACGCAGCTTAACGAAGAAGAGCGGCGGCGCAACGTGCGCGGCGCCTTCGCGCTGGCGCCAGGCCGTTTGATCCATAAGAAGAATGTATTGTTAGTTGACGATGTCTACACGTCCGGCGCGACGGTGAACGAATGCAGCCGAACGCTCAAGAAGAGCGGCGCGCAGCAGGTGTTCGTCGTAACCCTGGCGCGCGCGGTGTCGTGAGCCCGGCGCAGCGCTCGTTGGATTTTGCTCATGTCACAGGATGATCAAATCAGATGGGATCGGCAACATGCCCAAAGCGACGGCATGGAAGCGCCGTCGAGCTTTTTACGGGAAATCGTGGAAAGCGACGTTTGGAAGATAGCGCCGGGGCGAGCCCTCGATGTTGCCTGCGGCAAGGGGCGCAACGCGCTCTACCTTGCCAGTCTCGAATTCGAGGTTACCGCGATCGACATATCGGCTGTTGCGCTGGAAAAGGGACGGAAGCAGGCCGCGGAAAGATCGTTGTCGATCCATTGGCAACAAGCCGACTTGGAACAGCTTCAGCTCCCGGCGGCGCACTACGATCTGATCGTGAACATCAATTATCTGCAACGCTCGCTAATCGCGAATATTAAGATGGCGCTGAAAACCGGCGGTCATGTGATCTTCGAAACCTATCTGATCGACCAACAAGCCATCGGTCATCCGAGAAACCCGGATTATTTGCTGGCTCATAACGAATTGCTGGATCACTTCCGCGACTTTCGCGTGCTCGGCTACCGCGAAGGAAAATTTTGCGATGCCGGCGAACCGTCGTTTCGCGCCGGCCTATTCGCGCAGAAGGTAGCGTGAAACACGCCGGGTGAGGCAAAGGATCCGAACTTACCACCGCGTCTCGGAATATCTCCCGCAAAGACGCGAAGGCCGCAAAGTTCGGAGTTGGGAGTGAAAAGCCATTCGAAAAGTTACCATCTTTCGTGTCTGAAGCTGGCGACTCTGCGCCCTGGCGGGAGAGATTTCTGAATCCGAGCGCCATCAACTTCCGAATCATCTGGGCAGACCGCGCAAATTTTTGAACTAGAGCGCCGCTGCGACGCGCTTGCGCTGGCGGTTGTAAATATCACAATATCCAAATATAATGATCGAACGTTGGCCAGTATGGAATTTGTTCGCACACTTAAAGCATTGGCGGACCCGTTGCGACTGCGCATTCTTGCGGCGGTCTGCGAGGAGGAGCTGACGGTTGGCGAGGTGCAGGAAGTGGTGGCGTCGGTGCAGTCCTCGGTGTCGCGCAATCTTGCCATCCTGCGCGACGCGGGTTTCGTCCAGGATCGCAAGGAGGGCACGAGCGTCTATTTCTCCGTACGGCAGAAAATGCCGGAGCCAACGCGCGAGCTTTACAAGTCACTGCAGGCGCGCATCGCGGAAATCCCCGAAATCAAACAGGACCAGGCGCGCCTGGCTGCCTGCCGGCGCCGGCGCTTGCGCCGGTCGCAGAGTTATTTCGAGTCGGTGGCGGGAGATTGGGAGCGCATTCGCAAGAGTTATTTCGACGATCGCGTCACTTCGTTGGCGATCGAAAAGTTGCTGCCGCGCGATCTCACCTTGGCCGATATCGGTTGCGGCACGGGCAGCTTGACCTTCGAGCTGGCCCGTTTCGCGCGCAAGGTGATCGGCGTCGATCTGTCCAGCGAGATGTTGCGGCGCGCGCGCGCGACGGCCAAAGAGCGCAGGCTCGACAACGTCGAGTTTCGCCTCGGCGATGCGCTTAAATTGCCGCTCCAGCCCAACAGCGTCGACGCGGCGTTTTGCGTGATGGTGCTCCACTTTCTGCCGGACCCGGAGCGCGCCATTGCCGGGCTTTGCCGCATCACCCGGCCGGGCGGTTCCGTGATCCTCGTCGACCTGGTGGAGCACAAGCAGGAGTGGATGCGCGATCAGATGGCGCACCGATGGCTGGGATTCGGCCGGCCCGCGATCGAGCGCTGGTTCCAGGATGCCGGAGCCGAAGCCGTCGATTATTATTTAACCGGTTCCTTCGCCGGCGAGAGATTGGCGCGCAACGGCAACCGGCCCGTGGAAGTTTTTGTCGCGCGCGCGAGCTTGCCGGCAGCCGCGAGAAGAAAGAGCAAGCAGGCGAACCGATGATCGATCCGGAAAGACAACTTCGTGAAATATTGTCCCGGCGCATCGTCGTCCTCGACGGCGCCATGGGGACGATGATCCAGACCCACAAGCTCGACGAAAAGGCATTCCGCGGCGACCGTTTCGCGAACCATACTCACGATCTCAAGGGGTGCAACGACGTGCTGTGCCTCACGCAGCCCGACCTGATTACCGATCTGCACGTTCAATATCTCGAAGCCGGCGCGGATATCGTCGAGACCAATACGTTCAATTCCACCTCGGTGTCGATGGCCGACTACAAGCTCGAGCCGCATGTGTACGACATGAACGTCGCCGGCGCCAAGGCGGCGCGCCGGGCGGTGGAGATGGTCACGAAGAAAGATCCATCGCGCCCGCGTTTTGTCACCGGCGCGATCGGTCCGACCAACCGGACCTGCTCGATCTCGACCGACGTGCACAGCGCGGCGACCCGCGGCGTCACTTACGACGATCTCGTGGCGGCCTATCACGACCAGGCGCGCGGCTTGATCGACGGCGGCGCCGACATTTTGTTGGTCGAAACGATCTTCGACACGCTCAATGCCAAGGCGGCTTTTTTCGCCATCGCCAAGCTTTTCGATGAACGAAAAATTCACCTGCCGCTGATGGCCTCGGTGACGTTCATCCAACCCGGCAGCAATCGCGGCGTTACCGGCCAAACCGTCGAGGCGTTCTGGAATTCGATCTCGCATGTGCCGCTGTTGAGCGTCGGCATGAATTGCGCGCTGGGCCCCAAGGAGATGCGCCCGCTGATTGACGAGCTGGCGCGCATCGCGCCGGTTCATACGAGCAGCCATCCCAATGCCGGACTGCCCGATCCGCTGTTGCCGACTGGGTTTCCCGAAACTCCGGAATCCTTCGCGCCGCAACTCTGCGAATGGGTCGATAACGGTTGGCTCAATATCGTCGGCGGCTGCTGCGGCACGACGCCGGCGCACATCAAAGCGATCGCCGAAGCCGTGAAAGACAAACCGCCGCGCGCCGTGCCCGCGGTGGAGCCTTATCTGCGTTTGAGCGGTCTGGAAAGCGTCAGCGTGCGGCCCGAGTCTAACTTCGTCAACATCGGCGAGCGCACCAACGTCACCGGCTCGCCGGTATTCGCCAAGCTCATCCTCGCCGGCGATCTTGAAAAGGCGGTCAGTGTGGCGCGCCAGCAGGTCGAGGGCGGCGCTCAGATCATCGACGTCAACATGGACGAGGGCATGCTCGACTCAAAAGCGGCGATGGAAAAATTTCTGCGCCTGATTGCCGGCGAATCGGACATCGCGCGCGTGCCGGTGATGGTCGACAGCTCCAAGTGGGAGGTCATCGAAGCGGGGCTCAAGTGTGTGCAGGGCAAGGGCATCGTCAATTCGATCAGCCTCAAGGAAGGCGAGGAAAAATTCATCGATCAGGCCCGGCTGGTGCGCCGCTACGGCGCGGCGGTGATCGTGATGACGTTCGACGAGCGCGGCCAGGCGGACACTTTGGCGCGAAAGATCGAGATCTGCGCGCGCACCTACAGGATTCTCACCGAGCAAGTCGGGTTTCCGCCTACGGACATCATCTTCGATCCGAATATTCTGACGGTCGGCACCGGCATCGAAGAGCACAACGATTACGCCGTCAATTTCATCGAAGCGACGCGCTGGATAAAACGCAATCTGCCGCTGGCGAAAGTGAGCGGCGGCGTCAGCAATATTTCGTTTTCATTCCGCGGCAATAATCCGGTGCGCGAGGCGATGCACTCGGCTTTTTTGTACCACGCTATCAAAGCGGGCATGGACATGGGCATCGTCAACCCCGGCATGCTCGCCGTCTACGAAGAGATTCCCAAGGACCTGCTCGAATTAGTCGAAGATTTGTTGCTCAATCGCCGTAGCGACGCGACCGAGCGCTTGGTCACGTTCGCCGAGACCGTCAAGAAATCCGACAAGGCGGTGGTGAAAGACGATGGCTGGCGCGCCGGCGCGGTCGAAGAGCGTTTGTCGCACGCGCTGGTGAAAGGCATCACGGACTTTATCGATCGAGATGTCGAGGAGGCGCGTTTAAAGTACGGCAAGCCGCTGGCGGTGATCGAGGGCCCGCTGATGGACGGCATGAACGTGGTCGGCGATCTGTTCGGTTCCGGCAAAATGTTTTTGCCGCAGGTGGTCAAGAGCGCCCGCGTGATGAAAAAAGCGGTGGCATATTTGACGCCGTTCCTGGAAGCGGAAAAAAAGGCGGCGCAAGACAGCGCTAAGCGCACCAAGCTGGTTTTCGCCACCGTTAAGGGCGACGTGCACGACATCGGCAAGAACATCGTCGGCGTCGTGCTTAGCTGCAACAATTACGACGTCATCGATCTGGGTGTGATGGTGCCGGCGGACAAAATTATCGAAACCGCGATCGCGGAAAATGCCGATATCATCGGTCTGAGCGGGCTGATTACGCCGTCGCTCGATGAAATGGTTCACGTGGCCGGCGAAATGGAAAGGCGCGGCTTGAACCTGCCGTTGCTCATCGGCGGCGCCACGACCAGCAAGCGCCACACGGCGGTTAAAATCGCGCCGGGCTACAAACATGAGACGATCCACGTGGTCGACGCCTCGCGCGCTGTGCCGGTGGTTGGCGCCCTGATCAGGGCCGAGGCACGCCAAACGCTCGGTCAGCAGAACCGCCGCGAACAGGAGGAGATCCGCGCGCAATTCGAGAGCCGCGTCGGCACCCAGCTATTGACCTACGATGAAGCGGTGCGCCACAAACTGCACACCGAATGGGATGATCATCATATCGCCGTGCCGGAGTTTACCGGCAGGCGGGTGCTGCAAGATTTTCCCCTGGCGGAGCTGGTGCCGTTTATCGATTGGTCGCCGTTCTTTCATACCTGGGAGATCCGCGGGCACTATCCCGACCTGCTGCAGGACCCGACCCGAGGACCGGCGGCACGGGAGCTGTTCGAGAATGCCCAGGAGCTGCTCAAGGAAATCGTCGGCAAGCGCCGGCTCAAGGCAAACGCAGTTTACGGCTTTTATCCGGCCAACAGCGAAGGCGATGACATCGTGGTTTACGCCGACTCGACGCGCGCCAAAGTGCTTGCGCGGCTGCACACCTTGCGCCAGCAGAAGGACAACTCGCGCGGCAAGCCGCAGCTCGCGCTGGCCGACTTCATCGCGGCGCGCGACAGCGGACACGTCGACTACATCGGCGCCTTCGCCGTCACCGCGGGCCACGGCTGCCAGGAGCTAGCCGAACGCTTCGAGAAGGAACAGGATCCCTATAACTCGATCATGGTAAAAGCCCTGGCGGACCGCTTGGCCGAAGCCTTCGCCGAATATCTGCACAAGCGCGCGCGCGCCGAGTGGGGCTACGGCAAGAACGAAAAGTTAAGTCCCGAGGATCTGATCACGGAAAAATATCGCGGCATTCGCCCCGCGCCGGGCTATCCCGCCCAACCCGATCACACTGAGAAGCCGATCATCTTCGATTTGCTCGACGTCAACCAAGCGGCCGGAATCACTCTCACCGAGAGCTTCGCCATGTATCCGGCGGCGTCGGTCTGCGGTCTCTACTTCGCGCACTCCGAAGCGCGCTACTTCGCGATAAGCGCCGTCGGCAAAGATCAGGTGGAGTCCTACGCCGCCCGCAAAGGCATGCGAGTCGCGGAAGTCGAGCGCTGGCTCTCACCGATTCTCGGCTACGATCCGGCGAAGAAATAGTTCGCGGAACAATTTCTTCCGCATCATTCCGGACCAAGCTCGCAAGGGTCTAAATCCAGTCCTGCCCATTACAAGCGCTTTGCTTGAAGCGTATGAGTTTTGAATTGTAAACGTGCCGCTGGCAGCTTCTAAGCATCGGGGATAGTCAGCGGATAGCCAGATACAAGACTATGAATCACAACAAATTTGTATTGTGTCCCTGCCGGTGGCGCGATTGCCCTTCCATCAAGTCGGGCATCCGCCCCGGCCTCTATACTGACGTCCTCTGGAGCAGGTCTTCCAACCACCTTTGTTAGCGCGTGGCATGTGATCGTCATCCGGCAACCGCGTTTGATGGCGGCGAGAGTTGACATGATAACGCGTTAGCGCATACGCTGCCTCAAAACAATTCGACAAGTGAGGGTTGTTCCCATGCTGACGCTCTATTTCAGTCCCGGCGCATGTTCTTTGGCCTCTCATATCGGTCTCGAAGAAACCGGCACGCCTTACGAGGCCAAGCCGATCCTGCTCGCCAAGCAGCAGCAGCGGACCGAAGACTATCTGAAGATCAACCCGCGGGGTAAAGTCCCGGCGCTCAGTGTTGACGGCAAGATCCTGGTCGAGAACACGGCGATACTCACTTACCTTGCGAGGCGGTTTCCGGAAAAGAAGCTGATGCCGACCGATCCGGCCGAGGAGGCGCGCTGCATCGCGACGATGTGCTGGTTCTCCAGTATCGTGCATCCCTCGTACCAGCGCTCCCATCGGCCCGAGCGTTTTGCCGAAGGCGAAGCGGCGCAAGCCGCGGTCAAGGAAAACGGGCGGAAATCCTTCTGGGCCAATTGTCAGGAGATCGACTCCATGTTCCAGGGAAAAGAGTGGATCATGGGCAATGATTACACCCTGGTCGATCCCTACGCGCTCGTTTTCTACGGTTGGGGCGCGCGCGGCGGATTCCCCATGAAAGAGCTCAGCGCCTACACGGCTTGGCACGACCGCATGCTGAAGCGGCCGACGGTGCGGAAAACTGTGGACGCCGAGCAGAACGTCTCGACATCATAGCTTCACTCAGGTCAGACGTGGCTGGGTGATTGCGATCCGCGAAACAAATTCCCGCGGTCGTGCGACCCACACGAAAACGCTTGAACCGTACCAAGCCGGTTGAGGGACATTTGTCAGACCGCGTGAGTCCACAGATGTCAAGAGTAAAGACCTGATCATCCCGCTGGAAATTTCAAGCGCACGAGCGGAATCTTTTCCGTGCTCGGCGTTGTAGACTTTTCCGGTTTTAGACCTTTGCTGAAATTTTCGGCCTCCGTATTTGCGTTTTAACGCACGATCTCGATTGGACCTTGGTCTTGGTATTCCTTTTTTCTGGGCGAAGCTCGTAGTTGCGTTCTTCTTTGAGCGCCGGGGGAGTCAAAGAGGGGGTCCGAGGATTCGAAGGCAAAGGCATGTCCTGAGCCATTCGCGATGCTCAGTACACGCCTACCGCTGCGAAAACGTTCACCTATAGTATTACAGAGTTCAGATTATTCCTTGATCAAAAACTCTTTGCTCCGTGACCTCGGCCTCTGCGATGTAAATTCCGCGCCGTTTAAAAGCCTAGAGCAAAAGGCAAGCCTGGCCGCACCTGCTGCATTTTGCTTGCGCCCAAAGTCGTGATGACCGAGCCGATTTTTCCTTTCGAAACGGTTTGAAGATGATCCAGGTTGACGGCGCAATCCCTGGGCATGCCGTCTGCCTTACTCAACAAAACTTCAGATGGAATATCCCGAATGGTCGACGTGATCGGGGCAACGGTCACCTCTCCCAGGAATTCCAACGCCGAATCTCTGGTCAGAATCAGAACCGGCCGTTTCTTGTCCGGTCGTGAAAACACATACCATCTGACCTCGCCTCTCTTCATCAATCACCCCAAACCTGTTCCGATTCCCAGTCGCTGAACTCGCCGCGCTTGACCGGCTTACGCTCATAGCCAGCGCGATGTCTGGATTCTAGTTGCTTGAGGCGGACTTCCTTAAGAGCAGACCGCAACGCTTCCCTGGTAAAGCCGGATCGTGTCGTACCCAACTTCTTTGCGGCGCTGTCTACGGCCTTTACGAGGTTTTCATCCAAGGTCATTTGCACGGTCTTCATCAGTAGATCTCCTTACTGATAACTATCTTCATAGCTATGGTAGGCCACATCGATAAATCACGCAAGTCACAAGCAAAAATTCGCGAAGGGGTTTGGTGATCGCATAAGGCTCAGATCGTCTACGGCACAACTCTGTTTGTTGATTGGTTACGCCTGTCCGGACCTCCCGAGATCATGTGATAAAAAAGTGGGACAGCTGGTTGGAAAAGTATGCTCGCCCGATCGATCTGCGCGTTTATCGTCGCCGCGCTCGCGGCGTTGGCCTCGCCGCCGCCCATCAGTGCCGCGGAGTCTCCTTGCCCCGCCGTCCTCGATCACAAATTCGCGAATCTGATGGATGAGCCGGTCTCGCTTTGCCAGTTCCGCGCCAAAGTGCCGCTGATAGTCAACACAGCGAGCGAGTGCGGCTACACGCCACATTACAACGCTTACACGCCGCATTCGCTCCCCTCGTAGCACGAGGGAGAACGGAAGCCCGTTAGATTTTGCAGACTACGCGCAGACTCACAGGGACACGGGGCAAACAATCCGGTGGCGCTTCGCGAATTTGCCCGCTGACGCAAGATTGATGTATAAAAGCACGGATTGACTACGCGTCGGCGGAGTCGTCATGCCTGAACCCACCGAAAAGACGATCAAGCAACTCTTCGCATTGTCCGGAAACGTTTGTGCGTTTCCCGACTGCAAAGTTCCGATCATTGAACCTACTGGCACCATCACCGGTGAAATTTGCCACATAAAGGCGAGACGCAAGCGTGACCTCGATTCGACTGCACACAGTCCAACGAAGACCGACACGCATGGCAACAGTGGCGAACAAACAACCTTCGCTTGAAGCACGAACTTTTTGAGCGCCGCCACAAACTCTACGAGGTAATTACTTCTTTCATAGCGAACATCCTTACACGCGGGCGGGTAGAACCGAATTCCGAAACGCAATTTCTGCGGGACACGAAAACGGTTATCTTTCTATTCGACAACCGTATTTACGCCTTCGTTCAAGAAATCTATCACAACGCGGTACACCTTTACTCACTGGGGGGCAATGGAGCATGCGTTTGTCGGGGATAAACTAGCCCATAATGTAGACGAGCAACGGAAAATTAAAGATTGGTTCTCGGAGCAATTAAACACATGTACCGTTCGGTTTGCTCCGTTCTTTTAGTTCGGGGGCCATCAACCAATGAATGAGAATCAGCGAAGACTTCTTTTTTGGGCCACGATTGCCGTTTGTCTTTTGTTAGCGGCTATAGCGGGGATTTTAGGGTTTGCCGGTTTTCATCATGTTGCAGCAGATCAGGGAGATGTTTTTGATAAGGTCTTGTATCAAAACCATCTAAGGTGGATTGTACCGTTGCTCGCCGTCCTACTTGGACTGCTTCTGATTGAACTTATTGGCTTCGTCGGGTTCTGGTTTGTTCTACGGGATGCCGTTACCCAAACGCCGTTTACTGAGACGGAGACGATGGGTTGAACCGACTCTCGGACTACAGACGAACTCATCGGTTCATCAAGTAATGCATTCTTCTTGCAGGTAGCCTTTGCGGATATTAATTGGCCACGAAAGCTGTTCTGTATATATTGGTTTTATTTCCGGAGGAGAGCGATGACATCCGTTTGGACTTGGGGAGGTACATACTTCGGCCATCTCGACAGCGACAACCTCTGGCACATGACGGGAAACACGTAGGTAAACTGCGTGGAGACGAAATCTTTGGTCAAGACGGCCAATACCTCGGCGAAGTTAAGAACGACAACAGGCTAATTACCAACCTGTCAAAAAAATCTCGGCGTGGGCCAGGTTTCACACCATATGCGAATCGCGTAGGCCACGTGCCTTATGTTAATTATGTTGGATATGTCATGTATGCCGGTTATGAAGATTTCCCAGACCCAAGTACATTTTGAGAAATCTAACATTACCCTGACCGAAAAATTTAATGCCCCTGATGGCCGCGTGGAAGCTGCCGCCAAAGAGCGATGGACTAAAAGTGACTCTGCGTTACACGCTCGCCCGTAACGGCTCAGTGTCGCTTGCGCGCGTGGAAAATGTCAATAATCACGTAAAAAGGGCCCCTTTGTAATCATTAAAATTCCCCCCTGCAGAGTAGTGTTAATCCGATTTGGTATGACCCTGGTCATCCTCACCTGAGATCGTGGTTCCTTGGGCCTCCTAGGCGGTCTTTTCTTTCGGCGAACTGGGCTCGGAAGCGAATTGCGACTTTAATAGGCCCGCTTTGAGTTTTTCCTTAAGGCGGTAGCTCTCACCGATTCTCGGCTACGATCCGGCGAAAAAGTGAGGCTGATTTAAGATCTGCATAAAAAAAACCTAACGAGATTCAAAGTTGTCCGTTGAAGTTGGCTTGGGGGGAAACGAAAGGACGATAACTCCCGGCCCGCATCATTTACCCTTGCGTAGGTCTTCCAGGAGATTGCTGATCGGCTTGAAATCCATCCATTCGGGTCGATTGATCCAGACGTATTCCTTGTCCGTTCTTCGTCTCGCGAGAGGCGGCAGCAGCTCCGGCGGCAGATCTTCCCTCAAGGAGCCCACTCTCAGCTCGTCACTATTGGCCTGGCGGAAAGCGATCTGTCCCTCCAAAGAGAGATACCAGTTGATGAAAACTCGAGCTCCGTAGGGATGCGGGTGCTGATTGATGAGCACCAGAGCGCCGGAGCCAGAACCAAGCCCTGGCTGCTCATCGATCTGGTAGGGATCGAGCTCGGCGACAGGCAGCCTCTGCATCGCCGCCCGGTCGATTCTCCTGCAGAGAAAGCAAAGAGCGAATTTTCCCTGGGCCAGCCAGTCGGTTCCCTGGCGGAAGTCACGGAACATCGTTGCTTCCATGTCGCGCAAGACGCGTTCGATGAACTTCGGCCCGAGCCGAGGATGATGGTAAACGTAGGTCAGCGCGGTCGAGCCCTGAGTCGGACGTATCTGCAACGATTCCCACTTTCCCTTCCACTTGGGTTGAACGAGGTCCCACGCCGATTTGATTTCTTTCTCGTTCACGAGGTTGGTATTGAACGAAATCGGCGGCCCGTAAAGCGCGCTCTCGTACATGAAGATGTACTGACCTTCTGGATCGACGTAATGGTGCTTTCCCATCCACCACTTCGACAGGTCGGTCACGCTCGGATGTACGAGGATCGGAGGAATCGGTTCGACTATTTTTGCTCTATAAAGATTGAGATAGAGTGCGGACGGCGCGCCGAGAAAAACATCGGCGAGGAATCTGCCGGCCCTGCGCTCCGCGAAGAGCTTTGGAATGAGATCGCTTCCCCTTCCCATCGTGGTGCCGACAAACTTGATTCTTGGGTAACGTTTCTGAAAAGCGGCCCAGATGACCTGGGCGTTGCCGATCGAGTCGGTGGCATAAACAGTGACCTGCCCCTCCTCCTCGGCCTTTTTGACGATCGCTTCCCACTCTTGAGCGACCGCCGGCCGGGTATCGACCCCCAGCGCGACTCCGGTCAGCACAACAACCAGCACGGAAACGCACGGAAAATCCCGCTTGCAAAACCTGAACGTCATGGCCAGGTTCCTCCGTATCTATTTATTGATCCGCTCGCGCCCCGGTGGCATCCCGATTGAGCCCCACTTCCTGATTTGAGACGAACGTTTTGGCTGGACATTATCCAAGAAAAAGCGGCTGGGTCAACTGGGGTCTTAGCCCGATTCACGAGCTTACGGCGCGTTTGCTCTACGCGAACGGGTCTACATTGAACCTTGAACCGCGCAAGCGCGGGTTGAAAACAAAATTCAGCTTCGATAACGTTTGCTCACCGAGACAATGGATTTCAAGCGGCAAGCAAGAACCTGCATTTCACTGAATAGAGGAGGCCATGATGGCGCTTGTTGATGGCTTCAGTCATCTTGTCGTTCAGGTGACGGATCTGGATCGCTCGGAAAAGTTCTACCAGGAAGTTTTGGCGTTGGACGTGGTCGGGAGAGATCTCGTCAACGAAGTTGGACCCAACTCGCTTCTCAAGACCAACACGGGTCAGATGGTTCTCCTGGTCCAAGTTCCCACGGTCGAGCCTTTCCGTCCGAACAGCAACAGCATCCACCATGCTTGGCTGTTAACGGTCGAGCAGTATAAGCGCGCACAGGAAAGAATGAAGGCCTTTGGCTATAGCATCGAGGACAGCCGCGAGGAGTTTCGGGCCATGGGCGAAAGGAGCATGGATATCTTCGACCCCGACGGTCACCGCTACCAGGTCCAGGCGCATGGTCCGGAAGCGACGCAGCTCATCAGGCCCAGCGCCGGTAAAGTGCATTGCGGCACGATCGAGGAGTTCGAGGTGGGCTCGGTGACTTCGTTTCCGAAGGGCATGTTTTTTCTGGTGCGGCTTAACGATGGTTTTATGGCGGTTTCGAGCTGGTGCACTCACCGCAACGGCCAGCTCAAGTGGGAAAGCGAGCATTGGCGGTTTTATTGCCCGTTTCACAGCGCTACTTACAATCGCAAAGGGGAGTTTACGGGCCATCTCGAAAACGTCGGCCCGCTGAGGCTGCATCCGGTGACGATAGCAGAAGACGGCAGCGTGATCGTAGATACATCGGAAATTCTTGTGCGCAAAAATTATCATCCTGATCAAGTGGTTCCCGCCGTTTGCGGCGCGCAATTCTGTGCCGCGAGCGTTCAAAGCGTCTAAGTAAATCAGCTCACCAATGAAAAGATCAAAATACGACCGATAATGTTCGCCGTGTCAGATAACGAGCATCACGAGGCCCGAGGGAGAAGGCGGCCGGAGACGTATTTTTTGAATACGTTGAGGACCAGCGACGACCGAGAACGAAGCGAGGCGAAGTTAGTTGGCCCGGCGAAAAGGAGAGAATCATGGCTGACGTCGAGGGTCTGAGTCACAGCGCTATTTGCGTTCATGATCTAAACGAGGCGGAGGACTTCTACTGCAATGTCTTGGGCGCGCGCCGCGGAAACCGTGTCAATTTCAAAACCGATGACGCTATCCGGGGCAGATCTGTTCACGGAGCGGTCATCCTGGAAGACTACCTGCTGGCCTTGGTGGTGCCGCGCGACTTCATGCCGATGCCTCCTCAGGATCAAGAGCGCGGCGCTCACGGTTTTCGCCACGCCTTTCGGGTTTCACGCGGCCGGTTCAACCAAATTATGAACGAGTTGACGGCGCGGAATGTCCCGGTTGAAGGTCCGGTTGATCACCCGGAGAAGGGTCCTTTCGGCCAGTCAATCTACTTCAAGGATCCGAGCGGGAACTTCCTTGAGATCCTCTGGCGGCGCGACGAAGAGGTGGACTATCAAAAGCCCTATATTACCGGCGTGGGATAGCTTGCCCATGGAAGGTATCAGCCACATCGTTGTTGAAGTTTCTGATCTGCAGCGCGGTGAAGAATTTTACCGTCTCTTGGGATTTGAGTCCGCGGGCTATGATTGCGTGCCAGATTGCGGACGTAATGCGTTCTTACAAACAGCGTCGGGTCAGTGGCTCATCCTCTCCGAGAACGAGCAGCCTCGATCGCTGTCTGAAACGGGTGTTCATCAGGCCTACCGAGTGACGCCCTTGGATCGGGAAACGATCGGAAAGAAATTGGCCGCTCGCGATGTGCCCCTCCATACTTACAAAGAGGATCGACCCGCAGAAGAAGCCGACAACTTCTATTTTTTCGACCCGGACGGTAATCGCATTCAGCTAGTAGCCTCTCAGACATCCGCAGACTCTCGCGGTAAGGTCCTGGGTATCGACCATGCCGCCATCGAGTGTCACGACCTTGAGTGGGCGGAAGATTTTTACGTGAACCGGCTCGGCCTGGCGGTGGATCACCGCGTTGGTTGGCGCACGCAAGACTACGTGCGTGCCGCGCTTTGGGGTGAAGGGAAGGAGCACATGGCGCCGGGCACGCGCCGTTGGGACCAGCGTTACACCACCATGGAGCAAAAGCGGCGCCTGCCGCGACCCAACACACAGCTTTTTGTGCGTGTCGGCGAGGGAGTTCTGGGCCTGTATCTTGCCACCCGGCACAGGCAAGAGCCGCCCGAGGAACAAATCGTCGGCACGCCGAGAATCGGCTTCCGCGCCGGCCGCAGGGTCGTGGACCAAATCGCGAAGCTCCTTGCCGAAGCCCGCTTGCCGGTTCAGGGGCCGACGGAACATCCGAGTTCGGCGCCGCTGGCGGCATCGCTCTACGTCAAAGATCCGGGCGCAAATTTCCTGGAGATCTGCGTCCCGCGGTGACGGGCGCAAGTCGTCGGCGAAGTGGGGTTCAAAGCGTTTGGAACGCTTGAAACTATTGGAACGACTGGAACAGCTGAAATCTCGAGGTAGCCATGGCTGAACTCTATCCTTACCCGCGATTTTCCTTGGCCGAGAGAGACCGACGTTGGCAGGCGGTGCGCGAGCTTATGCGCCAGCGTCGCATCGATGTCATCGTTACGCCGAACAACACCGGCCACTCGATGGATTTTCAGGCGAACACGCGCTATCTCACGCACTGCGGCGGCGGTGGTGATGCCGACATCGCGGCGGTTTTTCCTTTGGATGGAGAAGTCACCGCGATCGCGACGACGGCGCAGGCGCGCTGGCCCACCGTTCAGGAGTGGACCAAGGATGTGCGCGAGGCGCGGCGCAACTACGGGCGCGTTATCGTCGAGCGGCTGAGGGAGCTGAAGCTGGACCGCGGGCGCATCGGCATCGCCGGTCTCGGCGAAGTCGAGGGGACGCGCACGCCGGAAGGGACGATTGTTTACGGTACCTGGAAACAGATTCGCGAAGGGTTTCCCCAAGCCGAACTGGTCGATGCCACGGAAATTCTAGCCGAAGTGCGCTACGTCAAAAGCGCGGAAGAAATTGCCGCCCTGATAAAGTCCATGGAAATCATCGAGCTCGCCTACCAGGCAGAAGTCAACGCGGCCAAGCCGGGAGTCAAGGACTGGGATGTTTGGGCGGAGACTCAGTGCGCGCTCATGCGCAACGGTTCGGAGATGCCGGTGCACTGCAATTGGGTCTCGGGAAAAAATCCCAAGCGCACACTTACGCGGCCGAGCATGCGCATCTTGGAGCGCGGCGATCTCATCATTAACGAAGTCGAGGCCTCTTGGATCGGCTACCGCTCCCAAGGGGTTCAGCCTGTCTTCGTCGGCGTGGCCGATCCGGTGCACCAGGAACTGATCAAAGTACAGAGAGAAGTTTTCAATGGAGTCATGGAGAATCTCAAACCCGGAGTTACGGTCAAGGAGATCGGCGAAGCTACGGCAAGCGTGGCGCAGCGAATGGCGCCGCAATCCGGTCCCGCCGCCGGTGCTACCGCTCAGCTGACCATGCACGGTCGCGGGGCGGGAGACGACGGGCCGATTATCACCTCGACCGCGCGGAGCCCGCGCCAGCTCTCGGTAGCACTGCGCGAGAACATGGTTTTTATCTTCAAGCCCTCGGCCAAATCGACCGACGGATCGATTTGCACTTGGGGCGATACCATCGTGATCACCCCAAAAGGCGGCCGAAGATTGGGAAAAAGACCGCATGATCTCGCGGTCTCCGCATAACGGCGCTCACCGATCTAGTCGTGAATCCGGACGCCGAGTCAGGCAAGTTTGGTACGCTGGTCTCGACTGTGAACCTAGAGCGTAATACGCAAGAAAGGGGCGAGACATATGCAAGATAAGAGCAACGGTCTTCGGTGTCTCAGGTGTTTTCTGGCGTTAGTACTGATTTACGCCTATTTTCTAGCGGATGTAGGCGGAGCGCAGACTCCGTATTATGAAGGGAAGACCGTTACGATCCTGCGGGGTGGATCGCCGGGCGGCTACGGGACGCTACAGGCTCAAGCCCTGATGCCCTACTTGAAAAAATATATCCCGGGAAATCCATTCATTTTTATCGACCACATGCCGGGGGCCGCGGGGAGGAAGGCGGCAAACTATATCTACTCGACGGCCAAACCCGACGGGCTCACTATAGGTGCTGTCGGAAACGTCCTGGTGAGCGGACCAATTCTGGGGCTGGCCGGGACCAACTACGACCTGGATCGGCTGATCTATCTTGGTTCTACCGAGAGTGGTCGCCCGACGGCACTCGGCACGAGAAAAGAAGCCGGGCTGGACAGCCTGGAGAAACTTCGCGCTGTGACTGGCATCAGGATTGGCGCACACTCGGTCGGCCACATTACCTACGTTACTGGCCGCATATTCGCTTACCTGCTTGGAGTAAAGGAGCCAAGGTTTGTCGTGGGCTACTCAGCGCCCGAAAGAGATGCTGCACTGATGGCAGGTGAGATAGATGCCGGCACCATGTCTCCGTCGACAATTCAGCAAAACCCTGCACTCCTGGAAAAGATGAATCTCCATGCGGTTGTCAACCTTCCTCAGGGTAAATACCATCCTGTCTATCCGCCCGGTCTTCCAGAAATCGACGTTTTCGCCGGCGCGCAAAAAGAGCGGGAATTGCTCAAATTATATCGGGCATTCCTTTATCCACGCTGGCCATATTTTCTGCCTCCTGGCACGCCTAAAGAGCTGGTAGCCGTTCTGAGTCAGGCGATGGCGAAAGCGTTTAAAGATCCGGGGTTCGAAAAAGATTTCAAAAAACTCACCGGCAGCGATCCTAGTCCTCTCACAGCGGGAGAAGTGGAGGAGGCCATACGGGAGATGCCGCGCAATCCGGAGGTCATCGCATTTTACAAGACATTCGCCGGTCCCGGGCCTCTACCCGCGCGCTAAATTTCGATGGCGAAAATAATGCTCTAAGACCAAAATAACTCAGTTCCACGGCAGACAAACCTTGAAACAACAGAGGCTTAGCGTGTTCCGACCCGCACTCATTCAAAGAGATAGCCTCCACCGATAGCTGTTTAACGGGGATCGAGACCATGGCAGCGATAGCCAAACAAGACATCCGCTTTTGCAAGACTGTCGACGGGGTAACCATCGCGTATTCAACGATGGGGCAGGGACTCCCGCTGGTCATTCCCCCGCAGTTTGTGACTCACCTTGAAGCCGACTTGGTTGAAGGGCCACTAGCCGAAGTATTTGAACTGCTCTCACAACACCTCACGGTGATTCGCTTTGACAAGCGCGGCACCGGCCTTTCTGAGCGCGATGCCTCCGATTATTCCTCAGATGAGAGCTTCGTGCCCGATATGGAGGCCGTGGTTGACGAATTGAGTTTGCCAAAGTTCGCAATGTACGGTTTTTCTGCCGGAGGCCGACTCGCTCTGCACTATTATGCGAAGCATCCAAATCGCGTGAGCCATCTGGTTTTCTACGGCACGAGCGCAACAGCAACCAGCGAGGAGCGCAGGGAAAGCCGTGAAATTCTGCTCGCGGTAATTCGCGCCAGCTGGGAGATCGGCTCAAAGGTATGGGCGGAACGCTTGATGCCGTTTGGCGGGTCTCGGGAAGACATCGAGCGGATCGCTCGCTGGCTTCGGCTCTCTGCGACCGGCGACATCGTGCAAAAACAGATAGAACTCGGCAGCAAGCGGGGGGATTTAACACATCTTCTCGTCAATGTGTCTATTCCGACGTTAGTCATACACCGCCGAGGAGACCAAGTGCCATTCGCCGCAGGGCGAGAGCTAGCGGCCAAAATTCCCGGCGCGCGATTCTTGCCGCTTGAAGGCAACAATCATCTCCCAAGTTCGCATGAGGAAGCCGTAGAGATCGTGAGGCCGGTAATCGAGTTCCTCACAGGAAATCGTCAAAAACCTCGGTCCCCTGACGAGATTGTTCCCGCCACAGTTATGTTTACTGATATCGAAGGGTCGACTTCGCTCACGCACCGGCTGGGCGACGAAGGGGCCCAGAGGCTGCTGCGAGAGCACAACGAAACGGTACGTAGAGCCCTGGACTCATATAATGGCAAGGAGATCAAGCACACCGGCGATGGGATCATGGCTTCGTTTTTCTCAGCGTCGAGAGCAGTGGGATGTGCGCTTTACATTCAAAAGTCCTTTGCCAAACGCAACGATATCAATCCGGAAGATGCTGTCAGGATTCGCATCGGTCTGAATGCGGGCGAACCAATCGCGGAAAGCAACGATCTCTTTGGCACCTCAGTACAGCTGGCGCGACGTATCTGCGACCGGGCGGAACCGGATCAGGTGCTGGTGTCGGACGTAGTTAGGCAGTTAGTTGCGGGAAAGGGATTTTCCTTCCACCAGGTAGGTGCGGAGATACTCAAGGGGTTTGAGGAACCGGTTGCGCTATTTAATGTTTACGCTCCGTAACCACGTTTATTCAAACACAACTTGCTCACGGCATCAGAAAGCACGCTTTAAGAGGAGCGATTCCGTGCGTCAGCCGTTATTTCCGCCTGGTCTGGCACCTCACCCATCGATGCCACGAGCTCGACGCATTCATAGGTATTGGGGGCAAAGGCGGGAAAGACTCCCGGGACATTTTCTGTCCTCTAATTCGCTTTCTCTTTCATTGTTTTCAAGAGTTCTTCGAATGACGACTTGGCGATCACGCGATTGAATTGCGAGCGGTAGTTGTTGACCAAACTGATATTCTCCGCGACGACGTCGTAGATTCTCCACTTCCCATCAACTTTATGCAGCCGGTAAACGACGGAATAAGTTTGCCCGTCCTTGTCGATGACGCGGGAATCGACTTGCGCGTAATCACCATCGATACTTTCTCCGGTGTAAACCACTTTTTGCCCATTGTAGAGATCAATCTGATCCGCATAGGTCTTTTCCAACAAAGCCGTAAAGGTTGAAACAAATTCCTTCTGCTGCTGCGAATTCACGCGGCGCCAGTTTGCCCCGAGCGAACGCTTGGCCATTTCATTGAAGTCGAATAACGGGTAGACGATTTGCCGCAATCGATCGATGACTTGGGTTCGTTGTTTTTGACTGTCGAGCTTGGCATTCTTCAAAATCTCGACACCTTGATCGACCGCGCCGCGAATGGCTTCAGTCGGCTCGCCGGCATCGGCCAATTTGCCACTGCAAACGACCATCAAAAGCGCAACAATTGAAAAGAATCCGGTTTTTAAGTTCATACGGCTGCCACCTCAATCCCTCATGATTTCTCCCAGAGTAACCTAAACCTCACTGGAATCAATGAAGTGAAGGGGAGACACACTTCTAACGACCGCCAACAGTTGAAAAGCAGGGTTCACCCCAGCGCGGCGAAGCCGCAACCGAATGTGGAGAACATCTCGCTTAAAGCATGTCCTGAACACGGTCGAAGGAACGCAAAGGCCGCAAAGGAAATCAAATTTGTCATTTTGACCCCTCCGGCATGCTCAGGGTAAACTCCGGGAGAAATCTTTCTTAGATCCCTCGCATTCACTCGGGATGACGGCCTCGAGGCCGTCACTTGGCGTTCTCGGCGGGAGTCAACCTCGTTGGCAACGCAAGCCCAGGTAAAGGCGATCGTCGCGGCCTGAGAGTTTTCCGCCTCGCCGCCGATGAGTTCGGCGTTGGTGCCGTGGCTTGGCGTCGGTTCCTTCGAGTTAGTGACTCATTTTATTTTAACTGCAGATCCTTCACTTTGTTTCAGGATGCCAGTCCTTATCAAGTTTCATTTCTGGGCGGTTGCTCGCCGCCGGGCTTCTGTCGTACATGTAGAACGTAGGGAAACGGCTTTGAAATTACCGGGAACTTATACACCGGTGAGGGACGGACTATGAAATTTTCCGTGTTCATGATGCCACTGCACCATCCGACGGAGAATCCGTCGCTGGCGTTCGATCGGGACATTGATTTGATCCGCCACGCCGACGAGCTTGGCTTCGACGAATTTTTTATCGGCGAGCATCACTCCGGCGGCTGGGAAACCATGCCCGCGCCCGAGATGGCGCTGGCGAAGGCGTCGGCGCAAGCCCATAGCATTCGCCTTGGCACCTCGGTCATCAGCGTGCCGTTTCATCATCCGTTCCACGTCGCCGAACGAATGGCGTTTCTCGATCATCTCACGCGCGGTCGCGCAATTCTGGGCGTGGGTCCCTGCGCCTTGGTTACGGACAAGAATCTTTTCGGCCTCGCCACTGAACAGCTTTATCCGATGATGGCCGAGTCGGTGGACATCATCGTGCGCTTGCTCGAGTCGCCCGAGCCAATCGACTACGAGGGTCAATACTGGCAGATCCATCAGATGCGCCTGCAACTCCGTTCCTACCAGCAGCCGCGCATGCCGCTTGCCATCGCGTCATCGGGAAATCCTGTCAGCCTGGAACTCGCCGGCAAGTACGGCATGCTTTTTCTTTCGCCAGCGGGCAAAAACATAAGAAACAATCAGTCCAAGGCCGAGCAGTGGAATGCCGTGGAGGCGATCGCCGCAAAACACGGCACCGCGACATCGCGCGACAATTGGCGCATTGCGACCTGCGTTTATCTTGCCGAGAGCCGCGAAGAGGCTTGGCGCGACGTCGAGGCGAGCATCGACCGCGACAAGGAGTATTTTTTTTCGATCGGTTTGAAAGCTCCGTATGAAGCGTACCCCGGACAGCCGGCGCGTGAAATCACCGCGCGCTCGGGCGCCGACCGGCGCGATTGGATCGTCGGCACGCCGGACGACGCCATTGCGCAGATCGAGCGCATGCAAAGCGAGACCGGCGGGTTCGGCGGATTAATGTTGACTACCCACGAGTGGACCGCCAGCGATAAGCTGCGCCGCTCTTACGAATTGTTCGCGCGCTATGTCGTGCCGCATTTTCGCGGCCATACGCTCGGCTACCAAGCTGAATGGCGGCGCATTCAGCAAGCAGTCGCGGATGGCGGCCTAAAGCACGACGGCGCCGCGCGGTCCACCAATCTTATGCTCAAGGGTGGGATGCGATAGTGGGAGCTACCAGTGCCGTTTTCGTGAGTAGGACAAAGCCGCTGACTCAGAGATTTATTCGCGCTGGCCCCGGAGTTCCAGGATTTCGTCTGCGGCCAATCTCCGTCTTGCCGTAACGCGCGCTATCTCGGCTCTCTTCTCGGTGAGGTAACCTAGATGCTCGACTTCGTTGACATCCTTTTCCGCCGCCCACAGCCCCTCAGCTCGTTCGAGAGTCATCCGCGTCTTGTCCAAAGCCACCGCTGCGCGTCCGGCGACGCCTGGGTCGCGCCGAGCCAATTCACAGGCGTTGCGTGCCCGCTCTAGGGCCGGATTCCGCACCGTTCCGCACCCTACGGAAAAAAATGCCAGTAGCGCGAGAGCTGCTGCGCAAACCCCCGCGCGATCCAAAAGGGTAGCCGAGATCATAACTCACTCCTTGGGCGTCCCCGTGGACGTTCCGCGAACGATACCGCGTTCCATTTCCTGCCGGAGCGCATCGACGGCCTGTCGGAGCCCGTCCGCGGCCCGGCGCGTAATCTCCGCATCGGCCTTTGCTTCGGCAAGCTCTGCCTCTACCTGAGCGATTTCTGCGAGACGGCGGGCCTCTTCATATTTACCGGCGGCCAGCGCCTTCTTGGACCCTTCGAGTTTTTCTCTGGCTCTTTGCAAATTCATGGGCGCCAATTCGTCGGCCCGGGCCTCAGCGGCGGCGCGCAAGGTTAGTTCGGCCCTCGAAAGGGTCTCAGTCGGCGGCTTGGTCATGCTGCAGCCGCTGGTTTGAAAAGCAACTAAAATGATTGAGCAAGTGATTACCGATATTGGCCCGAGCGCTTTGGCGCGCCGCACCATGCCAGGCTTAGAATCAAAGATCGTGCCCATGACCTTTTCCCCCGCTGAATGATTTAGACAACACGTGAGCTATACGACGAGTTTGGCGACGCCAGAGGGCAAAACGGGCGACTTTGCTGCTATTGAAATTGTATAACTCTTAAAACTAAGTACAAGATGGGCCGTCTTGCGGACGCTCAGGAGACTTTGTGATTGCAATGCCCGCGATCTGTTGGAGACATAAGAGCCAATAATGTTCGGGATAAAGCTTAGAATAGACGGAATTAAATCAACACGACTTTGAATATTGACCATGTACTCCTACCGCGTACCTCGCGCGATGCCTTTTTGGAACGACGCGACATATCGGGCGATCCGCGATTCATTAACCAGCGGCAGCGTGGTTGATGGCTCGGCTATCAGCGTGCTTCGTTCTCTGATTATCGAGACGCTCGAAGTCGAAGGTGCGATTCTATGCGGTTCCGGTAGCTCGGCGCTCGAACTCGCCTTGCGCGCGTGCGGCGTGGGGCACGGCGACGAAGTGATCATTCCGGCTTTTTGTTGCAGCGCCATCGTCCCGCCGGTCTTGGCGCTTGGCGCGTTGCCGGTGCTCGCGGACATTGGCGAGGAGCTTAATCTTACCGGCGAGACGGTTGACGCGGTCATCACCAAAAAAACCAGGGCCGTGATCGTGCCCCATCTGTTCGGTAATCCCGCCGATATCAATGCGATTGTCGAACTCGCCCGCGGCAAGAATATTCGCGTCATCGACGATGCCGCTCAGGCGCTGGGCGCGACCGTCGATGGCCGGTCCGTCGGCAGCTTCGGTGACGCCGGCATCGTGAGTTTCGGCAATGAAAAAATCTGCTTTGGGTTAGGCGGCGGCGCCGTTGTCTCAAGCCGGCAAGCGTTGCTCGACAGGGACGCGCTGAATTTATCGACGGCAAAATCGTCCCTCGTGATGAGGCAGCTTGCGTCAACCCAGATATGTTGGCGCTGGCGGCGTTGGACCCTTCCTTTGCTAACAATACTGTCACGCGACAAAAGCGCTGGTCCCGATGCGCTGCCAATTCCCTATCGAACGGAAACGATGGCCAATCTGCAGGCGGCGGTCGCGTTGAGCCTCATGCGATCGTTGCGCGAAAACATCGCCGCACGCCGCGCGCGCTTGAGCGCTTATCGAGATTTGTTGGGCGGAGAGGACCGGTTGGAACTCATACCGCACCGGCCCGGCTCTGCGTGCCTGACGCAGGTCGTTCGAGTATCGCCGCGGGATCGTGGCCGAGATTTGGCGTCGGTGCTGATCGCTGCTCTCGGTAAAAGCGGCTACGAGATTCAGGGCAGCTATGTGCCGATTCATCTCCTGAGTTGCTTTGACCGATGCGTCTGGGATCGTCTGCCAAATGCCGATCGGTTTTGGCTCGACCTGATCGAACTTCCCTGCGATCCCGGCGTGAGCCTTGAAGACGTGGAAAGGATTTCAACCCTGGTTAAGAAATTCCTGCCTGCGGATGCCGCTTTGCGGGAACGAACCGTTTCGATTTAAACAGCCATGAAGGACATTCACATCGTCGATACGACGCTGCGCGATGGCCAGCTGAGCTTGTGGGCGCTGGGAATGAAGACCGGCGCCATGCTCGCCGTCGCCGAGCAGATGGATCGGTGCGGTTTTCAGTCGCTGGAGTTTTTTGGCTTCGCCGGCTTTATCAAGTACGTGCGCGAGCATAAAGAAAATCCGTTCGACTGGATGCGGCTCGGCGCCAGGAAATTTCAGCGCACGCGATTGCGTTATCACGGCGGTCTGGCCTCAGGATTTGAAAAAGTGCCGCGCTCGGTACGCAAGCTGATGATCGAGCGCATCGTCAAGCACGGCATCACGCTCACGCGCTCATCCGATCCGTGGAACGACTATGAAGCCGCCGCGGTAGAAAACGAGGACTTGCGCCAGCTCGGTATGGATGTGGTCGTTAACATCATTTACTCCGTTTCGCCGCGCCACACCGACGAATATTACGCCGAGAAGGCGCGCCAAGCGGCGGCGATCAAGCCGCTCGTCCGCCTGATCGCCGAGCTCGCCGCGCGCAGCGACTGCCATCAAGTTTACATTAAGAAAGAAGGCCTATTGCTGCGCATGGAAAAGAGACGACCCCTAATCTAAAGAAAGAGGATTCAACTACGAAGGGCAGATGCGGTCATATGCACCGGTGATCACTGCGGCGCGTACGTCGTAGGGGCGCACCTATGTGTGCGCCCGAGGGCGGACACGCAGGTTCACCCCTACGTTTAACCGTTCGTATTCGAGAAATCTTGCTTGCCTTGCGACTTAATCAAGCTGCTTGATCGACGGCCTTCGATCGAGAAAGTTCGGCGGCGCGGCGTCTGAGTATCTTTTGCCGGACGGCGTCGGGATCCAAACTTAGCTGGTCGCAGATCCATATGAGGCTGCCGAGAGCGGTGTCCTTCGAGGCAAACCACGCGCGCGCGGGCTTAGCGAGATGATCGGGCCCGGAAAGATCTTGCATCGCTAAAGTGAGTACCGACATCCACAAGCTTTGTTCCGGTTCATTCATGATTCGAGCACCTCTTGTTTATTCTGGCCGTTCTCCAAAGTTCGCGGCGTGATGGTTTGCCGTTCGCCTGAATTAATTGCCACTTGATCGAGTAACGACAACACCGCAAACACCGATGATGACATTGGAGCGGTGCCTGGGACATTTACGGGTGTTAAGATATTTTATCATCGCGCCAACGGGTAATTTGGATGGTATCTCCTCGTGTGCAACCCCTATGCCACACGATCGTCTCGACCGGACGACGTGCGTAATTGCCGCGATAATCGAGGTTTTTTTGCCCGGAAACACAACAGCAGGGGGCGTGCCTTGGATTACTCAGATTGCAATTTTCCGTACACAAATTGACAAATTTGTTTAGTGCGCTTGCAGCCCAAACCAATGTTATTGAGCGCCAAGCCTTGGCGCTGCCGGACGGGTCGGGAGCGACTCGCGCCTGATCCTCGTTCCCCGTTGACACACTGCCGTGCCTTTCGATAATCTCCAGTCGCGCGTAAGAGCTGATGGTTTAGTGTCCCGTACAAAGGGAGGGAGGCAAGACATGAAACGAACCAATGCATTGATCCTCGGTGTTGCGGCGTTTTTGTTGCTCTCGTCAGCGCCGTTGAGCAGCCAGCAGGGCGCGACGGTGCGCATCGACAAAGACGATATCGGCGGCGTGGTGACCAGCAGCAAGGGACCCGAAGCCGGTGTCTGGGTAATTGCGGAAACCAATGACCTGCCCACTAGATTCGCCAGAATGGTGGTCACCGACGATCAAGGGCGCTACGTGTTACCCGATCTGCCCAAAGCGACTTACAGCGTCTGGGTGCGCGGCTATGGGTTGGTCGATTCGCCGAAAGTCAAAGCCACGCCCGGCAAGAATTTGAACCTGAAGGCGTTGGTGGCTCCTAACGATGCCTCCGCGGCGAAATACTATCCTGCGATTTATTGGTACTCCATGCTGAAGATTCCCGATAAGAGCGAATTCGGCGGCAAAAGTAAAATCCCTGGGAAGGTAACACAGAATCGCTGGGTGGATTCGATGAAAATCAACGGCTGCGTCAATTGTCATCAGCTGGGCACGCTTTCCACTCGCACGTTCCCGAAAGACGTTCCGTTCCCGCTGAACGACTTCAAGACGTCCGAGGAAGCCTGGTTCCGCCGAATTCAATCCGGGCAAGGTGGCGAAACTATGTTTAGACTTGCCGTTAAGGAACTCGGCGCAGCGCCTTTACGCTATTTTGCAGATTGGACGGATCGCATAGCCAAAGGCGAGCTGCCTCACTCTAAGCCGCCTCGGCCTCAAGGTGTTGAGCGAAACATCGTTGTAACGACTTGGGATTGGCTCGATGACAAGCATTACTTGCACGACCTGATCGCCTCAGACCGGCGCTACCCGACGGTCAATGCGCATGGACGGCTCTATGGTTCGACCGAGCATAGTACCGACATCATGCCGATGCTAGATCCGATCAAGCACACCGCGATAAATATCATAGCTCCGGTGCGGGATGCCGATACGCCAATGGCGATTGGACCTGGTTATGCAGCAAGCGATAAAGTCATGCAACCCTCGCCTTACTGGGGCAACGAACGGATCTGGACGAGTAGGACGAATAACCACAACGGGATGTTCGACCGCAAAGGACGGGTCTGGTTCGCGGCTACCGTGCGCGCACCCAATAATCCCGACTTTTGCAAGAAGGGCTCCGACCATCCCTCTGCCAAGCGTTTTCCAGTTGAGCGAACGAGCCGCCAACTCACGATGCTCGATCCCAAGACCGGGGAGTACAAATTCATTGATACTTGCTTCGGCACGCATCATCTGCAATTCGGCTACGACGCCAACGACACGCTTTGGACCAGCGGTGGCGGGCAAGTGGTCGGCTGGGTCAATACGAAGATGCTTGACGAGACAGGTGATCTTGCGAAATCGCAGGGCTGGACACCGATGATTCTGGACACTAATGGCAACGGCAAGCGCGATGAATACGTCGAGCCGAATCAGCCGATGGATCCGACCAAGGACAAGAGAATATCAGCGGGGTTCTACGCCGTGATGCCGAGCCCCGTGGACGGTTCGGTTTGGGGCACCACAAGGGCCTTTCCAGGGGCTGTCGTGCGTATCGTGCCGGGCTCGAATCCGTCGGAAACGGCTCTTGCGGAAATTTACAGAGTGCCGCTACCGGGGTTTGGGATTCGCGGCGGCGACATCGACCGCAAGGGCGTCGTGTGGGTATCGCTCGCGAGTGGGCATCTCGGAAGCTTCGACCGGCGCAAGTGTAAAGGCCCGCTTAATGGTCCGAAAGCGACCGGTGATCACTGCCCCGAGGGCTGGACGTTTCACCAATATCCGGGGCCCGG
Source organism: Binatia bacterium (assembly GCA_050735675.1). Classification (GTDB taxonomy): domain Bacteria; phylum Desulfobacterota; class Binatia; order UBA9968; family UBA9968; genus DP-20. Next base: position 1,966 of record JBOHVN010000070.1, on the reverse strand, counting down.
ATTTAAAGGTATCGGCGAAAACAGCGCGGAGTCGAGCTACTATTCCTGGGTCGACCAGCACAACACTTTCGGCCTCGGCGAGGACGTGCCGATGTCCACCGCTAATTTGCACGGTGGGTTGGTTGCGTTCAAAGACGGTAAGATGGTCCTATTGACCGTGCCGTATCCGCTTGGCTTCTACGCCAAAGGTTTTGACGGCCGCATCGATGATCCAAAGGCCGGTTGGAAAGGCCGCGGATTATGGAGCTCGAGCGGCGACCGCGCACCGTGGTTGATGGAGCGCGGCAAAGGCTCAAAGCCGATGGCCGTGCACTTCCAAATTCGACCCGATCCGCTGGCGAAGTGAGGCGCAGCGCGATCGAAGAATTCGCTGCTAGCTGGTAACGAACTCCAGGGACAGGTCTTGCGGTACGAATCAATTTAGCGCAAGCCTGTCCCTGGTTTTTTTGCCGTCTTTTTTGTTAGTGTTGTGCTTCGCACGGCAAAACTCTCAGGCTTGCGTAAAAGTCTTTCATGTTAGTCAATCGCCGCACGTTGCGCATTGAGTGGGGCCAATGCGATCCAGCCGGGATCGTGTTTTATCCCCAATACCTGGTCATCTTCGATACCAGCACGGGCTGGCTGTTCGAACGCACCGGACTCACGCCGTCGGCGATGCGGAAAAGATACGGCATCGTCGGCATGCCGGTGGTCGAAGTGGGAGTGCGCTTCGTTATTCCTTGCCGATTTGACGACGAGATCGTCGTGGAGAGCGAAGTCGGCGAGTGGGGGCGCAGCAGTTTCACCGTACGCCACCGGGTGCTGAAAGATGGCGAGCTTGCCGTCGATGGCTTTGAGAAACGTGTTTGGGCGGGACCACATCCCGAACGAGCAGGCGCGATCAAGGCTCAGGCCGTTCCGCCGGAAATCATCGCGAGCCTCTCCGATCCGACCGGCGCGACGACTGTAGCGCTCGCTGGAAAGAACGTAGGATGATGCGATAGGAATAGGAGGCAGGAAGATGGAAACCCTTGTGACCGCTCCGGCTGCAGATCGACCCGCGGCGAAACGACCGCGCTTCTCGGGCATCAGTCACGTGAGTCTGGCTTGCCGCGACCTCGAAGAGTCAAAGATTTTTTATTCCCAAGTCATGGGCGGCGCGCTGGTTCATGAGATCGCCGGCTTTGTCGAGTACAGGATCGAAGACATCATCTTCGGGCTCTCCGAGCAGCATGAAGGGTGGACCGGTGCGGATGACGAGTATCCTCACTATGCTTTTTACATCGACGGCGCGAATTTCACGCTGATGAAGGCCTGGCTCGACCGCCACTGCGTGCCCAACTATCCGTATCGGCGCGACGCCACCGCGCTGATTTATTTCCGCGACCCATCGGGCAATCTGTTCGAGCTTTACTGCGATCGCGGCTACGAGGGCATCACCGCGTTGCCGCCAGCGCCGCGAAGAGGAGGGCAAGCGATCGATTTCCGCGCTCTTAATTACCAGTGGAAAGGTCAAGGCGCTGCGCACAGTGCCCGCAGTGAAACGGTGCGACCGCGTTTCACCGGGTTCGCTCATGCCAGCATTTACTGCGGCGATCTCGAACAGGCGAAGCGTTTTTACACCACCGTCATCGGCGGCGAGCTGATTCACGACGTCGGTGGCTTCGCCGAGGTGCGCGTAGCTGGGATCGTCATCGGGCTCACGCTGCGTCCCGGCACGACGACCGGACGGGACGCCGAGTATCCGCACTACGCGTTCTTCATCGAAGCAGAAGATTTTTTGCCGATGGTCAACTGGCTTCGTGAGAATGGCGTGGTGACGACCGAACCGTGGACCCGCGACGGCATCAAAGGGCTGCTGTATTTTCGCGACCCGGCGGGAAATCTTTTTGAGATATACTGCCGAGAACTAAATGAGGCAGCGTCCTTTGTGCGCGGAGCGAAACAGGGCGGCAGCTACACGATTGACTTCGCCGCTTTGAATTAC
>JBOHVN010000069.1:0-11773 GCA_050735675.1 Binatia bacterium | reverse complement strand
GACTCCGATCAGTGAGGCAGTGGACCGAATTTTAGAGGCAAATAGAATTAATGATAAAGGCATTCGTCGAGCACTAAATAGCGAGGCAAAAATTCGTGCTCTAAATCGTCGATCGTTCAGATACTTTCTCAGAACGCTGTGCGAGACTCTTGACCTAAATGTTTCAGCAGAAGATCTCGATCTTTTCGTGAATTGTAGAAACGAGTTGGTTCACAAAGGAAGATTCTATTGCTCCACGGTCACAACCGAGACGGAAAGTAAGGTTAAGGAATACGGGTTTCTTGTTAACTTTCTCGATCGAGTATTTCTCAAGCTGGTGGGATACAGCGGTCCGTACATCAATAGACGTAATCTGGGAAATCCAACCCGGGTTGATCGAGTGTAGCAAGAAAGCTTGGGCTGGGAGTCGTCTATGCTCTCCCGCGCAACACGCGGGGTAAACGGGCCTGCCCTGTTTCCTTGACAATTCGAGCACGGGGCAGATTCACGAGGAAGACTCCCTCATCAGCGAATAGGGGAAATGCCGGGTGGGACAAGGCTCAGTGTTGAACGCGTTTTTACATGGTGACATCGATTGCGATCTTGACCGTTGCGACAATCGATGGCTGACCTTTTCAAGAGGCTAATGACGTCGACTGAGCGATTCGGCAGAGTATTGCAATATTTTGCGGGTGCGCTCGCGCTCGGGATGCTCTTCTCGGCTATTGGGTATCCTTATCTTCATTAGCTGGGATGTTCAGCAAGGTTGAGTTCTGAATAACCCGTCCTCGCTCGAAGGCAACCTGCTGGTTTTCGTGTCGATCTTGATCGGCGTGGCGGTCATTCAAGCGCAAAATCTCAACAGGATGAAGGACATTCTCCGCGCGATGCGAACACGCAAAAGCGGCGGGTTATCGGGTGCGCTGGATTCCAAACAGATTGGCGGCCTGGTGGAGAAATTAGCAGAAGGCGGGGAGATGGAATCGGTGGACAAAATTTTCGGCAAGGCGCTCGCGGCGATACAAGCATTTCGCCGCGACACAGGCAAAATCTCGGAAGATTTCATCAAGACGATGGAAGTGTACGAGTTTCTCCTGCGCGGTTTTTGGCTCCTTTCGCTGGCCATTGTCGTCGTGATTTCGATTTTGACGTTTGCGGTTCTTTTTGGCAGCTCGCTTTCGTCTTTAGCGGCCTTCATCTTGTCAACCGGTTGGTGGACAACGATCTGGCTGATCGTTATCGGCTGGGGCTGTCTGGCCACCGTTGCCTGGCGCAGTTACATGAATGAGCAGTAAGAGAAGGAAAAGGGAGTGGAATGGCGATATCCCTGAAAATCTTGTTGTGGTTGTTCGTTAGTAGTCGGGGCATTGTCTTCGCGACAGCACGAGCTTGGATGCGGTTCACCCGTTCAGAATTCCGGCTGAAGAACGTTTAGTTTGCCGTCCAGCGACGTCGGAGGTGATCGGCGAAACAAGTGAGCTGCCGCGTAGTGTTTGTTGAATTCTGCGTTCATTGTCAAGTGGCTCAAACGATAATAATATTTCCAGTATCGTGAAATGCCGGTTGAGATGGATTGACCGGCTCACTGGATCATCAGCGTCGTGGTTACAACCTAACAGGGTTCCTGTCACTGCGGACGAGTGCGATTCGAAGTGGACGCCGATATCGATCACGTCAGAGCTTGCGATTGCTCTGTTTGCCGCAAGCGAGGCGCGTTGATTTATCGGGTGGCGCAAGATCAGCTCCGGCTGATCACGCCGTGGGAGGAGCTAAAGGTCTACCAGTGGGGCTCGTACACGGCCAAGGATTTTTTCTGTCCCCATTGCGGGATCCTGCCGTTTCGCAGGCCGAGCGATCCCACGCCCGAGGAATTGCAGGAGGGCGTGAAACCGTTCGGCAGGTTGGCGGTCAACGTGCGGTGCCTGGAAGGCATCGACTTTTCCGTGATCCCGATCCGGAGAATTTACGGCAGCCGCATTTAAAGAGCGGTTCGAGAGCGCTGCTGGCTGATCATCCGGCAAAGTGGGAGGCGCATTAGGGGGCGATACGATCGGGGGTCCGAGCGGCGCCCGACAGGAGCTGAGGAGGGGAATTTATGCCATACGATTGCTGGCGGGGGATGGTCGGGATGATCAAACCGACAAAGGGTTCTGGTTCGTTGGTGGAGCTGATCAAGATGCTGCCGGATGGAATCGGTGTGATTCCACTATTCAACAACGTGCGGCACGGAAAGCTTGAAGAGTTTAAGGCCGCGATTCCGGCTTACGAAGAAAAGATTGCCGAGCTGGCAGAAGACAAGGTCGATCTGATTCATCCGGCGGGGACGCCGCCGTTCATGCTGCTGGGTTACAAGGGCGAGGCAGAGATCATCGCGAAGTGGGAAAAGCAGTTCGGCATTCCGATCTTCACGTCAGGGACGAATCAGGTTGCCGCGATGAAGGCACTCAAGATCGAGAAATTCGTCGGTATCGGCTACGACTTCGACGACGCGAGCATCGTCGCGCGATATTTCGCCGACGCGGGTTTCAACGTCTTGGAGCTGGAAAAACTTCCCGGGCCGTGGGAAGAGGTTGGCCGGCTGTCATCGAAGGACATCTACTATCAAGCGAGGAATCTGTTTTTGCGCCACCGCGATGCCGACGGAATTTATTTTCAAGGCGGCAAGCTGCGCATTCTCGATATCATCGAGCCGCTCGAGCAGGATCTCGGCGTGCCGGTGATTCATCCGGGCGTCACCCAGTGTTGGGAAATTCAGAAGCGCTTGCGCGTGCGGCAACCGCAACGAGGTTACGGGCGGTTGCTCGCGGAGTTGCCGTAGAAATTGACAGGAAAATTCCTGCCGAACTTTTAACGTTTTTTTGCTTACTAGATTCAGTGTTAGTAGCCTGTAACAGTTAATTCACGCTTAAGTTCGAAGAACCCTTCGACAAGCTCAGGGTGAACGGTCAAGCACAAGCCGTTCGTGGTGAGGCTCTCGAACCATGAAGGGCAAACGCTATGTAGCTGTTACAGTTTACTAGTTGACCCACGCCCGCTCTACTCCGTCGGAAAAATTCTTTTTCCCGTTTCTTCTTCCTCCAAGATGATCGCTTTGGTCGGGCAGATTTTGGCCGTTAGCAAGATCTTTTCGTCGGCTTCGGCTTTGGGGTCGATCACTTCGGCGATCATCTTGGCGTCGAGGCGGAACACTTTGGGCGACGCTTGGACGCACTTGGCGTAGCCGTCGCATTTGGTTCGATCGATGGTGATTTTCATAGCGCCTCCAACGGACAGTTCAAGCCGTTCAAGCCGTTCAAAACGTTCAAATCGTTCGAGCCGATAGAATCATTTTGAAATATGCCCGGCCAGCCTATTAGAGATTGACAAACCGCTTCGCGTTTTCGCCCAGGATTTTTTGCTTCTGTGCTTCGGAAATATCGTCGCTCCGTGATCGAGTTGTCGCGCGCTTCGACTTCCGGCGGAGTGCCGTACACGATTCGAACCGGAAATGACGCCGTCGATCCACCAGAAGGCATTCAAGTTGGCGAGGATCGGGCGGTTCGGCACCGCGATCGGAAACGGTCTGCGCTCGCGGTATTTTTCCTGCAGATAATTCCACGCCTCTTCCGGTTTTTCGAGTGGGAATCGGCATCGATGACGAGATAGTCCGCCATGGCGCTCCTCCGGGTTACATTCTTAATACAAAAAGAGCGGCCTAGCCAACCAGGGCCGGGCCGCTCTCAAAGGCCATGAGCCGCTTCGCTTCGTCGCTCTTGGCGTAGCTAATCACCAGCGGCAGCGGCAGTTCCGGATGAGGCTTGAGGGTCGCTGCCACGATCAGTTTTAAATCGCCGCGCTCCGGCTCTTTGCGCTACGTCGACTCGGTCGACTCACAGGAAAATCTTCCATAGAGTTTTCCGTACGGAAAAGGCCGTTCTCTTGACCGAAGCTCGTCCGATCTTTAGTATCGCGTGCACTAAGGATGACCCTATCGGTAGTCATGCTAACAGCTAAGAGTGGTAGTTAGGAGATCCTCATCATGGCACGCTATTTAAAAATGATTTTCTTTACTCTCCTTTTGTGTTTAGCCGCGCGCGATGCCTATGCGGCGGAGAAGCTAGTCGCCGATTACGGCGGTCATGCGGGCTTTCAGAGCGCGACATGGATCGGGAGAGATTTGCGAATCTTTGAGAAGCACGGACTGGACGTTGAAATCGTCATGATCACCGGAGCGGCGCGATCGGTTGCCGCTTTGTTGGGGAATAGCACTCATTTCGCCACCGGATCGGCGACGGGGCCCCTGGCCGCGGCAGTCAGAGGATCGGATCTAAAAGTCATCGCGGCGTCCTACAATAAGTTTCCCTACGCCTTCGTCGTCAAGCCCGAAATTCGAAGTCCCAAAGACCTCCGCGGCAAACTGGTAAATATCCTTAACTATGGCGGCTCCAACGATCTCGCGCTGCAATTGGCGCTCAAAGAATGGGGCATGAAGCTGTCCGACGTTCAGGTGATCATCGGCGGTGATGCGCCCACGCGGCTGGGCGCGCTTATGTCGGGGCGAACCGATGCCACCATTCTCTCGCCGCCGCATCTAACGATTGCGGTTAAGGCCGGCTATCGCGTCCTGGCGGACATGGGCGATATGAGCAGCAACTTCACCCAGTCTTCGTTGTACGTAAAAGGCAGTGCTCTTAGGGAGAATCGCGATCGGGTGAAGCGGTTTCTGCGAGGGTACTCCGAAGCGATCCACGTCATCAAGACGGACCGCGCCCGAACGATGAAGGTCTTTGCCAGTCGCATGCGTATCGATGATCCCGAAACGGTGCGGACGACCTACGAATACTTTGCGCCACGATTTTCCTTTCCGCCACGCGTAAACTTAGATGGTGTGCGGGACACGATCAACTTCTACGCCGAGCAGAACCCCGATTTCAAAAACCGCAAGCCGGAAGAGTTCGTCGATCATTCGTTGATGGACGAATTAGCAAAGGAAGGATTCTTCAAGAAGCTGGGATCGTAGTTCGTGTTCGTGGCTCGTGCTCGTGTAGCGCCGAACAGTCCGACCACGGTCACGAACACGAGCACGGCGGCGCTAGCGTAGCTTTAGCTCCGCCGCCGCTCTTCTAGCAAAACTCCAGGCGAAAATATCTGCCATCGTCTTGTCATCCTTAGATTTGCGCGTGTCGCGCACTAGCTGAACGACGTTGTTCATTGTTTCATCCGACGCCACGCCGTTGCGGGTATAAAGACTGACCATGTCGCGGTAGATGCTTTCGCGCACATCCGCTTCTTTGATGCCCCATTTAGCCTGTAAAAAAACAAGAATTTCGGCTTTGCGATTGCGGATGTAATCGGTGGCTTTTAACACGGCCTTGATCATTTTCACGATCTCGTCCGGCTTCTCTTTCATTTTTTGCGTGTGCACCGCGATGCCGCCGAGCGGGATGTTCATGATTTCATTGAACGACAAGAGTTGGTTGAAGCCGCGCTTTTGGGCGAAGTTGTTGAACGGCGGCACCAGCATCGCGGCTTGGATCGAGCCGCTTTCGAGAGCGGCGTAGCGGCCCGAGCTGCCGCCGATTTGCAGAAACGTCACGTCCTTTTCCGGGTTCATGCCGTATTTTCGTAAAATCATGACCGCTTCGCTGTGCGGCGTGCCGCCGAAGCTGCTGATGCCGAAAGTTTTGCCTTTCAAGTCTTCGACCCGCTTCACCTTCGCGCTCGTGACCAGGTAATGATCGGAGCCATCCATGGCGGACATGACGATGCGCACCGGCAAACCGGAAATCGCCGCGCCGACAAAGTTGGAAAAAGTTCCACCGTAGTCGACGTTGCGCGTGACCACGCCGTTCACGACAACCTGGTTCTGCATGATGACGACGATGGCGTTGAGTCCTTCGCTTTTAAAGAAGCCCTTTTCTTCAGCGATAACGAAGGGCAGGGACGTGCTGCCGTTGCGCGTCGTCAAGCCGAGGGTGAGTCTTTCTTGAGCGGAACTGAATCGGACGGATAGGACCGATAGGGCGGCTAGGATCGATAACAAAATTACAAGTCGTCTTCGGATCATCTTCTCGCTCCTCTATCTCTAGCGCTGCTAGCGCGCTTTCAGTCGGCTCGCGTCGATTTGCGTGTCCCATAACACGGCGTCGCCGCCCAGGCTCGGACTGAACATGTCCACTTGCAGTTGCGTGGCGCAGCCCGGGCAATTGTAGATGTGATACTCGCCGATGTAGGGCTCGCCGGACGCCAAGGGCGGCATAAATTCATTGAGATCCACGACGCGATGAAGCGCGTAGAGTTTATAGTTGTCATCGGCGTTGCAGAATACGTGGCCGCAACGCGCGCAGCGCACCATCTTTCTCTCGCCGTCGGTGGCGACTTCGAGGCTGGCGTGAAACTTGAGCAAGCGGCGCCAGCCGTTTTGCCCGGGCGCCGACGCGGCTTGGGTTTGACCGGAAACGGGACTGCCTTCGCGTTTGCGCGTTTCGCGAATTTGTTGCCTGCGGGTTTCGGTCGCCGCGCTGTCAACGGCTTTGCCGCTACCATTCAGGATCACACCGTAAAGTTCCTCAGCGACCCGGCGGCTGACCCAACCGCGGCGAAAATCTCTGAGCACCGCTTGGGGATCGCGATCGATTGGATCGCCGAAGCCGCCGCCGCCGGCGACGTAGTCGACCAGCAGGCTGCCTTCGGGCAGTGGAATTCTTTCCGGCACACCCGCCGGCAAAAATGATTTGCCCCATTTGCCGTCGCGCATGGCTGCGGCCGTGGGATGCTCGCCGTTCCTGACTCGGTCGAGCATTTCCAGGCCCGCTTCGATGATCACGCGCGTGGCGCCGATGCCGGTGGGATAGCCGCCGGCAAGACCGAAGCCGCCTTGAGCAACGCCGCCGTAGGGCTTGTAGTCGACGCTACAATCTTTCGATCCACAAATCAGATAAACGCGATGACTGCCGAGCCCGCCGCGGTATTGGCCGAAGCCGCTGCCGTCAGGGTTATGCGAGCGCGTGAAGTAAAGAAACGGATACTGCATCTCGATGCGCTCGACGTCGCTGATGCCGGCGGAAGGAATATTCATATGGCCGCCGGTATTGACGCCGTCGCGGCGCGGCGCGGCGCCCATGCCCGAGCCATGGATGTCGTAAAGCCCTTGCGCCACGGCGATGCCTTCACGCGTGTGGCCGCCGTAGAAATATCCCGGGCCGCCGACGAATTCCAGATTGCCGGTCGTGGAGGCATTAACGTCGTCGTAGCGTCCCGAGGCGTAAATCATTTTCGCCACGCCCTCGCACACGGTGGAGACCAGCACGTTGCCGATGCGCGGGCCGGCACCGCAGGCGGCGGGATATTTGCAGTTGAGGATGCTTCCCTCCGGCACGTGAACTTTCACCGGGCGCATCTTGCCGTCGCTCCACGGCACGTCCCAGAAAAGCGTGTTAGTTAATGCCAAGGCGAGATGGGCGACGGTGCTGGGCAACGTGGAATTGTGATCCGTGTCCGTCTGCGGGCTGGTGCCGGTGAAATCGAAGTTGAGGGTATCGCCCTTCTTCGTCATCGTGCAGTAAAGCTGCTGCGCGACCGACTTGCGCGTCTTGCGATCGAGGGTGGTGACATATTGCCGCGTCACCCAGGTGCCGTCGGGCATGGAGCGCAGCTTGGCGCGCGACTTGGCTTCCGAATCTTCGATCATTTTCTCACCGGCCAGTTGCACGAACTTGAGACCGAACTTTTCCACCAAGCCGAGATAACGCTTGGCACAAATGTTATTGCCGGCGATCATCGCCTTTAAATCGAGGCCGACGTACTGTGGGTCGCGGCACATGCCGGTCAAGGTTTGAAACACGTCTTCGCGAAACTCGTCCTTCTCGACGATCTTCAATCCGGGAACGCAGACGCCTTCGTGAAAGATTTCCTGGGCGGCGCCGCGCAACAGTCCGCCGGTGTCCGCCGTGTGCGTGCTGGTCGCGGTCCAGGCGATCAACTCGTCTCGGTAAAAGATCGGTTTGACGATCATCATATCGTAGGTGTGCGAACCGGCGACGTAGGGATCGTTGAAGAAAAACTGGTCGCCGTCGAAGAAGCCGGGCGATTTCTCGAAGCGCTGCTTCAGACTCGCGATGGCATCCGAGGTCGCCGCGGCAAAGCGCAGGTGGCCCGAGCAGGCGAGCACCATGGTGCCCTCGGCGTCGTAAAACGAGCTCATGCACTCGCCACCCTGGGAGACAATCGGCGAGGCGGTGACGCGCTGCAACGTCATGCGACCTTCTTCGCCGATGGCCCAAAGCCGGTGCAGAAACATTTCATAGCGAACGGGATCGATCTTATTCAAGTGAGACTCCTCAATGAAATTCTAGTTGGTAGTGATGGAGGGGTGGAGTATTGGGTTTTCGATTGATTTAACCGCAAAGAACTCAGCGCGGCACAGCGCAATCAATGGGTGAAGAAGAATATTCACCGCAGAGACGCAGAGGAAAGAGGGATTTTCGTAAACCCTTTCTCCCCTCCGCGCCTTTGCGGTGAAATTCCGAGTCTTTTCTTCACCAAAATTTTGCGCAAACCGCGAAAATTTCACTATAGCAATGCAAAGTACGCAAAAAAAATACCCGCGACGGATAAGTCGTGAAATCTTGGATCCATCATCACTCCGTTACTCCAATACTCCATCACCCCAGTCTTCCGATGTACTCCGTCACTCCAACCTTCTCCTCTCACGGCACTTGCATGACCAGATTCATATACCGGTCGACGACAACTTTATGCTCCGGCGGCACCAGCGTGGTCGTGAACGGCAGCTCGATGATCGCCGGACCGCGCACCACGCCGCCGGCGCCGAGCCGTTGATAGTCGTAAACCGGGGTATCGATAAATTTTCGCTCGGGGCGCGTGAAGAACACCTGGCGATGGCCTTTGCGCGCGGCGCGCGCGTTGCGGGCGGATTTCCGCTTAGGGTTGAGATTGGGCTTGGCGACCTTGCCGACGGCATCGATGCGGATCTCGCTGATCTCGATGCCCGCCTTCGCGTAGCCGGCGCCGACGCCGTAGAGATCTTGGTATTTCTTTTCGAAAGCGCTCCGCGTTTCCGCCATGCGCTTGGCGTTGAACCGGTCTCCCGAGGCGGCCATTTCCACGCCGGCGCTCTGGCGGCGATAACGAATCGTGAAATAGCGGCGAAACTCGACTTGGTGGGCTTTAAAGCCTTCGCCGGTCATCTCGTCTTTCATCCGGCTTTCGATGGCGTCCAATCTTTGATTGATCACTGTGGGATTGGCCGGCAGGATGTACTGGCAACTCGTGACGCGGGTGCGGATGACGTCGGCGGCTGCGGCGCCGAAAGCGGAAAATACCGGCGAGGTGGCAAAAATATAGATCTGCTTGATGCCGAGCTCCGCGGCGAAGCCGGAGGCGTGCACCGGGCCGGCGCCGCCGAAGGCGTAGATGACGAATTCCTCGGGTAAATAGCCGGTGCGCACGACTTGGCGGCGAATGAGATCCGACATCTTGGCGTTGACGATGTCGTGGACTCCCGCGGCGGCTTCGTGGGTTTTCAATTTTAATGGCCCAGCGATGTTTTCGTCGATGGCCTTCAGTGCCTTGTGCTTGTTCAGGGTTTTTCTGCCGCCGAGAAAATAAGCGGGATCGATGATGCCGAGGGCGAGGTCGCAGTCCGTCACTGTCACCTGCTCGCCGCCGCTGTCGTAACAGACCGGTCCGGGGCTGGCGCCGGCGCTGCGCGGCCCGACCAGCAGGCGGCCGGTTTCCGTGTCCACCTGCGCGATGGTGCCGCCGCCGGCGCCGATCGATTCGATGTCGATGATCGGCTGCAGCATGCGAAAGCGCTCGACGATCGGTTCCTGGGCGTAGCGCCAGTAGCCTTCCGTGATTAGACCGACGTCGAAACTGGTGCCGCCCATGTCGGTGGTGATGACGTTTTTGTGCTTCAATAGACCCGCGACGTGGGCCGAGGCGATCATGCCGCCGGCAGGTCCCGATTGCAGGTTGGCGATGGCGCTCACATGCTCGCGGTGCGCCACGCCGCCGTTGCCCTGCATGATCAGCAGCGCTCCCGTGAGCCCGCCTTCGTGCAGCTTGCTTTCCAACCCTTTTAGATACCGCTCCACCGTCGGACCCAGGTAGCTGTTGAGGATCGCCGTGTTGGCGCGCGCGTATTCGCCCGCCACTTGCGACAGCGCGCTGCCGAAGGACCAATAAACTTTGCGGTGCGGATCGGCTTCGGCGGTGAGCGCGCGGATCTCTTCTTCGTGGCGCGGATTGGCCCAGGCATGCATCAGACTCACGGCGATGGCGTCGACTTTTTCGTCTTCGATCAGCCGGCGGATCGCTTGCATGACATCGTCCCAATGCAGCGGCACGATCTCATTGCCCTGGTAGTCCATGCGCTCGCGCACGCCGATGATTCGCTCTCGGGGAACAAACGATTCCGGTTTGGTGATCCAGGTGACATGCTTGATCGCGTCGCCGGACAGACCGTCGACACGCCCGATGGCGCGCATGATCTCCGTGGTGTCTTCGAAGCCTTTGGTGGTGATAAGACCGACCTTGCAGCCGTTGTGCGTGATCAGCGCATTGGTCGCCACGGTGCTGCCATGTTTGAACAAAGTCGTTTGATCGAGCAGCTCGGCGGTTTCGACGCCGACCGCGTTCGCGGCTTGCGTCACGGCGTCCATCACGCCGCGAGAGAAATCGTCGGGCGTGGTCGACGCCTTCGCCGTCCAGACCTGGCCGCGATCGCCGAGCACGACGACGTCGGTAAATGTGCCGCCGGTGTCGACGCCGACAACGTAGGGTTTCTTAGCCGCCATGGTCTCCCCTTCGAATCAGGATCTTCAAATGGAAATATGTAAGGGGCGGCGGGTTGTCAACAGTTTGTCGGATGAAAACACGTAGAGAGAGCGTGAAACCGCGAACGAAACTCGGATTATCTCGCGCAAAGCATGTCTTGAGGGCCGTCGAAGGAACGCAAGGACGCCAAGACAATCGACTCCTTCCGGGGCGTTCGGAGTTTGTTGTTGTGTCATGCTGAACCCTTCGGTGATCTCAGGGTAGACTCCGTGAAGCATCTGCCTTGCGCTTTTCCCAATTCTTTCGATCAGGAAAAGAAAAGCAGATTCTTCGTCGCTACGCTCCTCAGAATGACAGACGAGAGTAGAACCAGGTGCTGAAGCCACGAGTGTTCGTAGGGTGCGCTTGCGCACCGCTGAGTTCGGAGCCTACATGTAGGGCAGACAGCTTGTCAGGAACTTTGCAGGCCGATATCGAACTTCGCCGTGTAGCCCTGCGCATTTTTCGCCGGCGTCAGCAGCAGCTCTTTGCCGCCGCGGCGAAAGAGAAAATCGCTCTCGTTCATCACTCTCCGGCCGCGCTTGCTGTTGTAAGGAGCTTGCTTGAATATTTGATCGTTGACCGACTCGTCGAAGTAGAGCTGCGAGGTGAACTCATCGGCGCGCGCGCCCTGAGCGGCGCTGCGGATTTTGAAGTGGATATGAACCGCGCGTCCTTCGTACCAGCCCGGGTAAATGGTCAGGAATTTCGCGTTGCCGTTGGCGTTGGTCTGCTGGTAGCCTCGCAAAAATTTTTTTCCACGAGCGTCGACCTGGCTGTCACGCACGTCCGAATACACTCCGGCGGCATCGCAGTGCCAGACATCGACGATGGCGCCGCCGAGCGCGCGGCAAGCGCCGCCGCCAATGCGCGAAACGTGAAACTCCAAGCGCAGCGGCATACCGGGTCTCAGCGAGTTGTCAGACGGGTCTGAACGGATATCGGAGCGATTGAGTTTCTCATCGACGAAATAAGG
>JBOHVN010000068.1:0-55636 GCA_050735675.1 Binatia bacterium | reverse complement strand
GTGGTGCTCGATCTACGCTACGAGGCGCGGGATATCGACCAGAACATCACCTCGCAGGCGAAAATCGATCAGTGGTTCGAGGCCAAGACCAAAGGCCTCACCGATCTCGCCAAGGCGCAGCTCAAGCAGCGCTGGGGCACGATGCAAAAAGTTCTGAGCAGCCAAGACCGCCTGGAGAAGATCGTCGCCGATATTCTAATGGACATGGAGACCCGCGACCGGCTGAAGAGCGGACACGGCAACGCCATGTTGATTTCAGGGAGCATTTGCGATCGACAAAGCCGTTATTGCAAGCAGGCAGGACGACTGGCGCAGCAACACCTTCAAGATCAGGAAGGTCAGGCTCGCCATCAAAGGCGCGATCGAGTCTTACAAGTTTGCCAAGACTGGAGAAAGCAGCGGCGTGGCCGGCGAGGAACCGGACCCCTACGTGGGGAAGGACAGCGGATCGAGTGACAAACTCGTGGAAGATATCCTCGAATTGGTCAAAAATCAGCATGATTACTGAGACGCATAAGATAACCGTTAACGGGCTGCCCATTTACATCGTGCGAAAGGGCATCAAGAACCTCCACCTAGGCGTCTATCCGCCGCACGGTCGGATTCGAGTGGCGGCGCCTCTGAGAGTATCTGATAACGCCGTGCGGTTGGCGGTGATCGGCAAGTTAGGATGGATCAAGCGGCAGCGGGCAAGGTTCGAGGCACAGCCGCGGCAATCCGAGCGTGAGATGGCGAGCGGCGAGAGCCACTATTTCCTGGGGCAACGTTATCGTTTGCGGATGATCACGTACAACGGGCCGGCCAAAGTGATTGTTCGCAGTCACGGCAAGATGGAACTGCACGTGCGGCGGGATTTGAGTGCCGATCAACGCGAAAGGGTATTGCTGGGTTGGTATCGCCAGCAACTCAGGGAACTGGTCCCGCCATTGCTTGAAAAATGGCAAAACGCCGTGGGAATGCAGCCGAAAGAATGGGCGATCAAGAAAATGAAAACCAAGTGGGGGGCCTGCAACGTAGACGCGGAGCGCATTTGGCTAAACCTCGAACTCGCCAAGAAACCGGTGCAGTGCCTCGAATACATCATCGTCCACGAACTGGTCCACTTGCGGGAGCGGCATCATAACGACAACTTCACTGCGCTAATGAATAAATTTCTACCGCAATGGAAAATGCGGAGAGCCGAGCTGAACGCTGCGCCGCTGTCGCACGAGACATGGAGCTACTGAGCCGCGCAGATGCGTTATGACGAACACGCCGCTGCGGACATGTTACGCGAGACTTCCCATTAGTTCTTACGCGCCAGTTTGATTTGCAGTGCATATGAATAACCAAGCACCGCGTCGGACCTGTGCAACATGTTGATTCAGCGATATAAGGTTGCAGAATAGGCGCGGCCTCGAGACTTAAACGAAGGCGTGCTCAGACAGGGAAGGTGAATTCTTCATTGATGGCGTTCTCCACTCCGTAGCGTAGCAGTTCTTTCACGTCGAGTTTCAGCTCATCTGCTTCGACATCTCTAAAGCGCGCTTTGGTCGCCGGATGTTTCGGCACGAACAGCTGGCAGCAATCCTGGTCGGGGATCGAAGAGATATCGAAAGTGCCGATGCGGCGCGCCTGGTCGATGATCTCCTGCTTGTCCATGCCGACCAGCGGGCGCAAGATCGGCAAGCGCGCCGCTTGCTCGATCACTGCTATGTTATCCAGAGTCTGCGAAGCTACCTGACCGAGACTTTCACCGGTGACCAGAGCCTTGGCTTTTTCTTGGCGCGCGATCGCTTCGCCGATGCGCAGCATCATGCGCCGGTAAAGCACCACGCGCAGCGGCCGGCCGACCGCCGCGACAATCTGGCGCTGAATCTCGCCGAACGGCACGAGATAAAGACGCGAGACAAACTGGTGGCGGGTTAACCGCGTTACCAACTCACGCACCTTTTCTTGAGAAGTCTTGTCGAGAAACGGCGCGCTGTGAAAATGCACGAAAATCAGCCGGCAGCCGCGCTGCATCATGCGATAGGCCGCGACCGGCGAGTCGATGCCGCCGGAGATCAATGCGACGACCCGGCCGCTGGCGCCCACCGGCAAGCCGCCCGCGCCGGGAATCTTGGTAAAACCGAAAAAGGCGTCGCGCGGCAGGATTTCCACGGTTACCGTAAACTCGGCATTTTCGAGATCGACCCGCGCGCCGGACTTTTCCTTGACGGCGGCGCCGAGCCGCCGGTTGATTTCCGGCGAGTTGAGGGGAAAGGTTTTGTCGCCTCGCTGGGTTTCGATGCGAAAGGATTCGAAGCGGCTGCCGTTCAGCGAGCTCAAGATCCGCTCGCGCAAAACATCAATGTCTCGGCTCGTGCGCTCGACGATGGAAAAATTCGCGACGCCGAACACGCCGCCGATGCGCTCGATCAAGATTTTCGGATCGACGTCATACTTGAACACCAGCAGGATTCGCGCGGGCAGGCTGCGCGCTTCCTTGACGCCGAGGTCCTTGACCGCGGCCACTAGATTACGCTTGAGCAGCTCGGTGAAATACTGGCGGTTGCCCTTTTTCAGAGCGATTTCGTGATAGCGAATCAGGACCGAATCCATGTCTCACTGATAGCAAAATCACCTGCCTTTTGCATGCCGCAACCCCTATGCTAGTATCAGCGCAGATGCATGAAGAGGAGTGCGCGCCATGAGCAACTTCAAGAAACTTTCCGAAGCCATGCAGTTCTCGCCGGAGAAAATGAAGAAGAACGGCGTTTTCGAGACTGACAGATTTTTTTGCGATACCTACTGTTTTGAGCCGGGGCAGGAACAAAGCTCGCACACGCACAGCGGCCAGGATAAAATCTATTACGTGCTCGAAGGGCGCGGTGTCTTTAAGGTCGGCGATGAGGAACGCGAGCTCGGCGCCGGGGAAATCGCCCTGGCGCCGGCGGGAGCAAATCACGGCGTTGCCAACCGCGGCCAGCGGCGGCTGGTAACGCTCGTCTTCGTGACGCCGAAGCCGCATCATTAGCTCATGAACGCGGAAGAACAAGCGGTCGCGCAGGTCAACGAAGGCTTTTATCGCGCCTTTGAAAACCTCGACATGAAGCAGATGGAAGGCGTCTGGGCCAAGGATGTCGAGATCCAGTGCGGCCATCCGGGCTGGCGAATTTTACGCGGCTGGAAGCCGGTGATGGAAAGCTGGCGGGATATTTTTGAGAACACGCCGCATATTAGCTTTCGCCTGACCGATGTTTCGATCGAAGTGCGCGGCGAGCTCGCCTGGATCACGCTGTATGAAAACCTCGACAGTTCGGTGGAAGGGCAGCGCGTTGCCGCCGTGATCCTGACGACGAATATTTTTCGCAAGGGCAGCGATGGCTGGCGCATGATTCACCATCATGGCTCGTCGGTAGCTCAACCTCCGTCGCCGCGCGACGCGACGCCCACGGTTCACTGACATGACCAGCAGATTGCTGAAAAATCCGGTTCATCCTTCGAGAGCCTCAGGACGAACGGATAGGAAGTTTCAAATGATTGAGAATTTTCCGTTCATGCTGAGCCTGTCGAAGCATTCCCAGCCTTTTTCAGCGAGCCGCTAGGCTAGTCCGGACCACGATGAGACTCGACGGTAAAGTCGCCGTGGTCACCGGTGCCGGCCGAGGCATCGGCAGAGCCGTCGCCTTGTCGCTGGCGAAGTCCGGTTGCCGCGTGGTTTTGTCGGCCCGCACCTCAGCACAGCTCGAAGAAGTTCAACGCGAAATCGAACACGGCGGCGGTGTGGCGGCGACGGTTCCGGCCGATCTCACGCGCGATGAAGCGATTGACAAGCTCGCCGCTGAAAGCCGGCGAGCCTACGGTGCCGTCGATATTTTGATCAACAATGCCGGCTGGGGCAAGCGGTCGCCGGTGGTAAAGATCAATGTGGCAGATTTGGACCAAACCGTGCGCCTTAACCTGCGCGCGCCGATCCTGCTAGCGAAACTTCTGTTGCCCGATATGATTGCAAAGAACGAAGGGGCGGTGATCAATATCGGCTCGGTGTCGGGCAAAACCGGCGAAGCCAACGGCGCGGCCTACTCGGCGACGAAGTTCGGCCTCATCGGATTTACCCAGTCGCTGTACGAGGAAGTACGCGAGCTCGGCATCAAAGTAGCCGTGATTGTTCCAGGTTTTGTCGATACGCCGCTCATCCCGCCCAACCGGCAGCTGGACAGAAGTAAGATGATTCAAGCCGACGATGTCGCGCAGACGGTTCATTACGTTCTGACTTCGCCGCCAACTTCCTGTCCGGTCGAAATAACCATCCGGCCGCAGCGAACACCGTATCGTTAAAACTGACTAGCAAACGCAAGGCGCTCGCTTTCGTCGGTCCCGCTGGAAAAAGAGAATTAACCGCAGAGAGCCCAGCGCGGCAGAGCCGCACCCAAAGTCGGAATGTCTCACGCCAAGCATGTCCTGAGTTCAATCGAAGGAGCGCAAAGGCCGCAAAGAAAAAAGAATTGTCATTTCGACCCCTTCGGCAGGGGCTCAGGGTAAACTCCCGGCGAAACCTTTCTTAGATCCCTCGCGTTCGCTCGGGATGACTGGCCTCGGGCCGTCTCTTGGCGTTCTGCTACGTTTTTATATCTTTGCTAAGCGCACAGCTTCTGCAGAAATGGCAGCGTAACTTCTTCAAGACTCGGAACGATTGCGTCGGCTTCGCCGAGCAATTCCGCGGCGTGGGAATTGGTCACCGCCAGGCATTTCATGCCGGCGCGCCGCGCGCCGCGGATGCCTTCCTTGGAATCTTCGATCACGAGGCAATCGCCAGCGGTTAGGGTAGCGCCGTTCCGCTTTTGGCTATTGAGGGCGGCGAGCGCCTTTAAAAAAATCTCGGGCTCCGGTTTTCCCTTGGTGACGTCCTCGGCGCTCACTATCGCTTGAAAATGATTTAACAGTCCGGCTGTTTTCAAGATCGTTTCGATCTCGTTGCGCAGCGCGCCCGACGCGACGGCCAGAGGATGCGTTTGGGCAAGCGTCGAGACCAGACTCTGGACGCCGGGAAAAATCGCCACGTGGTTGCGAATCGCGCCTCGATAATAAATCGCCTTGCGCGCAATCAATTGCTTGAGCTTAGCGTCATCGATCGGCCGCTGGTTCTCGCGAAACCCGGCGGTGAACGCGCCGCGGTCATCGAAACCGAGATAGCGAGCGTAGTAGGCCTCTTCGGTCAGCAAAATGCCTTCCTCGCCGAGGACCTTCTGGAAGAGTCTGAAATGTATCGGCTCGTCGTCGACGATGATGCCGTTGAAATCAAATATGAGCGCCCGAAGCATGGTTTACGATTGCAGAAATATTCTTTTGTTTCAAACTAATATGCGCTAGAAAGACAAGTATGGCATCAGACCACGATCGGCGCCATCATGGCCATCACCACGGCCGCATAGAATACCGGTTTTGCCCGCGCTGCGGCGGCTCTTTGAAGCAGCAAGTCGTTAAGATCAACGAACCCAAGCGGCTGGTTTGCCAAGCCTGTTCCTTTATTTTTTATCAGGATCCGAAGGTTGTCGCCGGCACCGTCTTTACCCTGGACGGCGGCATCGTCTTGCTGAAGCGCGGCGTCGAGCCGGCGCTCGGCAAGTGGGTTTTTCCGGGCGGCTACGTCGACCGCGGCGAGAGCGTTCAGGAAGCGGCGATTCGCGAGACCAAGGAAGAATCCCAACTCGACGTCAGATTGGGCCCGCTGCTCAACGTCTATTCTTATCCGCGTTCGCCTAACGTGATCGTGGTTTATACCGCGCAAGTGACCGGCGGCGAGCTAGCCGCCGCCGATGAATCCGTCGAAGCGGGTATCTTCACGTCGAAGGAGGTGCCTTGGCATGATCTCGCCTTCGACAGCACTAAACAGGCGCTTGACGATTACATTAATCGTTACCTGGAAACATAAAAAAGCCCGCGTCGCGGAGAAGACGTGGGCCGAGGTGCGCTCTTGGGCCGGTTTAAGTCACGGCAGCTCGACCAGAACCTCGTCCTCTTCGAGCTTCACTTCATATTTTTCGGTCGGCAGACTCGGTAAAAGCTCGTTTTCGCCCGTGGTCACGTTATAGCGCCAGCCATGCCACGGGCAGATGACCGTTGTGCCGTCCAACTCGCCTTCGCCTAATGGACCGCCGCGGTGACCGCACACGTCGTTGATGGCGTAGAATTGGCCGTCGATATTGAACACGGCGATCGCTTTGCCATCGATTTCAACGCTCTTGCCGCAGCCGGCTTTGACTTCGTTTGCTCTACAAACTTTTACGAAATTCGCCATGCTTCGCTTCCTTTCCGGTTCCGCGCGAAAGTTCCGCCTAATATACGGACTTGAAGTCGGGATTCAAGAGGACGGCAGGAATGGCAACGGCGCCACGGTGGCGCGGCGTCGGGACGGGCCGATCGAAACGGCTCTGCCCGGCGCCCAAAAGTCCCTGCCGACGTAACCTAAAGCGATCGGTCGTCGCAATTGAGGGGAAATGACCGAACTGGTGATCCTGCCGGCTTCCTTCGATTCGACTTCGATGAGATCGCCGCGATCGGCGGCATGTTCGCCGTCGATCAGCAAGCCGCATAATTTCCTATTGACATGGCCGCGCGAGCGAATGCGCTCGACCACTTCCTGGCCAAGATAGCAGCCTTTGGTGAAACTGAAGGCATGATCGATGCCGACTTCGAGAAGTAAATTGTCCTCGGTAAAATCGACGCCGTAGCGCGGTATGCCCGCTTCGATGCGCAGAATGTTCTGCGCATCCTCGCCCACCCAAACCGCGGAGAATTGTTTGCCGACATGGGCGAGCTTGTCAGCGATCTTTTCGATACTCGCCATCGGTGCAATTAGATCGTAGCCGGCTTCGCCCGTGCGGCTATCGTAGACGACGCATACGGCGGCGCCTTCGATGTCCGCCATGGCATGTTGCTTGGGGCGCGTGGGCAATTCAGCGCCGGGCGCGACGACATCTTCCAGCAACGCTTGGGCTTGCGGCCCCTGGACCGAGATGATGGCGTACTCCTGCGACCGGTCGGCGATCTCGACTTCGTCGGCGATGAGAAAGCGATTGAGATGGTCGAGGATTTTATCCTTGAGATTTTCCCAGAAATCCAGATAAATTGAATTCATCGCGCAAAGCGCGCGAACATCGGCGATCACTTTTCCCTGCTGGGTCAAGATGGCGGCGTACTGGCCGTCGAACGGATTTAGGGCTCGCAGATCGTTGGACAACATGCCCTGAAGAAACGACACTCGGTCGGGGCCGGTGAACTGCAGCAAGCCGCGGTGGCACAGGTCGATCAACCCGGCCGCCGAACGCACGGCCTGGTATTCGGCGGCGAGATCGCCGAAATGCGCCGGCAAGAGCCATTCGTCCCGCTCGACGAAGGCGGCGCCCTTCGATCGGTGCAAATCATTGAGTGGAGATTGCTTGGCCATCGCTTAGAAAAACTATAGCCTCTCGATGTCAGGATGACAACGCCGGGGAGTGAAGAGGTAAAACGATCCCTCACGTTGAATCTGAGGCGGAGCATGACATGCCCTGGGCGGATATTTGTTTGAATGTAACGGCGAGCGACGGGACGCGAACTGAGATGTAGAGGCGCAGCATGCTGCGCCCCTACGACACGACTGGTTGCCTCATTGCGGACCACGATCAGACAGGTTGCGGTCACGTGTTACATTTCTGCCTGTTGTCTTTTGCCTACTGCCTCGTGCCTGCTATCACCGCCATGATAGACCTCCCCGCGGCAAACTGCGGCATATCAATATGTTGTTGGAATTTATCCCAAAGGCGGGCAGTGGTTCAGGTAGAGTTCGCCACGAATCTTAACGCAGAGAAAGATTCCTCGCTTCCGCTCGGAATGACAACAAAGTAACCGATCTGTCATCTCGAACGAAGTGAGAGATCTTGAGCCAACTGAACCACGACCCAAAGCCGTCACCCTCGAATGCATTTATTAGGGGTCCACATCCGAGTTTCGCCTGGATTCCCGATAGAAGCATTCGGGAATGACGGACTCTTTAGAATCAGGGAGAGTAGCTCGTAATCCCTCATATTCTGCGTGAATCACTCCAGTGGCAGCGGGTGACCCAAGCCTTGGAACCAATACTGCAGTATTCCAGTCACTCCATCACTCCAATTCTCTCGGGATTAACCCCGCAAAGAATGAACTACCCGCAGCGATTAAAGTCGTGTTTGATTGATCACGCGACGGTGTGATAGAGAAACTCGATATAATCACTTACGGAGGTACCCATGGCTAATCTTGAAGGGCAAAAAGCCCCGGCGTTTACGTTGGCCGGGAGCGACGGCAAGAAACACTCGCTTGCCGATTACGCCGGGAAGAACTTGATACTTTGGTTCTATCCAAAGGACGATACTCCTGGCTGAACCAAAGAAGCGTGCGGGTTCCGCGACGCTATTCAAACCGTAACACAGGCCAACACTGTCGTTGTCGGCGTCAGCAGAGACAGTATCGAATCGCATAATCAATTTGTCGCCAAGTTTAACTTGCCGTTTGTGCTCCTTTCCGATCCTCAAGTCGAGGTGATGAAGATCTACGGCGCCTGGGGGCCAAGGCAAAACGCCCAGGGTGAAACCGTCGAGGGACCGATTCGTTCCACGGCTTTGATCGGACCTGATGGTACGATCAAGAAACACTGGATTCCGGTCGGCAACGCGGAAGCGCATCCAGCGGAAGTTTTGGAATTTTTAAAACAATAATCGCCGGACGGCTCCAGGCGAGCGGTGGAGCAAAAGCCTGAACACCGCTCTCCTGGCGCCACTCCCTCGTCAAGTGACGGATAATTTAGTGTGACTCCGATCCGTCACTGCTCAAAGTTTTCTTGACTCTAGCGAGTTTTGCTTTTCAGCATCTCTTCCGCCTCCGCCGTTGGGCTTTTTTCCCATGGGCAAAATAAAAGCCGAACTCGATCTTCGCAAGCTGGAAATATTTTACTGGGTCGCCGAACTGCAGAGCTTTTCTCAAGCGGCCGAGCTGCTCTCGTTGCGCCAACCGACGGTCAGCGCTCATGTTCAGGAATTGGAAGAGTCTTTGGAAGGCCAGCTGCTTTATCGCATTCACGGCCGGGTCAGCTTGACTCCTTTAGGCAAGCTTTTGTCCGAACGCGCGAAAACGCTGCTCGCCTTCAAACGGGAAACGGTGGCCGCCGTAGAGCAGTTCCACGGCACGCTGAGCGGCGAGCTTTGGGTCGGCGGCAGCAACATACCGGGCGAATACTTGCTGCCGCAAAAGCTCGGCGCCTTCACTAAAAAGTTTCCCGAAGTCAAGCCGATCCTGCGGATCCGCGATTCCGCCGGAATTATCGAGGACGTCTTGGACGGCAAAGTCGAGCTCGGATTTGTCGGTTTCAAGGGAAATGAGTCACGGCTTTGTTTCAAGACAATATGGACCGATGAAATGGTCCTCGCGGCGCCCAAGAATCATCCCTGGACCAAGCGTAAATTCGTCCAGCTGAAAGAACTACGCTCGGAAAAATTCATATCGAGAGAACATGGTTCAGGAACGCTCGATTCTTTGCGTCATCTTCTGTCCAAGGGCCGGCGCTCACGCGGCGATCTTCTCAACGTTTCGATGGAGCTCGGCAGCACCGAAGCGGTGAAAGAAGCCCTGTTGGCCGGTTTCGGTGTATCGATCCTATCACGCATTTCTATTAGGCATGAGCTGGCCGAGGGTAGCATCGTTGAAGTGCCGATCCGCGGCTTGGCCATGGAGCGCGATATTTACGAAGTGTTCCACCGCGGCCGCCCGCTCCATCCTATCGCGCAAGCCTTCCGCGAATTCTTGAAGCAATCCTGACTTTTTCGCCTTCCGCTCAATACCCAAAAAAATTGCGGTCTTCCCCTTACATAGGCGTACGCTATGTAGTATATAGCTTTTACCAATCACTGGCGGGCATCTATGGCGCTTCCACTACAACGCAGCGTTCTCAGCAAAATTGATGACCTCAGGGACAATTTCACTTCCTCGTGGGCGCGGACGGATGAAATTTTCGCGATCGTCCCACGCGGCGAATGGGCCGCGAGTCCGATTGTTTGGCGGCATCCGTTTATTTTTTATGTCGGCCACTTGCCGGCATTTTCCTGGAACCAGATCTGTGGCGCCATCCTCAAGTGGAAGTCTTTCCATCCTTATTTCGACGATTTGTTTTGCTGCGGCATCGATCCCGATGTCGACACCGGCGAGTGTCATTGGCATCCGGAAGTACCGGAAGAGTGGCCCAATGTGGCCGAGACTATTTTCTACCGTGACAGGGTGCGCGGCGCGTTATTGGAATCCTTGGAAGCGATCGGCCGGTCCGGTTCGACGGTCGTCATGGCGCAGCAAGGGCGCGTTTTCCAGATGGTGCTGGAGCATGAATTTATGCATCAGGAGACTTTGATGTACATGCTCCAGCAACTGCCGTTGGATAGAAAACGCCGGCCCAAGCCTTTGCCACAATATTCGTTTCAAAAAGCGCTGGTTTTGCGCAGCATTTTAATTCCCGCCGGCAAGGCGCGCCTGGGAGCCAAATTCAACGACGGGCTCTTCGGTTGGGACAACGAATTCGAGGAAATGTTCGTCGACGTGCCATCATTCAGGATCGACTCGCTCCCCGTCAGCAATGGCCAATTTTTTGAGTTCATGGACTCGGGAGCTTATGACCAAGAAAGTTATTGGCGCCCGGAGGATTGACGCTGGAAGAATCTGGAGAAAAAACAATCTCCCACGCTCTGGGTTAAACGGGACGCGGGTTGGTTTTACCGCGCCATGTTCGACGTGCTTCCGCTGGAGCAGGTGGCCGGCTGGCCCGTATACGTGAGCCTCGCCGAAGCGCGCGCCTACGCGAGTTGGGTCGGTAAGAGACTTCCCACGGAAGCAGAATTCCATCGCGCGGCGTATTACGGGCCCGATGGGCGCGAGTCGGCTTACCCCTGGGGCAACACGACGCCCACGGCGCAGCACGGCAACTTTGATTTGGTTTCATGGTCGCCGATGCCGGTTGGTTCGCGCCCGGCGGGCGCAAGCCGCTGGGGCGTCATGGAATTGGCCGGCAACGGCTGGGAACTGACGGACACAGCGTTCGCGCCGTTTCCACACTTTTCGCCCTACATCGAGAGTTACCCGGATTACTCGCGCGATTTCTTCGATGGCAAGCATTTCGTTCTCAAGGGCGCATCTTGGGCCACCGCGGCGGATTTGCTGCGGCCAAGCTTTCGCAATTGGTATCAGGCTCACTATCCTTACGTGTTCGCGAAATTCCGCTGCGTGTCGTCATAGACGCAGCAGCGGTCGAGGAGAATCTTATGAAAGCGACCTGGGAAGATACGATTCTGGCCGAATCCGATCGGACCATCGTCATCGAGGGCAATCACTATTTTCCGCCGGATTCCATCAAGCGGCAATATTTCTCGCCGAGTGAAATGCACAGCACCTGTCATTGGAAAGGCATTGCGAGCTACTACCACGTTCAGGTCGGCGATAAATCGAACGCGGACGCGCCTGGTATTATCCCGAGCCTAAAGAAGCGGCCAAGTTGATCAAACATCATGTTGCCTTCTGGCGCGGCGTGAAAGTCAGCGAGTAGCGCTCGTTCATCCATGTTCCACTTGAAGTTGGCGTCCTGCATGGCTGAGAACAGCGAAACTTTCTGCCAGGCGGCCGCTCGTTTTATCGAAAATCGCATCCGTATTCCCACGCACTATGTCACCAGCGTTCCATGGCAAGAGCGCGAACGATTGTTTGATCGCGGCGAGATCCACATCTTGTGGCTCTGCGGACTTCCTTACGTGCACAAGGCCGATATGGCTGAGAGCGGCTTGGAGTTACTTGCGGTGCCGATTCCCCGCGGCGAGCGCTATCAAGGCACACCGGTTTATTTTTCCGATGTCCTCGTCAGGCGTGATCGTCCTTTTCAATCTTTCGCCGATCTCCGCGGCGCGTCGTGGGCCTACAACGAGCCGCGCTCCCATTCCGGATTTAATGTTGTGCGCGCGCATCTTGCTGAGCTCGGGCATCTCGATGATTTTTTCGGGACCGTCGTCGAGTCAGGGGCGCATAGCGCGTCGCTCGAGATGGTTTTGTCCGGCCGAGTGGATGGCTCGGCGATCGACAGCACTGTGTTGGAATGGCTCATCGCGGAGCGCGAGGAACTCGCCGATGAAATTCGCGTGATCGACAGTTTCGGACCGAGTCCGATCCCGCCGTGGGTGATTTCGCGGCAAGTGCCGGAAAGTTTGCGGAGCGACATACGCGCTCTGCTGCTACGTATGCCCACGGAAACGTTTGGGCGAGTCATGCTTGATCGTGCTCGAATTGACCGCTTCGTTGCGGCGGAGGATCGCGACTACGACCCGATTCGAGCGATAGCCAAAAAGGCCGAGCAAGTTTCGCTTTATCGACTATCGTGTTAGACGACTCACTCCGGCATCAAGACGCCGCTCAAGAAACAAGGAGGAGTCGCAGAATGGCAAACTTGGAAGGCAAGAAGGCGCCGGCCTTTAACCTCGAAGGCAACGACGGCAAGAAGCATTCGCTCGCCGACTACAAGGGCAAGACCGTCGTTCTTTATTTTTATCCGAAGGACGACACGCCGGGCTGCACCAAAGAGGCGTGGGGGTTTCGCGACCCAAACTCGATGTTGAAGAAATCCGACGTGGTGGTTCTTGGCGTCAGTAAAGACAGCCTCGAGTCGCACAATCGATTCGCGGGAAAATATAAGCTGCCGTTTACCTTGCTCTCGGATCCCAAAGCCGAGGTGATGAAAAAATACGGCGCGTTCGGCAAAAAAATGATGTACGGCAAAGAAGTGCAAGGAACCATCCGTTCCACGGTGGTGATCGGCCCCGGGGGCGACGTGATCAAACACTGGCCCGCGGTAAAGAAAGCCGAGGCTCATCCGGACGAAGTGCTGGCATTCTTGAGAGCGCGCTAATCGCGCCGAGCCGGCGCGCATGCTGCGGGTTGCTCCGATTGACAATGAATCACCAAGAGATATATTTGCCCCATCGAAAGTAACTATTCGACGAAGAGGGAGGCTCTATGAACCGACGGGATTTCATAAAAGGCGGATTGACGGTATCGGCTGGATTAACTCTCGGCGGCATTCCGAAAATCAGAGATCTGGCATACGCGAACGAAGCGAAGTGGCGCACGTTCGAGGTGATCACGCGACTCGAAGTGGCGGATCCGGTGGGCGCGGTACGCGCCTGGGTTCCCGTTCCCTTGACAAACTCGACGAACTACTTCAAGCGCGAACCGGATACTTGGAGCGGCAATTATAAATCGGTACGCGCCGTGACGTACGACAAGTACGGCACGGGAATGGTCTATGCCGACTGGCCGGCGGGAGAGAAGGCCCCTGTCCTGGAAGTCAAAAGCCGATTCATGACGCGCGATCGGGCTGTCGATTTGGACAGTAAGCCGAAATCCACTGGCGAAAGCAAAGCGGCGCTCGATTATTTCCGCAAGCCTTCAAAACTCATTAAAACCGATGGCATCGTTGCAACGACCTCCAAGGGCATCGTGATGGGTTACAAAACCGATGCCGATAAAGCAAAGGCCATTTACGAATGGATCGTCGATAACACGTTTCGCGACCCGAAGGTCAAGGGCTGCGGGATCGGCGATATCTCGACGATGCTCCATACCGGCTATCTCGGCGGCAAGTGCGCCGACTTGAATGCGTTATATGTGGGTTTGGCTCGCGCCGCCGGACTTCCGGCACGGGACGTCTATGGCGTGCGAGTGGCGGCCTCGGACGAATTCAAGAGTCTCGGCAAGGCCGACGATATCAGCGGCGCGCAGCACTGCCGCGCCGAGGTGTATCTGAGCGGGTACGGCTGGGTGCCGGTCGATCCCGCAGACGTGCGGAAGGTTGTCTTGGAAGAGAATTCGCCTGGAGCGCCGCTGCCACTCGATGATCCGAAAGTGAAAAAAGCTCGCGCTAAACTGTTCGGCGCTTGGGAGATGAATTGGCTGCCGTATAACTACGCGCATGACATCAGGCTGCCGAATTCCAACGGGCCCGAGATCGGCTATTTCATGTATCCACAGGGCGAGACGGCCAACGGCCGCAAAGACAGTCTTGATCCAAAGAACTTCCGCTATTCGATAAAATCGAAAGAAATCTAAACAAACGAAGTAAGAGCAGCATCTACGGGGCCTCCACGTTTGTGGGGGCCCCGGCGTTTCAGGTTGCTGAAAAACTTTCTCGGAGTCCTTCGACATGGCTCAGGACTAACGGAGGGGACCTGAAATATTGATGATTTTTCGTTCATGTTGCTCTCGCGGCATTCCGAACTCTTTTTCAGCAACCTGCAGAGAGATCCAATAAGCAAAATAGTTACCGGTTCAGCGCTTCTTGAATCGCGCGCGCTACGTAGACTTCGGTCAGGTGCTTGCGGTATTCTCCCGAGCCGTTGATGTCTTCGATAACCTCGATGTTGCGCGTCGCTTGGGCGGCCGCCTGCTCGATCGATGGCGGGTCCAGTTTCTTGCCCGCGAGCATCTGTTCGACTCGTTCGGCGCGATAGGCTTTGTCGGTTACGCCGGTAATGCCAATGGCGGCTCGCTTGCAAGTCCCCGAAGCGTCTAAAGCCAGGCGCGCGGCAACGCCGACCACGGCGAAGCCGGAAGACCGGGGCGCCGCCTTGAGGTAGGCGGTCTTCTCGCCGCTGGTGACCGGGACACGGACCGCGGTGACGATTTCATCCGCTTCCAAGACGCTCATCAGCAAGCCGAGAAAAAATTCACCGCACTTTACCCAGCGCTCACCGCTGGGCCCGGCACATTTGATTTCGGCCTCAAGCGCCAAGACCGCGGCCGGCATATCGCCCGCCGGATCGGCATGGGCGATGCTGCCGCCGATGGTGCCGCGATTGCGCACTTGGACGTCGGCTATGGTCGTCGCGGTTTGCGGCAACAACGGGCATTTTTTCTTGAGCAGATCCGAATTCTCCATCTGTGCGTGCGTCACAAGCCCGCCGACGATGAGGTTGCCGCCTTCTTCGGTGATCGTGTCGAGGCCGGGTATGCGGCCGATATCGACGATAAAAGCGGGCTTCGACAAACGCATTTTCATCAGCGGCAGCAGACTCTGGCCGCCGGAAAGAATTTTCACGTCGTCTCTATGGGCGGAAAGAAACTTCACCGCGTCGCCGAGCGAGCGCGGCGCATAGTACTCGAAGGAAGCGGGAATCATTTTTAGTAAGACCTCCGCTCGCTCTCGGGATTATGGTTTGCCAAGCGCCATACCGTTTCCGAAGTGAGCGGCAGATCGCAAACCTTGACGCCGAACGGCTTGAGCGCGTCCTCGACGGCGCTGGCGATCGCCGCAGGCGAGGGGATGGCGGCGCCTTCGCCGGCGGCTTTTTGTCCCAAAGGCGTGAACGGCGAAGGGGAAGGGCGGTGAATGACTTCTACGCGCGGCGTCTCCGCCGTCGAGCATTTGCCGTAGTCGAGATAGGTGATCGTCAGCGGCTGGCCCTCGGCGCTGTACATGAAGCCTTCGCCAAGCGCCACGGCGATGCCGTGGGCGGCGGAGCCGTAGACCTGGCCGTTCACCACATCCGGATTGATGACCGTGCCGTTGTCGCCGACGATCAGATAACGCAGTACTTCGACTTTGCCGGTCGCCTTATCGACTTCAACGACGGCGGCGTGGGCGCCGGCGGAAAAAGTGAACTGGGCGCGCACCAAGCGATCGGCGCCGGGCACGATGTTCGGCTTGGCGTGCGGGAACGTGTAGTAATGGGTTGCCTGCAAGCCGGCCTCCATGCCGTCGGGAATCAAATGTTGATTGTTGTAAGCAATGCGGCCTAGCTCTGCGAAGGTCACTTTTTTCGTCGCCGAACCGGGTAACTGAACGACGCCGTTCTCGATGGTCAATTCCTTCATGTCGGCGTTCAAGACATGGCCGGCGAGCTGCAAGACTTTTTCCTTGAGCTTGGTCGCCGCGCCGTGGATTGCGCCGATGTCGTAAAGATGAAAATTGTTGCCGCTGTTCGCCGCCGCGACGCCCCATGGTGAAAGATCGCTGTCGAAGGGAATGCTCGTGCTGATCTGGTCGGGTGTGGTGCCCAGAATCTCGGCGGCGACCTGGGCGGTCGTCGTCTCATGCGCTTGGCCGCAGTTGGGCGAGCCCAGGTGCAAGGTCAAGGTGCCGTTTTTTTCAAGTTTAATTGTCGCGCCGTTGACGCCGCCGGAGCCGGGCGGCTCTTTCATCTCCGGAAAGATCGCCATGTCGCGCGCGGCGTTTCTGCCGCCGGGCTCGACGCCGACGACGATGCCGATGCCCATGAGCTTGCCTTGCTCGCGCGCTTTCTTCTGCTCCTCGCGCAGCTTGTTGTAGTCGACTTTTTCCAACAGGGTGGAAAGCAGTCCCGGATAGTCGCCGCTGTCATAGACGTTGCCGCTGATCGTGCGGTAGGGCATTTCATTGGGCTGAATGAGATTCTTGCGCCGCACTTTGATCGGGCTCAGCTCCAGCGCTTGAGCGACCCGGTCCATCATGCGCTCCCAGATGTAGCACATGCCGGGCTTGCCGATGCCGCGGTTGGGAATGACCGGACATTTATTGGTCACCACCGCGTTGCCGATCATATGAATGGCCGGCGTCCGGTAAGTGTTCGACAGATTGTTGAGCTTGTTGGTGAAGTGAATGGTCAAGGTGCTGATCGAGCCGCCGACGTCGTCGTATTCGTTGAAGCGCAATCCGAGCACGGTGCCGTCGTTCTTGACCGCCGCTTCGGCTTCGAATTCCTGGGCACAGGCGTGGCCGCCGGCCATCATGTGCTCGCCGCGGTCTTCGATCCATTTGACCGGGCGGCCGGTTTTCATTGCCAGCAGCGAAATCAGGACCACGTATTTGCGGATCAGATGAATCTTTTGGCCGAAACCGCCGCCGACGTCGGGAATGATCACGCGGATATCCTGCAGGCCGAGCGCTTCGCGCAGACCGTCGTAAATCACTTCCGGCACCTGCGCCGTCACCCAAACCGTCAAACGCTTGCTGGCCGCGTCGTAGGATGCGATGACGACGAACGGCTCCAGCGGCGTCGAGCTGTAGCGATGAATCTTTAAGTTTTCCTTGACGACGCGGTCGGCGGATTTGAACGCGGCGTCGATATCGCCGTATTGGAGCGAGCCGGTCCAGGCCAAGTTGGTGCCCAGTTCATCGAACAATGCCGCCGAGGACGGCTTGATCGCCTCACGCACATCGACCACCGCGCGCAGCGGCTCGTAATCGACTTGAATCAATTCCAGCGCGTCTTCCGCCGTGCCGCGATCGCGCGCCGCCACCGCGCCGAACGGTTCGCCGACGTAGCGGACTTTTTCGATGGCACCGGCATACTCATCGATGGGCCGCTTCAGCCCCGCCGCGTAGCGCCCCGGCTTGAACGGCTTGGTGAGCTGCTTGACGTCGCCCGGAGTGATCACGGCCATGACATTAGGATTCTTCAGCGCCTCGGACGGATCGACGGAATTGATTTTGGCGTGCGCGTGCGGGCTCCGTAAAATCATCGCCTGGAGCATGCCGGGCAAGATAAAATCGTCGGTATAGAGACCGCGGCCGGTGACGTGACGCGGGCCTTCTTTGCTGCGGATGCGGGCGCCGATGTATTTTCTGTCAGGCATTAATGTTTACCTTCTAGCGAAACAAATCCGAAATCCGAATATCGAAATCCGAAACAAACGCGAAACGTAAATCCCAATTACAAAAATCCGAAACGGACCGGTTTGCGGTTTTTAGATTTTGACCATTTGAAATTGTTTCGGATTTTGAATTTGTATGTTCGCTTACTGCTTAGCCGTTCTTTGCTTTTCCGCCGCATCTTTCACCGCTTCCACGATCTGCACATAGCCCGTGCACATGCAAAGATTGCCGGCGAGCGCCTTGCGGATCTCTTCCTCGGTCGGATCGGGATTGCTTTGCAACAACGCGTGGCTCGTCATCACCATCCCCGGCGTGCAATAGCCGCATTGAAGAGCATAATTTTTGACGAAGGCTTCTTGAATCGGGCTCAACTCACCGTTCTTGGCGAGTCCTTCGATGGTCGTGATTTCCCGGTCGTCCGCCTGCACCGCGAAATGAAGACAGGATTTGACGATTTTGCCGTCAAGCAGCACTGAGCAGGCGCCGCACTCGCCGACCACGCAGCCGACGTGGGTGCCGGTGAGGCCGATATTTTCGCGGAGAAAGTGCGAGAGCAGGATGCGCGGTTCGACGTCTTCTTCGTAGAGCCGGCCATTGATGGTGACGCGGATGGGCTGTTTCATAAAGCCGGAGAATATCTTTAGACATTCAGTGAATCAAGCTTCGAACGAACATACACACGTCCGCGGTTCATCTCGAAGCACTCCCACCGTATTATTAGAGGCGACAATTTGAATCGCGTAGAATCGCGCCAAATATGGCTAAGGGGTAGTAGTGCGAAGGTCAAAAAAGTAGGGGCGCAGCATGCTTCGCCTCTACGACATTGCGGTTCTCCGGCTTACGACTTCAAGCCGCGACCGCGGAGGTTTGCCGATTTCTTTACAACCTCTTCTGCAGACGCTCGAGATGCCGATTTGATGCAGTTGCCTGAACCGCACTTTTCGACCGAGCGCGGCAGCAATAGGTGTGAACTTTTGAACCTGAACGTTTGAACGGCTTTAGTCGGTAACGTTCTGAACAGAGCGAAAACCTGGCAGTAGGTCGCGCCCCCGTGGTCAGCCGCTGGCCGAATAGAAAAGTAGCCTGTCCCCTTTTTGGAACTAGCGTTCTCGTCCCGCCATGACGAGCTGATTCGCGTCTTGATTTCTGACCTCGTAATAAGTCAGCATTTCGCCGTCCACGTTAACAACCTGGTTGCAAATGGTGAAGCGGGCGAGCGGCAGCCAGAAGGCCGTGGCGGGTGCATTCAAAACCCGATAAACGGCTCCGGAGCGCATCACAAGCAAATCGCCATTTTTACTGTCCAGTCCGTCGTCCCAACACGCCGCTGCCGCCGCGCCGCTCAGCGCAAAGACAAAAGCGGCGCTGATAAATAGATACCAACGTATTCTCATATAAATATTCCACTGCGTAGCTTGTAACGGCCCGATGGCTCACTTTAGGTGCAGCCGCGGACTAAAAAGAGCAGCAACAAAATCGGTATCGGTATACCAAGCAGCCACAGCAGTATCCAACCGATCGCGCCTTTCTGATTTCTTAGATTTTCCATAAGCCTCCTCCTTACTATCCCGGAAACCGCAATCAATGTGCCAAAACCGAATCGGTTGATATTACGCGCGCTAGTGAAAGTTGTCGTCTAAAAAAGACCGACACGATGGAAGAGAAAATCAGACTAATCAGATCTCGGTTCACGCACTTTTGTTTCAGTTAGATAGAGTTCATGAGTTCTTGGGCTTGGTGAAGCAGCATTGGGTCATGCCCTGCATGCGTATTCGGACAAAACGTTGCGCCGCTGAGACATGTTGGGGTCGCCCTAGCCAAGGCCGAAGCGCTGGCATCTTGATTGCTCAATTCAGGTAACAGGAGGATCGACTATGGAAACAAGCATTTGGACCAAGCAGCTCGGCTGTACACTTTTCCTCGCCGCGCTGGCAACGCTTTGGGGGTGCGAAAGCGTGAGTCTTCTGGGTAGAGAAAGCATCGCGCCCGGCTATGAGCAGCGGAGCGACATTGACCGTCGTGGTGATTATGATCGTCGCGACAGGTTCGACAGAGAGTCGCGTCAAGGCCAAATTTACGGCACGGTGCAGGAGGTCGACGAGCGCCGTAGCGAAATCCGGCTGCGCACCGACGACGGAAGAACGAGCGTCGTCAGGTACGATAATAGCACCAGGATTTCCGGCGGGAGCCGCGATATGCGCGTCGGGTCGCTGCGTTCCGGCGACTCGGTTTCGATCCAGCTCGAGAGAAATTCCGGCGGTGAGCAGTACGCCTATGCTATTCGGGTAGAAGACAGACGCGATAGCGGGTGGCGGTAAGGCGAGATCAACCGGCGCGCTCTAACGCCTCGGCGGCGGCCCGGCGTACGAGCACTTTGACCAATTCGAGCTTATACTCGGCCGAGCCGCGGTTGTCGTCCGTCGGGTCGCATTCGGTCGAGGCCACTTCGCCCATCTCTTGGAGCACGGCATCGGTGATCGGTTTGCCGCGCAGGACTTCTTCGGCTTTTCTGGCGCGCACTATGGTCGAAGCGACGGAGTTAAGGCCGACCCGGACATCCTCGCAGGTACCGTTGTCGGCTTTTAATGTAATAGCGACCCCAACAGTCGCGAAGTCTTCGATGCTGCGCGGGGTGAACTTGATATGCGACCAGCCGGGTCTCGCTGGCGGCGGGACATGGATCTCGGTCAGCAATTCACCCGGCTCCAACGCGGTTTGGTAGTAGTCGATGAAAAACTCATCCAAGCGCAGCCTGCGTTGACCCTTGCTGCTGGTGAGCATCACTTCCGCGTCGAGTGCGATCAGGCTCGCGCCCGGATCGGTCAGCGGATCGCCAGCGGCGAGATTGCCGCCCACAGTGCCCATGTTGCGGATGCGCGGCTGGGCGACTTTGCGGAAGGTTTCATGGAGCAGGGGATAGTGCTTCTGCACGGCGGAGGAAAGCTCGATGTCGCGATGGCGCGCGCCGGCGCCGATATGAAGGCCGTCCCTAGCGTTGTAAGAGATGCGGTCGAACTTCGGTATCCGCGCCAAGCTGATCACCACCTTGGGCATGAGCAAGCGCTGGCGCATCATGATTAACAAAGACGTGCCACCGGCGATGACGCGCCCGTCGTCGCCGTGTTTTTCCATCAGACTGAAAGCTTTCTTCAGACTCGTCGGTTCCAGATAATCGAATCGGATCATCGCTTCTCCCGTAAACGGGGCATAACTCATTCACTACGAAGGCCACGAAGGTTTAGAAGAATAAGGTGTTGAAAACTCGGAACTTCGTGCTCTTCGCGACCTTCGTGGGAAGAATCTTTTTGCTTCCGGTTCATCCGTGCGCCTACTTTTCTCTCGCTTTCTCATGCAACGCGCGAAGAATCTTTTCCGGTGTGATCGGCAAAGTTTTAATCCGTACCCCGACGGCATCGAAGATCGCGTTGCTGAGCACAGCCGCCGTGGGGTCCATGTTAAGCTCGCCCAAGCCCTTGGCGCCGAAGGGTCCCGTCGGTTCATATGAATCGGCGAAGGCATGCTGGAGCGGCGGCATGTCACGCATGGATGGAATACGGTAATCGGAAAAATTCGGATTGATCGGCTTGCCTTCATCGATCTGCAATCCTTCCGTCAGCGCGTAACCGATGCCTTGAGCCAGCCCGCCCTCGACCTGACCTTCGGCGCCGAGGGGATAGATCACCGTGCCGCAGTCCGAGGCAACGACGAATTGCAGAATCTTAACTTGCCCGGTTTCCGGATCGACGTGCACTTGCGCAGCCTGGGCGCCGTAATTATAAGCGCCGGATTCGTTGCCGAAGCGCGTGCTGTCGGGCAACACGGAATCGGCGTCGAAGCTGCCGGAGCCCACGATCGGCGCGCCGTTGTGGCGGAACAGGCGCGCGCGCGCGACATCGGCGACGGTTACGGATTTGCCTCCTTCCGCTCCTTTGACAAAAATTTTCCCGTCGCGCGCCATGAGATCTTGCGGATTGGCCTCGAGCATCTCAGCGGCTTGCTCGAACAGCTGCTGTTTGACGTTAGTCGCGGCGTTCTTGACCGCGTTGCCGCTGACGTAGGTAAGCCGGCTGGCAAAAGCGCCCAAACAGAAAGTTGTGAGGTCGGTGTCGGCGCGGGAAATCTCCACGTCTTCGACCGGCACGCCCAGCTCTTCTGCGGCGATCTGGCACATGGCGGTATGAACGCCCTGGCCGCATTCGCCCTCGCCGCTCAGAATCAGCGCTTTGCCGTCTTCGTTGATCTTGATCGTCGCCGAGCTGCCGTCGTAGTCGCCGAAGTGGCGCTTGCCGCTGACGTGAACGGTGCAAGCTAAACCCAAGCCGGTATTCGGCTGCTTGTTGGACCGCTTGGCCTTCCAGTCGATCATCTTTTCGGTCATGTCGAGACACTGCTTGAGCTCGCAGCTCGTGACCCGGTTGCCGTGCGGCGACACGTAGCCGGTCTCGGCGGCATTCATGCGCGCGATCTCGATGGGGTCGATGCCGAGCGCGTGAGCGCCGAGATCGATCGCCTGTTCGACCGCCCATTCCGCCGAGGGATTGCCGAAGCCGCGAAAGGCTCCGGTGGGAATCTTGTTCGTGTATACCAGCAGCGCTTCGGTCTTGACGTCGGAATATTTGTAACAGGTGTCGTGGCGCATGGCCGCGACGCCGGTGATCGCCGGAGCTTTAGCCGAGTAGGCGCCGTTGTCGGCGATGACTTTTATATGCTTGGCACGAATGCGGCCGTCTTTCTTGAAACCTAATTTGACGTTGATCTTCATGAAGACGCGCGGCCGGCAGCCGGCGAGAAATTCTTCTTCGCGCGTGTTGATCAACTTGACCGGCTTGCGCGCCTTCTTCGCCAAAACCGCGGCGACCAGAGCGTTGTTGTCGTCGCAGGATTTGCCGCCGAACCCGCCGCCGACGGCGCTCTGAATGATCCGCACGTCGGTCTCGGGAACGCCCAAGGCGGTGGCGATACGGTAACGCGCGTTAAACAACGTCTGGGTGTTCATGTGGATGGTGTACTTACCGCTGGTGACGTATTCCGCCACGCTGCCGATGGTCTCAATCGAGCAGTGCCACTGCGGCATGCTGGTGAAGGTATCTTCGACGATCACATCGGACTCCGCAAAGGCCTGGGCGACATTGCCGCGCTCCAGGTCCAAGCGCACGGCGATATTGTTCGGTTTATCGTCGTGCACCAAAGGCGCGCCGTCTTTCATCGCTTCTTCGGCGTCGAACACGCCCTGGAGCGGCTCCCAATCGATGTCGATCAAGTCGATCGCTTCTTCGGCGATATCCGCATCGATGGCGGCCACCGCGGCGACTTCCTCACCGACGTAGCGGGTTTTACCGACAGAAAGAATATATTGGTCGGCAAAGAACGCGCCCCAAGGTCTCTTGATCGTGTCTTCGGCGGTGACGACGGCGCGCACCCCGGGAAGTTTCTCCGCTTTGCTCGTGTCGATATGGCGGATACGCGCGTGCGGAAAGGGGCTGCGAAGAACTTTTCCCACCAGCATTCCGGGAAGGTAAATGTCCGCGATGTACTGCGAGTCGCCAGTGACCTTGTCGAAGCCTTCGACTCGCTGCACGCGCTTGCCGACGACGGAGTATTTTTCTGCTTTAGCCATGTCCGTTCTTCTTGCTAATTATTTTTCGGATTTGCTCGCGCCAAGACGCCAAGCGCGCAAAATGACAGACCGAGGATGTCATCCCGAGCGAATACGAGGGATCTAAGAAAGATTTCTCCCTTCGGTCGAAATGACAAATCGTTTTCGTTTGGCGCCTTTGCGTCTTTGCGCGAACAATTTTTCCTCTCCGAAAGCCTTCGTGGAGTCTATCCTGAGCGAAGTCGAAGGACTCAGGGCGAGCTGATCCAGTTTAAAGTGGACCGGAAAGGCCCTTCGTTTCACTCAGAGCGAGTTGATCCGCTCAAACCAAAAGGTCCTTCGCTCTCGCTCAGGACGACTTAATCCGCTTGCAAGCGGATCAAGTCGTTTTAGCGACCGGTTTATAAACGTCCAGGCTTTGTATCTTCGCCGTGGTCTCGCGCTTGCGAAACGTATAATTGGGGGCCGTCTTGCCGTTCACCACAGCCATGACCGATTCGAGGATTTTATAATAACCGGTGCAGCGGCAGAGATTCCCCGACATCCATTCCTTGACTTCTTCTTCGCTCGGCTTCGGGTTTTCATCGAGCAGGGCTTTCGCGGCCATGATTTGACCCGGCGTGCAAATGCCGCACTGAAAACCGCCGTACTCGATAAAAGCCTGTTGCAGCGGGTGGAGCTTGCCGTCCTGGGCGAGTCCCTCAATCGTTTCGATTTCCTTGCCGTCGCAAGCCACCGCCAAAGTTAGACAAGAACTTACCAGCCTGCCGTCGACGATCACGCTGCACGCGCCGCAAACGCCGATGCTGCAGCCTTCTTTGGTGCCGGTTAAGCCGATGTTGTCGCGCAGAACTTGCAGCAAGAGCCGATTCGGCTCGATTTCGATGGCATGCTCTTCGCCGTTGACCGTGAATTTGACCTGCCGTTTCATGAACGCGACCATAGCTTTTGTCATGGGAAGATTCAACTTGCCGAGGGAAAAACCGCGGTCGATCAACAGCGAGTGGTTGCGATGGGTTTCCCCGGCAGCGCCAATCGCGCTGGCGAACCACTGTGCAAGGCGCAGTCATCGCAGGATAGACCGGGCGGCCATGCAGCCGCGCGCTGACTACAATGCGTAGAGCGCTTTGGCATTGTGCGAGAGGATTTTTTCCTTGACGGCCGAGTCGATGCCTTCCATGCGTTGAAATTCATTTAACGCCGTCACCGCGCTGGACGGATCGATGTGACCGTAGTCGGTGCCGATCACCAGCCGGTCTTCGCCGCAGCAGCGCACGATGTAAGGCACGTCATCGTTGGTCTGGCAGGTGACGAAAATGTTGTATTCCTCGAAAACGTTCTGCGGGAAGGTTCGGGCGGCGGCGCGATAGCGAATCGCCGCTTCCCGGTAGATCCACGGCACCCACTGCGCCGAGGCTTCGATGAAACCCCAGCGTAGTTTGGGAAAGGTCTCATGCAAGTCACTCATGATCACGTCGTAACAGGCCGTGACGGTGGGCACGCGAAATTGCGCGAAGCGGCCGGCCGGCGCCAGCCGGTAGAGGTCAGCGTTCTCGGGATTGCCGTTGGCGATGTGCACGGCGATCGCCATGTCGAGATCGCTGGCAACTTGGTAGAGCGGATAGAAATACGGGTCGGATAAGTGACGTTCGCCTTCCAGCGGCCGCAGGCACACCGCCGCCGCGCCATTCTCCTTAGCGAACTTGACCTCCTCGACGGCGGCGCCGAGATTCATCGCCGGCACCACGCAAGAGTAAAATAATCGTCCGTCGCTTTTCTTTGAGATGTCGGCCAGCCAGCGATTCCAGCTGCGGCACAGCGCGACTTCGGCGTCGGGCCTGGTCGTGAACCGTTCGATCCAAAAGGTGTTGTGCAACACCTGGACATCGATGCCCAGTTCATCCATGTGCTTGAGTCGCAAGTCGACGTCGTCCAGCTCACGCGCGGCTTGCGGCGTTTCAAAATTTCGGCCGGCGCGCTCGGCGAACTCGTGAAGCTCCCGCTCGCTCAAAGTGAGCAGGCGAAAACCGGCGATCTTGTCATCGATCACCCAATACTGCCGGGTCGGATCGGCCGGCGCGGAATAGAGCTTCGGCCGAAATTTCTGCTCCGAAGCCGGGAGATAGTCCCACGTGCGCTCGGTTTCGACGACATGCGCGTCGGCATCGATGATGGGAAAGGCATTCGCCATAGTTATTCCTCCCTGGGACCGTCTGCGGAGATAGGAGCGACGTTATTGCTACGGAGTAACTCTGTCAAGATAGGTAACTTCAGAAACACGCGCGGAGCATCTGACAGCGGAGGATTTTCGGAGTTCTCCCTTGACTCTACTTTGTCGCCGTTGGCATATGCTGATTTGTAGGTTTTCATTGCGCGAATAGAATGAGCCTATCGCCCGGGCCCAGCGCGTGTGGAGGATAGTATTATTATGAAGAGCGCCTACGGTCTGAAAAT
Source organism: Binatia bacterium (assembly GCA_050735675.1). Classification (GTDB taxonomy): domain Bacteria; phylum Desulfobacterota; class Binatia; order UBA9968; family UBA9968; genus DP-20. The sequence continues at coordinate 29,954 of JBOHVN010000068.1, read as the reverse complement.
TCCTGAACCCGATCCCGTGCTCACGCGGGTCGGGCCGGGTACACCCTGCGGCGAATTGATGCGCCGCTACTGGCAACCGGTATGTCTATCGGCGGATCTCAAGGATCTGCCGAAGCCGGTTCGCATCCTCGGCGAAGATTTGATCGCCTTTCGCGACGGCCAGGGTCGAGCGGGACTATTGTTTTTTCGTTGCAGCCATCGCGGTACTTCACTGGAATACGGCCGCGTCGAGGAGCGCGGTATTCGTTGCTGTTATCACGGCTGGCTTTACGACGTCGAAGGCAACGTACTAGAAATGCCGCTCGAGCCCGCAAGCAATCCTTTCCTCAAACAGATTCAACATCCCTGTTATCCCGTGCGCGAATTCGGGGGGTTGATGTTCGCCTATATGGGGCCGCTCGACAAGATGCCGGAATTTCCGATCTATGACGTCTGGCAGAAAGAGGGCGGGCAACTCAAGGCGCGCATGGGGCCGCGGGTGGGCGGGCCGGTGAATTGCAACTGGCTCCAAGCCGAAGAAAATCTGATGGACGCGTTACACACCTTTTGGCTGCACACGCTGCACAGCGGTCCGCAATTTCCGTCCCAGACTTATGGCGTCAATCCGGATGCGCTGCGCTACGAAGAAACCGACATGGGCATGCGTTTTATACTGGCGCGCAAGTTGGAGAACGGCAAGTGGTGGGAGCTTATCTGGGAGATGCTCATGCCGCTGAACGTCCATCTGGTCTATACCGACGAGCCTAAAACCGAACGGGTGCGCGCGGTCACCTACTGCGTGCCGATCGACGACACGCATCAACTCGGTGCGAGCGTTCGCTGGTTTCCTAACGGCGAAAGCGAAATGCTTTCCGGCCGCGAACAACTCGCGCCCGGCGGGCGAAAAAATACCAGCTACGAATACACGCAACGCCACCCGGATGATAAGGAGGCCGTCGAAGGACAAGGCCCGATTGCGCTCCACGGCCTGGAGCATCTGGTCACCTCGGATAAAGGCGTAATGATGTTCCGGGGTATGCTCAGAAAGGCGATCGAGGCGGCGCGGCAGGGCGAAAATCCCAAAGGAATTCTTCGCGATCCAGCGAAAGCGGCGTTTGTGTCCACCAGCGCCGGTAGCGTCATCAGAGATTGAACCACCCACAGTAAGCTGCGGAGTCGATCAGAAAGGTTGAACTCAGGGGTCGTTCACAACCGGTATCGAGAACGCGGGCTAAATTCCGCCTCTGAGACTGCGTCGCAATATGAGAAATCACTCGGATGTCATGCTGAGCCGCGCGAAGCATCTCGCAATTCCAATATCACGACAAGCAGATTCTTCGGCTGCGCCTTAGAACGACATTCGACAAACTCTCTATGCCAAGGGAGAAACAAAGAAGGGGTCAACGATTCTACGACCGCTTCGCCGGAGTTGTCCGGAATGACGATCCAGTGACGTTGCGAACTACTGAAAACACCGGCTAGCCGTGCTTTGCTCGCCGCGCGCTGGCAGGCTTGTCGATCGCTTCGCCCCAGCGCGACAGGAAAGCGAGCACGAACTGGCTGTGTTGTGCCGCCTCCACGGCGAGCGGCGCGAGCGACAATGCCACAGTGAGCGCGATGTGATACCCCAGAGACCGCGATGCCAGCGCGCGCCGGTAGGCCGGGTGGGCGCGATTTACCCAGACGGTGGATTCAATCAAGCGTCCGAGCATGAGTTCGTCGGGGCGATCGTCGAATTGAATATCCAGGCCATAGTGCGCCGGGCGGCGCGCGCCGCCAGTTGCCGGTAGAGTCGTACCGGCTTCTCTCGATGGGTTGGATGGCTCGGCTTCGCTCGGTTGAGAATGTTCGTCGCGTGCCGCAGCAGATGGCGCGGACGCGGCGTCCTCAGTGGATTCTTCTGCATCCGCTTCCGCGGTGACGGCTGCCGCGAGAAAGGAGCGGCCATCGACCGCCTCGCCGCGCCCGCCGAATGGCAATCGCTTCTGCCCGCCGGCGCGCCGTTCGACGAGGCTCGATAGCAGCGGAAAATCGGCAGCCAAATCTTCGAGCAGATGCGCCAAGTCGCGCTGCAACGGGCGTACTTCGCGCGGCGGCGCCTGTTCACTGGACGGTTGTGTGTCGCCCCACTCGGCAAGCTGCTTGGCGACCGCTTGCTGAATCGCCTTGCGAAAGGCCAGATAAGTCGCGCCACGCGGTCCGGTGCGGATGAAGTCGCCTTTGTTGAGGGTCAGGCACGCCGCCAGCTCCGGCACTTCGATCAAACCGCCGATCCGTTCCGGCGCCGTCGGCGCCATCCCAAGCCAATCCCAACCGCGCCGGATCACTTTGCCGTAAGTGCTGATCGCCAGGCCGCGGCGATCTTCAGTAAGCGCGCTCTCTGCGCGCAACAGATAACCCAGCGCGGACGGTTTGCGCTTGCGCAGGAGACGGATTTCCAGCGCCGCTTGAAGCGATGCCGATGAACGTCGTCTCTCCAAACGCCGGCCGTTGATTTGAATCGCAATGCCTTTGGGATAATGGGCGGCGAGAAATTCATCGAAAGCCGGATCGAGCAGCGGCTCAAAATGGCGCCTCAGCGTGACGTCGAGAAAGCCGGGATCGAGCAGAGGGGAGAGCGGGTTGCGCAGCTTGAGACGCACCGCCGTGCCGCGTTCGCTGACCAAACCCAGAGGCGGCGTCCACTTCCATGGCGCCCGGTGGCGCGACGCCATGTGCCAGGAAGTCGCCACGTGATTCTTGCCGCGCCGGGTTTCCGTCAGGACTTCGTCGCAGACCAGCAGGCCGAGCTTGATGCCGACGCCGGCGAAGCCGATGCCCTGGCCGCGAACTTTGCTGCTGGCGGCAATGTCATGAAAACGCGCCAGTTCGCGCCGCTGCATGCCCGAGCCATTATCTACCGCGGTCATCGTGCTCTGCGCCGGGTCAGACGCAAAGGAAATAAGCGATGCGCCGGAATCGAGCGCATTGGCCATGATCTCGGTGAGGATGGTTTCCTCGAGGGAGCCTGGGTAGGCATCCCGCAAGTCTTCCAAAAGATGCAGTAAGTCGACGCGTGTCTCGCCCATCGTATTCTACCGGAAAATTCCCGGAAGCGGGGCAGGTTATCCCGCTTCAGAAATTAAGCCACTAATTCAAATGTTTGCCGAAGAAGTCGGTCGTTCGCTCCCAGGCCAGCTTGGCGCATTCCGCGTTGTAGTTCTGTCCCTTCTCGTTGAAGAACGCGTGCGCGGCCTTATACCAGTAGGATTCAAAAGGCACCTCTCCTTCGCGCAGTTTCGCTTCCAGAGCTCTGGCGTTTTCCGGAGCGAAAGCAGCGTCCTCCTCTGATAAATGAAGCTGCAAAGGTGTCTTGATGGCCCGAACGTCACCGGCTTGGTCAGGTGGAAAACCGTACCATGACGAGCAGGCGTCGGCCTCTTTGACGTACATGGCGGAAAGAACAGTGAGCGCGCCGCCCATGCAAAAGCCGACTACGCCGGCCTTGGCGCTCGTTTGTTTGAGGTATTGAGTCGCGCCGCGAATGTCCTGCGTTGCCGCATCGCCGAAATTGAGATTTGTCATAAGATGATTGGCTTCTGCGGCATCGAGAGTTACTTTGCCTTTATAGAGATCGGGCACCAGGGCACGGTAACCGAGCCCGGCAAAGCGGTCCGCCACTCCTTTAATCTGATCGTTCAAGCCCCACCATTCCTGAATCACGACGACACCAGGTGCTCTGTCGTTGCCAGCAGGTCCTGTCAGATATCCTGTGCAATCTGCGCCGTCGGGGCGTTTGAAAGTAATCATCTGTCCCATGATTTCCCTCCCTGCAAGGAATTTGGTCTCAAGTGCTAACTAACGGAACCGCGGCTATCGAGTCAAGCATGGCCGGACATATTTAATGCTCGGCGCAGCTTAGTGCGTTCCGGTGGTTGATAGCTCTTTGAGAGTCCGTCATTCCCGCATGCTATGAGCGGGAATCCAGGCGAATTTCTGACTCGTCCCGGATTAGAGCGGCGGCCGACCTATTAGAGCTCCGCCGGCCAGCGCGTCGATGATATGCGCTTCAGCCATGAGTGGCCGCTTTTTACTTCGTCCGTTCTTTCGCTTTAGCCTTGGCTTCGTCGATAATCGGCTGGATTTTCTTCTTTAATCCGGCATCGAGCTGGAAGGCCTTTTGGAAGTCGGCATCCGCGTCTTTTTCTTTGCCTTGATAGATTCGGATGAGGCCGCGATACACATATGCATCGGCATTTTTTGGTTGCATGCTGATGACTTCGCCGAAGTCACGGGCGGCGTAATCGTATTTATCGATGCGCAGATGGGCGAGGCCGCGGTTGAACGGCGCCTCGGGGTCCTTGGGGTTGATGCGCATGGCTTCGCTGTAGTCCTCGATCGACGCTTCGAACTTGCCGAGTTTCATTTTCACTAAGCCACGATTGTAAAACGCCTCCGCCGATCGCGGATTGAGCCTCAGTGCTTCATCGAAATCGCGAATCGCCTCGTCGTACTTTTGCGCGTCGGCGTAAACGATGCCGCGATTATAGTAGGCGTCGGCGAGCTTGGGGTCGCGGCTGAGCGCGGCATTGTAGTCGCGGATCGCTTCGTCCTTCTTATTTAAAGCGAGATGGGCGTTGCCGCGATTGTAAAAGCTCTGCGCGTCTTTGGCGTCGATGCGGATCGCTTCGCTGAAGTCCTTGACCGCCGCTTCGTAGCGCCGCGCGTCGAAGTGCAGGGTGCCGCGATTGGTGTAGCTGCGCGGATCATCGGGATTCAGTTTGATCGCCGCACTGTAGTCGTTGAGCGCGGCCTGCTGCTGTTTCAGCCGGCGGTGGGCATTGCCGCGATTGTAGTGCGCCTCGGCATCCTTCGGATTGAAGCGCAGCGCCTGGCTGTAGTCTCTGATGGCTTGTTGATCCTGGCCCAGATCGTAGTAGGCGTTACCCCGGTTGAAATAGGCTTCGGCGAGTTTGGGGTAAGCTTTTATGACTTTGTCATATTCGGCAATCGCTTCTTTGATCTTACCGGCGTCGTGCAGTTCGAGCGCGGCTTTCAACGGTTCTTTGACTTCGCCGGTCCATCCGGGCGAGCTCAAAGCGCCGAGGATCGCGGCGATCACTCCCATGATTGCAGTTTTCGCATTCATCGAAACTACCGTTGGTTTGGCGCGGCTTCGAGAGCCATGAGAGGCTCGAGCTTCGCCTTTAAGCTTGGATCCAATTCCATCGCCCGCTTGAAGTCTTTGCGTGCCTCGTCGGTCTTGCGCTGGCGTAGTTTGATCGCGCCGCGATTGGCGTAGATGCGCGCGTTTTTCGACTCCAACTTGACCGCCTCGTCGTAATCTTTCACCGCCTCGTCATATCTGCCGAGCAGGGAAAAGGCGTTGGCGCGGTTGTTGTACGTCTCGGCGTTTTTGGGGTCGAGTTTGATGGCTTCGCTATAGTCCGCGACGGCCCGCTCGTGATGGCCCAACCGGCGCTGTGCCAGACCGCGCTGGGCGTAGATCTCAGGATCTTTCGGGTTTAGCTTTTGCGCTTGATTGAAATCCTGCAGCGATTGTTCCAACTGGCCGAGGCGATAAAAGGCCACGCCGCGATTGAAGTAGGCTTCGGCGAACTTCGGATTGCGGCGCAGCGCCTCGTCGTAGTTTTTCACCGCGTCGGAATACTGTTTAAGCTCGTTGTGGGCATTGCCACGGAGATAGTAAACATCCGCCAGATTGGGATTGAGGCGCAGCGCGTCATCGTAGTCTTTGAGCGCGCGCTCGTGCACTCCCATTTTAGCGAGCGCGCTGCCGCGGCCGACGTAAGCCTCCGCGCCCTTTGGGTCGGCTTTGATGGCGCGATCATACGCGGCGATCGCTTCTTTGTATTTGCCGGCGCGCTGCAATTTGACCGCATTGCGAAAGGCATTTTCAGCTTCGGCGGCAATGGCCGATGGCGCAAGAAGCAGCAAGAACCAACAGCCGGTTAGAATTCGTGCAGCGATTTTCATCGACATTTAGCCACTGGTTTAACGTATGGGCACGCGGTTGTCCACTTAGGAGGGTCGCTTCGGTAACGGTCAGGTCGCCTATTTGTGGTTGCCAGTTTGGAGAGGGCAGACACGGGGGTCGCCAGCCGTCGTTAACGTCAAACTTAAACCACTACTGTTGTTTCGCTGCCCTGGACAAAAATGGCGAAAAAGAATAATGATGAAAGAAATCACCCGCCTACAGGAGGACAACCTATGAGCACAGCGGCTGCGGTCAAGCGAAGCGCGGAACAAGTACTGGGAAAGGATAAAATAATCTCGTCAGACTCCCATATCATGGAGCCGCCGGATCTTTGGGAAGCTAACCTGACACCAAGCCTCCGTGCCAAGTTTCCAAAGTTTCCACCGCGCAGCACCGCCGGTGAGAAGCCGGGCGGCCACGACCCGAAGGCGCGCCTTGATGAAATGGCGGTCGATGGCGTCAGCGCCGAAGTCTTGTACGCGACCCATGGACTTCGGCTCTATGCGCTGGAAGACGCCGAGCTCCAGGAAACCTGTTTTCAAATCGCCAACGATTGGATGATCGACTACTGCAACGCGGCGCCGGGGCGGCTGTTCGGTATTCCGATGATCTCGGTATACAACATCCCCAACGCCATCAAAGAGCTCGAACGCTGCAAGAAAGCAGGCATGATCGGCTGCATGATCTGGCAAGTGCCGCCCGATCATCTGCCGTTTACCAGCGACTATTACAACCCGTTCTGGGAAGCCGCATCGGAACTCGACATGCCGGTCAACGTGCATATTTTAACCGGGTTCAATTATAGCCGCTTCGAGCGCAAGGGTTTGGATACTTACCGCATGACCGTAAACCAGAAGCTCACGGACGCGGCAAATATCTTGTTCGACTTTGTTTTCGGCGGCGTCTTGGCCAAAAACCCGAAACTGAAACTCGTTTACGTGGAAAACGAGGTGGGCTGGATTCCGTTCTATTGCCATGAGTGGGACAAATATTTCGTGCGCCACAGCCCGAGAGCGCCGCTGCCCTACATGAAGAAACTGCCGAGCGAGTACGTGCAAGATCAAGTTTTCGCGACCTTCTTCAGCGACCCGTGCGGCGGGCGCATGATGGATTGGTTCGGCGAGAATAATTTTATGTGGTCGAGCGACTATCCGCACGCGGCGTCGACCTGGCCGCACTCGCGCCAAGTCATCGCCGATGAGCTCGGCCATCTGCCGAAACCGGTCATCGACAAAGTTGTGAGAGGCAACGTGATCGACCTCTATCACTTAAAAGTCGACGGTGTTAACAACTAGCAAATTGCTGAAAAACTTTGATTGCCATGCACCGGCCACTGATCAGTGGCCGGTGTCGTTTAGGGAGAAGTTATGACCCAAGCTGTTCGCCCCATGCCGGAAGAAATGCCGGTCGAGCTATGGCGCGGCTTCAAACCAAGAACCGCCGGCTGGGAGGGAAGCGTCATCGGAATTTTCGTCGCGCCGGAATCGGCCGGGGAGATGGTTTCGGTGCCGCAGGTCCGCGCTTTCGCAGACCGCGGTTTAGAAGGCGATCGGTTTTTACGTGATTCCTGGAATGCCGTCAATCGATCCGACAAAGCCGTAAGCTTGATCGAAGACGAAGTTCTGCAACTCGCCGCGCAAGAGCTCGGCGTTGAATCGATCGCCCGGAAAACCCGGCGTAACATCGTCACCCGAGGTGTGCCGCTGATCGACTTGCTCCATCGTGAATTTTGCGTCGGCGGCGTGCGCATGCGCGGTATCCGCCTGTTCGAGCCTTGCGGCCATCTGGTTAAAGTTTCCAAGCTGCCGGGCATTTTCAAAGCGCTCGATCATCGCAGCGGCCTGAAAGCTGCGATTCTAAGCGACGGCGTCATTCGCGTTGGCGACAACATAGCGCTTGAACCCGCTCGGGCGATGGCAACTGGCTAACGTACATGAGGAAAAGGATTCACCGCGGAGACGCGGAGGACGCCGAGTGGGGAACCTTGAAAATTAAACCTCTCCGTACTCTGTGCCTCTGCGGTGATAAATCCGAAACCTCGTGTGCTTCGTGGTGAGATTTCATTCTTTCCGGACAAAGATACTAGAACTGATTGGATGAACGACGATGGACTTTGGATTGCATTTACCCGCATCATCGGCAACCGTCAAAGCCGATGAACTGGTTCGCTTCGCGCAGCAGGCCGAGGCATTGGGGTTTTACTGCCTCACGGTCGCCGATCACGTCATCGTGCCGAAAAATATCTCGGTTCCCTATCCGTACACGGTGGACGGAAAATATCCCGGCACGGGCTATCATCTCGAAACCCTGATGACGATGGGGTTTCTCGCGGGCGCCACCAAGCGGATTCGCTTCGCCACCAGCGTCATGATCGCGCCGTATCGTAATCCGATCGTTACCGCGAAGATGCTGTCGAGCTTGGACGTGCTGTCGAACGGTCGAGTGATCGTCGGATTGGGCGTCGGTTGGATGAAGGAAGAGTTCGAAGCCATACGCACCGAGCCCTTCGCAGAGCGCGGCCAAGTAACCGACGAATACATCGCAGCGTTCAGAGAGCTATGGACCAGCGACAATCCGAGCTTCAGCGGCAAGTATTGCAGTTTCTCCAACATCGTCTTCCTGCCTAAACCCGTGCAAAAGCCGGGGATCCCGATTTGGATCGGCGGCCATAGCAAACAAGCGATCGGCCGCGCCGCCCGTCTCGGCGACGGCTGGCACCCGATCGGCGGAGTGCCGACGATTCCGCTCGAACCGGAAGACGTGAAAAAGGATATGGCGACCCTCGCCGAGTACGCCCAAAAGGCCGGACGCGATCCGAACACGATTCGTGTGGCGCTTAAGGGATCGCTCTTCGACCGGGAAAAAAAGATCGACGGGCGGCGCCGTAGATTCATGGGCAGCGCCGCGGAAATCGCCGGCGACATTCGCGATTACCGTTCGGCCGGAGTCGACACGATGATCTTCGACGTCCGCCGGCCGAGCATCGCAGAAACTTTGGAGCGAATGGAGTGGATGGCGAAAGAAGTGTTTCCCCGGGTGTAGCCCGAAGAGGGACAGACCTGATTAACCACGAAGGGCGCGAAGAGCACGAAGTAAAAGAACCCCAAAAAACAATGTCCGAAAACTCCGCGGCCTTCGTGCCTCCGTGGTGAGCAAGCGTTTTGCCCCCGCAAGTTGGTTGCGCAGAGGTAAGTTTCAGGTGGGACCCCACAGGGACAATAAACGGCAGTTTTAGCGGTAATGTTTTCTCTGTGGATCGGCACATCAGCAGCGCAGCATGCGCACACTGCTCCTTTTAGCGTTCGCCGCCGCCATCATTCTTGGCTACGGCTATTATCACGCCGCCACTCACGGCTGGCTTTACGTCAGTTTGCTCGACACGTCAGTAAAGCCCTATTCCGGCAATATTCGCGACGCCGAAATTCGCTTGCTCGATGGCGACGGCCAGCTTCTCGCCGACGCCAAATCGGATCATCAATATGGCGTGGTTCGGCTCATTCATCCCGAGGCCGGCGATTGCTCCGCGGTGGAAGCTAGCGCATCGTCCTCGCCGGCGACGCGCGATCAATGGCAGAAATGTTTCGAAACCTTGTCGATTTGGTTGATGGGCTGGGCGGCCCGGGTTCGAGGTGCCGATGTGAAGTTCGCGGATTGCGATCTGAAAGCAGTGCCGGTAACGCTCCAGGAGAACCGCGAAGACTGGTGGTTCTGGTGGGTCCCGCTGCCGCATGTCGGCGGCAAACCGCTTACTTATTTTAATTTATCGATCAGCGTAAATGGAGCAAATTGCACCGCGGCCAAGGGTCCAAAACTCTGATGGTCAGCGAAATAGAATAGTAGAGTTGTAAAAGGCTGAAGCAGCTGTTGTTGACGACATTCGCGCTTAGCGCGCGGTCGATGGCGATACTATGATTCGAAGGAACTGTTTCCCAGAAAGAAGCCCTGGCTGACTTCCGAGCCTGCGTTCTGTCGATTTCGCGGAGTCTCGTTCGACTACTGGTAGGGCCAGAGACGAGCCGGTCACGATCGCTCGATCGCCCGGTCCTTCAATCATACTTGAAAGGAACTGACATGAGAAAGATTATCGCTGCTCTGCAGATCTCGCTGGACGGTTTCATCGAGGGACCAAACGGAGAACTGGATTGGGTAGAAACGTGGGAAGATCCCTTTGATCTTCTCCCCCAGATCGACACATGTATTCTGGGGCGCGGGATGTATCCGGGCTACGAGCGATACTGGCGAGCCATCTTGGCCAACCCCGAGGGCATTTTGCCCTTCACGGGCAAGGTCGCTTCTAAGGGCGAGATCGACTACGCGCACTTCGCCGACAAGACGCCCCATATCGTCCTGTCTAAGACGTTGGACGAGGTCCTTGGAAGAACACAAGAATCGTTCGGGACGTCGAAGAAATCCGCATCATGAAGCAGCAGCCTGGCAAGGACATGCATGCAGTTGGCGGTGCCACGCTGATTTCCAGCCTGATGAACCTGGGCCTGATCGATGAGCTCCGGCTAGTCGTGCAGCCCATTGTCCTGGGCAAAGGAAAAGCGCTGTTCAAGGACGTGACGGAGCGGCATGCGTTGAAGCTCCTTGGGGCCAAGTCGTTGAAGTCGGGCATGGTCCGTCTGACTTACAGCACGTAATCCGCCTTCGCTACGCCACCCAACAATGGCATGCAGCGGACGGCGCTGCGCGCCGCCGCTGATGCCGAGGCCGTTAGACCCATGCTCGCCGTCCGCACTATCCCGAACCTGTAGGAGCAAGCCATGAACGAACAAGTTTCACCATCTGAATACCTCGTCATTTCCCGCGGACAATGGGACAAGGACATCTCGCGGGAGGAAATACAGAACGCGATCGACCAATTCTACGTCTGGCTGGGCCGGCTCGTTGATGAGGGAAAGATGAAAACCGGACAACGACTCGCGAGCGAGGGAAAAACGGTTTCAAGGAAAAACATGGTGACGGACGGCCCTTTTGGCGAAGCCAAGGAAGTAATCGGCGGCTACTGGTTTATCGTGGCCGGCAGCCTCGAGGAAGCTGCGAAGATTGCCGCAGGAGAGAGGGTTGGATGATGAGTCAAGCACTGAAGGACAAAGTGGCGTTGGTCGCAGGGGCAACGCGCGGCGCGGGCCGCGGCATCGCTGTCGAACTGGGCGCGGCTGGAGCCACGGTGTACTGCACTGGCCGAACCACCCGCACGCAAGCTTCCGAGCTTAACCGTCCCGAAACGATTGAAGAGGCGGCCGAGCTGGTGCAGCACGCTGGCGGCCAGGGCATCGCCGTGCAAGTCGATCATTTGGATCCGGCTCAAGTGCAAGCGCTGGTGGCCCGTATCGAGAGTGAGCAAAGTCGCCTCGATGTCCTGGTCAACGATGTGTGGGGGGCGGATGTTTTGATCGAGTGGAACGTGCCGGTGTGGAGGCACTCCCTTGAAAGGGGGCTGCGCATGCTACGGCTCGCCATCGACACTCATGTCATCACCAGCCACTTCGCACTACCCCTCTTGATCAAGAACCCGAGCGGACTGGTCGTCGAGATGACGGACGGTACTGCCGAATACAACAATGCAAAATACCGGTTGTCGCTGTTCTATGATCTCGCCAAAACCTCGCTCATTCGCATGGCTTGGGCGCAGGCGCAAGAGCTTCGGCCCCATCAGTGCACCGCCGTTGCCCTGACTCCCGGCTGGCTGCGTTCCGAGATGATGCTGGATGCCTACGGAGTCAGCGAAGCCAATTGGCGTGACGCCATCGCGAAGCAAGCGCATTTCGTTATCACCGAAACGCCGCGGTACGTCGGTCGTGCTGTCGCCGCCCTCGCAGCAGATCCCGAGGTGGCGCGCTGGAGCGGTCAGTCGCTGTCGAGTGGCCAGCTCGCAAAGCTCTATGGCTTCACCGATCTTGATGGGTCTCAGCCCGATGCTTGGCGCTACGTTGTTGAGGTCCAGGATGCTGGTAAACCAGCCGATGCGACCGGGTATAGATAACGAAGCGATGGGTGATTGAGCGGCGGCAAGCCTTACTTATTTCGGACGGCTAATCAACTTCGATGGAGCGAGCCGCAGCGTAACGAGAAAGAAGCCCTGACTGTCGACAAATAGTCGAGTTGTAAAAGTCTGACCCCGCCCACTTCCTGCTCGATTTATTGAATCCCATAAAACCGCGCCGGGTTGTCCTCCAAGATCTTCTTAGCCAGTTCGGGCTTCACCTTTCCGCTCTGCGAAAGGGAGCGCAGTGCATCGATTTCGACTGACATGTCGACATGGCCGTAATCGGTGCCGGTCATCAGCACATTCTCGGTGGAATACTGCGCTATATATTCGATATCGTCGGTGCTGCTGTAGCAGGAAACATAAAGACGGTAGGTCTCGAAAAAGTTGTCCGGCAGCTTGCGCCCTTCGGCGCGCCGCTTGATGTCTTTGAAGACCCAGGGAATCCACTGCGCCGATGCTTCGATGAAGCCGAAGCGCAGCTTGGGGAAGATTTCAGGCAGCTTGCTGGTAATCACGGCGTGGCACGCGCCGGCGGTGTTTGCCGACATGCTCCAGAAGCCGGCGCCGTAGCCGACGCGCTGACGCGTCATATCCAAGCACGCCGGGTTGCCATTGCCGATATGCATGCCGACCGGCAAATCATGCTCCGTCATCGCTTCGTAGAGCGGATAGAAATAAGGATCTTGGATCAAACGATCGCCTTCGAACGGACGCATCAACACCGCCACCGCGCCGTTCTCCTTGCACCAAGGCAATATGTCGATGGAGTCTTGTATGCTCAGTAGCGGCAGCACACAGACCCAGCGCAACCGACCTTTTCCCTGTTTCCAGACATCGGCCATCCAGCGGTTGTAGGCTTTGCAGATCGGCACTTCGAATTCGGGCTTGTCGGTGACCTGCTGGATAAAGATGGTCGGGTACATCACCTGAACATCGATGCCCATCTCGTCCATATGGCGAATGCGTGCCTGGACGTCTTCGAGGTGCTGCGCTTCCGGCGGCACAACCATGTTGCGGCCGCTGGCTACGGCGAGGTCCTGAAAGTCTTTGGGCTTGATCACGTGGCGCACATGGCCGCGGATCTTGCCGTCGACCAGCCAGAACTGCCGGTCGGAGTTGGCGCCCGGATCAATTAACACGGGCATGAACTCACGCTCTGACGGATCGCAATACTCCCAAGTCTGAGGGCCTTCCATCACGTGGGCATCGCCGTCAATCGTTGGCATCGCAATCCCTCCTGCAAGATCACGAAAGAATTTGTTGCGTCTGATTTTTTTCCAAGGCTGATTCCGAACAGGTTGTTCAAGTTCGGTATAGAATTAGTGACCTTGACAGGCATCTAACGTTACCAGTAGATAATTTGAAATGGAAGATAATGGAAGATTCTAGTTTCGCGTAGTTGTGGAACAGGTAACCAGAGAGGAAGCCAACACATGGAAGCAATCTCCGAGGTAACAGGTGGCCGAACCTTACACGAAATCGAAAACTACTTCTCAAGTTATGGCGATCTGCCGCGGGAAATTATCTTGAAGCACGACTTGCTTCGAGTCGGCCATTGGTTCACGGACTCGGCGCTCGAATTGGCCTCCCAGTCGCTGGTGAAATCCTATCGGCTGTTTTCCTACGATTTGATGCCGATGAAGGATATGAAGCGCAAGGAGCATCGAAAGATTCCCGAGTGGTTCACGATCCGCCGCGGCATGTACGGCCTCAGGCCGGTGAGCATTCAGACGACGCTCGACTCAAGCTCCCCTTACGTCATCGACGTGGTGGATGGTCAAGCCAGGCTTTTGCTCGACGGCAAAGAAGTTTGCGAAGTCTATTTTCCCAAGCCGCTGAAATACTATACGCGTAAATTCGACGACGGCACCGCGTACCATGAGATTATCGCGTTCGGCTATTTCGTAACCGTGTTTCGCAATTGCCAGTATTGGGGGCCCGACGAGGAGTGCCGCTTCTGCGACATCAACATCAACGCGCGGCAGATGAAGGACTCGAAGGACTTCACCTTCAACGCGCCGGTGAAGCCGGTCGACTACATGGTCGAGGTCGCCCGCTCCATCGAGCAGGACGCCACGGAAGAAGTCGGCTTCACTCCGCCCATCGACTTTCTGATCACTGGCGGGACCATTCTGAAGACCTTGCACGGCAAGGATGAGCTGGCCTTTTATTCGGAATACGCTTCGGCGCTCAAATGGGGCGGCCGGCGGCGTTTTGTGAACCTCCAAACCAATGGCCAGGACAAAGAAACCATGAAGCGCTACCGGGCCGCGGGAGTGGATTGTCATCACTCGAACATGGAGGTGTGGGATAAGCGGCTTTTCGAATGGATCAACCCGGGGAAAAATCGCCGCGTGGGTTGGGACGGGTGGGTTAAGAGCATGATCGACGAGGTGGATGTTTTCGGCGAAGGCAACGTCCGGCCGAACTTCGTCGGTGGCGTCGAGATGGCCAAACCTTATGGCTTTGAGACCGTCGGTGAGGCAGTAAAGTCGACCTCGGACGGCGTGGACTTCATGATGCGCAACGGAATCATACCGCGTTTCAACCAGTGGCGCCGCGAGCCCGGTTCTAACCTGGTCTCTCAGCACGCGCAGCCGGCGATCCCGTTGGAATATTATCTCCAGTTAATGGGCAACTATTACGACAGTTGGAAGAAGTACAGCCTGCCGATGCCGCGGCGCGAATGCGTTCACCCCGAGCGGCGCATCGGTTCCGGCCACGGCACCTACGACGATATCCTCCTGCTCAATGAGTTGCCGGATTACGAAGCCGCGTGGGATCGGGGACACAATGAGGGACTGAAGGGTTGCGTGACGACGCAGTAGCGCGTCCGGTCAGAGCCTTGGGCGGTTCAACCGCCGAGATGCTTTCGCTGCTCCGGGCTGCGAGTGGAGCGAGCCCGCAGTCGCCGACCCAAGAAGTCATGAGCGGCATTCCCGCTCGGTTGCGCCGATTGGTGGTGTTGCGGGCGGGAAATCAATGCGAATCGTCGGAGACCAGGCGAATCGGGGTGATCGAATCGCAAGAAAGAGGGACGGTTTAATTGCCGCGCCGGTAAAGCGCGAAAAGAAATAGAGAAGGGCAAGGCGCCGACATGGATTTCGACAAGCTGTGAAATCCAAAAACGAGTTTTTGCACCGCCTTCAAACCCTTTCCGACGAGACCAAAGGCCGCTCAACAACAGAGGCAACTAGACTCAAACCCGGCCCGTTAGTCAACTTTTTCTCGTGACCTGCAAATCCGCGCCATGCGCATACTGCTCGTTTTAGCCATCGTCGCCGCGCTTGTCCTTGGCTACGGCTACTATCACGCCGCCACACACGGCTGGCTTTACATCAATTTGCTGGACGCATCGGTAAGGCCGTATGCGGGCAATATCCGCGATGCGGAGATTCGCTTGCTCGACGCCGACGGCAAGCTTCTCGCCGACGCCAAATCGGACCATCAATACGGTGCGGTTCGGCTCATTCATCCTGAAGCCGGCGATTGCTCCTCAGCGGAGGGCAACGCATCGTCGTCGCCCGCGGCGCGCGATCAGTGGCAGAAATGTTTCGAAACCTTGTCGACCTGGTTGATCGGCTGGGCCGACCGGATTCGATTTGCCGACGTCAGGTTTGCTCACTGCGAGCTCAAGCGAGTGCCGGTGATACTGCGGGAAAGTGGGGATTGGTGGCTCTGGTGGGTGCCGCTACCCCATATCGGCGGCAAACCGCTTTCCTATTTCAATTTGTCGATCAGCGTCAACGGAGCGAATTGCACTGCGGCCACCGGTCCAGCCGGCTAAAATCTTGTGCTTCGAATGCCTCAGCACGAATGGAAAACCACAACGATATCACTGCCCCTCCGTTCGTCTTAAGCCTGGTCGAAGGACTCCGAAAGTTCGCATAACCTGCTAATTGTAGAAGACCCGCTCGATTAATGTGAGAACCAATTCACTGCTGATACTCGCTTGTATCGCGGCCAGCCTGTGGGCCTGGCAACAGGAGCCGGCGTTCGCCGAAAAACATCTTATTTTCAGTTTGAGCAACCTCGACAAGGGCAGGTTCTGGACGCTGATCGCGGCGCTGTTTGTTCATGCCAACGTCTTGCATCTTTTCGGCAACATGCTCTTTTTATTTGTCTTCGGCAGCACTTTGGAAAAAACCGTCGGTCCGCAAAAGCTCCTGGCAGTCTTTTTCATCGGCGGGTTTACGAGTTTCATCCTCGGCCCGGCCTTCTTGCCCCGCGGAACCGGAATGCTCGGCGCCTCGGCGGCGATCTTCGCTCTCGCCGGATGCGTCGTGCTCGTGAAGCCGCTCAAATTCTCCTGGCTTTTCTTCGCGCCACAGGGACTGATCGCGATTATCTACTTCATTTACAATGTCGTCGTGGTTTACGAAAAGAGCCACATCCCCGGCTACGATCCGCAAGTCGCCTACGTCGCCCACGTCATCGGTTTCCTCACCGGCATCCCTTTCGGCATCGCCCTGAGCGACTATTGGAAACGAAATCTGTTCATTACGCTGCTGCTCTTGGGACTCTACCTGGCAATTGTCACCGATGCCGTAAGATCCGTTTTTCGCTAGCCAGACTCGGGGTATGCACTCGGTTTAAAGCGCGGTAGTGTGAGCTCACAACGATTGGTAAAGATGGAGAAAATAAATTACTAGAGTTAGGCAAATCGACACGGTTAGGCCATGGTGGTCTCGCTACGGTGCAGGATTCTAGTCCACGATTGTTGAGCTACCTTTACGCGAGGCCGTGATTTTGAGATAAAGACGACATGCCGTCGAGTCATCCATGTATTGAAGTTTTTGATGTTTGTGTTGCAGCTATTCGTCGAAACAAGTTGATTCGCCGCGAAAGCCGCCAAGACAAAGAGTTCCATTTCCAGAATTGGTTTAAGGGGCGTCTTCGTGAGACGCGTTTGAAGTTCGAGGTCGGTGGACGAAACACCTATCCGGACTTTCGGTTGGTGGCTTCGACTAATGGTTTCGAGGTGAAAGGGCTTGCGTATCCAGGACGGGAGGCCAACTACGACTGCAACAGTCAAGTTCCGTCCGGCAACCACAACGGGCGGACAATATTCTACGTCTTCGGTCGCTATCCTGCAGAACCGGACGGTAGCTCATACCCAGTACTGGATTTCGTATTGTGCCACGGCGACTTTCTCAACGCTGATCATAAGTACGTCCACAAAAACAAAAATGTGAAGGGTTTTGGAACCTATGGCGACATTATGATTCGTGACCGAAAAATGTACGTCGCGCCAACGCCGTTTGGGCTGACGACTGGTACAGCGCATAACCAAACTCTCATTCTTCCCTCTGACTTTCGCATGAATTCCAGGCTGCGCGAGGTGGGAAAACTTGTCAGGCGGGAAACTGATAAGCTGATCGTCGGATACACTTTTGACTTGCGGACGAATAGGCTCAAACCTGAGTTGGTGGACAATGCAACAGCGGGCAAGGAGCACAAGTTCGTTGCTTATCGTCTCAAGGGTTCAGCCATTGAGGAAGTCGCCATGCGGCCACCGCGCGAGGTTATGGCAGAGGTTGCGGAGGCGGCGGAAGAAGATGAGTAATCAACAACAATCCCACGAGCTTCCACACAAGCGGCGGCTGATCGAGTCTGATCATTTCCCGATCGAGTTCGTTTCGGAGCTTGCGAAAATGGAAAGCTGGCGCAAGGAAGTTCATCGCCCTATTTATCATATTCACAAGTGGTGGGCGAAACGCCTCGGCTCCGTGTTTCGCGCCATTCTACTCGGCTCTGCATTGCCCGATTCGGAACGCTTGGCAGACCTATTCTACCGCAAGCACGACTTCAGCGCGCTGACTGTGTTCGACCCGTTCATGGGCAGCGGTACTACAATCGGGGAGGCGCACAAGTTAGGGTTCATGGCTCTGGGTCGCGACGTCAATCCGGTCGCGTGCGAATCAGTTCGCGTGGCGCTCGGCCCACTTGATCGGAATGCGCTTCTGCAAGCCTTCGCGAAGCTTTCTTCCGGTGTTGGAGAACGGATTCGTAAACTTTACCGCGCGACCGACGACGAAGGTCATGTGTGCGATGTGCTCTACTACTTTTGGGTAAAGACGCTACCGTGCCCCGCGTGTTCGCAGCAAGTGGACTTTTTCCCATCATACATTTTCGCTCGCAACGCTTATCCCGACCGCAAGCCCGAAGTGCGCGTTTGCTGCCCCGGCTGTGGCGGGGTTCTTTGTGCAGACGTGAAAGACACTCACATCGATTGTTCTTATTGTCATTTTGTGTTCAACCCCCACATAGGGCCTGCTAGTGGCGCTTTGGCGACGTGCCAGCATTGCCATCATGTTTTCGCCATCGCCAAAACTGCTAAGGTGCTTGGTCGTCCGCCGGAACACCGCCTGTTTGCTAAATTGGTATTAAATGGCGCGGATGAAAAACTTTATCTCCCGATTACGCCAACGGATCAGCGCGCGTATCAGCGTTGTTCGGAAGAGTTAGCACAGAGCACGGTCCTTCTGCCCACCTTGGAACTCGCTGATGGTTACAATACGCGCCAAGTCCTGAACTATGCCTACCGCTCTTGGCGAGAATTCTTCAATGATCGGCAGCTTCTTACGCTCGGCTGGTTGCACCGAGCCATACTTGAACTGTCCGACGACGCCGTGCGCGCGGCGATGCTGACCACCTTTTCCGGTGCACTGGAATTCAACAATATGTTCGCGTCTTACAAGGGTGAGGGCACTGGCGCTATCCGCCATATGTTCGCCCATCACATCCTGAAGCCAGAGCGAGTGCCGATCGAGGGTAACGTGTGGGGAACACCCAAGAGTTCTGGCGCATTTGCGACGCTATTCCGCTCGCGTCTGCTTCGGGCAATTGAGTATCGATCCGCCCCGTTTGAAGTGGCTGTCGAGCGCGTCAACGGCCACAGCGAGGGCAAACGAATCTATGGCGGAAGTCCGCCGTTTTCGGGCAGTGTCTCGACACGATGGCCGCCCAAAGCGATAATTAAGCGCGGAATTTCTTTATCGTGTGGTAGTTCCGCATCGACTGGCTTACCGGCGAAGACCGTAGATCTGGTTATTACTGACCCGCCATTTTTTGATAACGTCCACTACTCAGAACTGGCCGATTTCTTCTTCGCCTGGCAGAAGCTCGAGCCATCGCCATTCACGCAGAACCGTTCGACCACCCGTGATCCTGAAGAAGTCCAGGATGTGGCCGTGGAACAGTTTGCGGCAAAATTGCGTGCTGTTTTTTCGGAGTGTTGCCGGGTTCTCAAAGACGATGGATTGGTAGTCTTTTCCTACCACCATTCGCGGGCTGATGGCTGGACTGCGCTTGCAGATGCGATCCTTGGGGCTGGGCTGACCTTTGTGAACTGTCATCCGGTCAAAGCTGAAATGTCCGTCGCCACACCCAAATCCCAGGCGAAAGAGCCCATTCAGCTTGATGTTCTTCTCGTGTGCCGGAAACAGTCCGGAGATAAAAGAGGCAAACAAAGCGTAGACGCAGCTATCAAGCGTGCTTTCGCGCGCGCGAAGGCCAAAGGTGCCCAGCTGCAAAGTTGCGGACTCATCTTGTCCGTAAACGACCGCCGCGTAATTCTCATCGGCCAGTTTCTCGTCGAGGCGTGTCCCGGACGATCAGCGGGGCAACTTAGTCATGCCTTGTTTGAGAAACTAGCAGAACTCGACCAGGCTGCGCTCCGGCTAGTGGAATCTCCAGAGGATAAATTGACTTATCCTGCTGGGCGAACTAGTAAGTCGCAATTAACACTATTGGACTGATACTTCCGCAACAGACACTTTGAATCGTGTTGCTGTAACCAAGCCGTCCAACTTCATTTGATATCTGCCTGCGGTGCAAGAAACCCGCAGAATGAGTAGCTACAATATGGCTGAGCTTTTCGAAGTGAAAACTTAAAATCGATCTCGGAACAGGCGCCCCCGTTCTCCCCCACGATAGCAATTCAATTAACGCTAAGTACGTAAAAGGCGAAGTCCGCACAGGGCGTCATATTGGTTTTACACGGAAGGCGGCGATCAGACCCGACGCCAGCACGGGAATAATAACGATGTGGTAGGCGATGTCGGGGGTGGCGCGAGGGCCGACGCCGATCGCGATCGTAAAAATCCCAACCAAAGTCCCGAGCAGCGCGAACGTCTGCGTCGCCAGCCCGGTCTTGCGGACTACGTCGGGACGGATCCAAGTAAAACCGAAACCGGCGAGAAGTGCAGCGATCACGCTCTCGGCAATGCCGGCTTTCAGATGCTCGTAGCCGCCGATCAGCAGACCGAAGTGCGTTAGAGCAGCAACAATGAAAGCGGCCGCCTCGAGAAAAAGGTAAAGCCTCATCGCCTGCATCTAGTCGTCGCCCTTGCCTTTGCTGACGGCGCCGGAAGAACGAGCTTACGGAGCTTGTTCGCAGTTAATCATCCACGGTATGCCGAACCGATCGACAAGCATGCCAAAACGGACGGCCCAAAAGGTCTGCTCGAGCGGCATCCGCACCGTGCCTTGTTCTGCCAATGCGTTAAATATGCGTTCCGCTTCTGCCGGGTCGTCAACGCCCAGCGTCACGGAGAAACCTTTTGATTCTTCATAGCGGTCAGGCGGAGCGTCGGAACCCATCAATACCTCGTTACCGACGATTAGGCGGGCGTGGAGGATCTTATTGCGCCATTCGGCTGGCACATGTTCCTCCGCCGGCGTGCCCGCGTGTGCGACCATTGCGACGATCTTGCCGCCAAGGCACTGCTCATAGAACTTGAACGCTGCCTCGCATTGGCCGTTGAAAGTAAGATACGGATTCAATTGCTTGGTGCCCTCCTTTGGCTAATCAGTTAATGATTGATGAAGTATAAATTTTCGTTGTAGATACCCACGGGCGTAAGCCCGTGGGTATCTACCGTTAACAGCGCGTCAGGCCTCGCCGCACTGCGTCCCGTTACAAGCCCCATAAGCCGAACCTCACAGCTGCTCCGCGGTTTAGTCCAACCTCGTTTTATCCCCTTGGCGTTACTCCAGCGCTCTCAAGCACTTGACTGCCTCCAACCTCCAGGGATAAAACGCTATACGTTAGGCTGACATTTCCCAAACCAAGATAAGGAGAGCGTCATGATCTGGCGTAGAATAGGGCTGGCGGTCGTCCTCGTGATCAGCGGTGGCTTCATGCAGGCACGGGCCGCTGAGTCGTTGAAGACGCGTCAAGTGCTTGTGAATGGCGTCGATTTAACCTACCTCGATCAGGGCACAGGGGCTCCAGTGGTCTTTGTGCACGGCTCGTTTTCAGACCTCCGCTTCTGGGAGCCACAACGACAGGCTGTTGGCCAGCAGTATCGTTTTATCGCCCTCACGCAGCGTTATTTTGGCACCACCCGCTGGCCGGACGACGGGAAGCACTTTGCGGCGACGACTCATGCCGCCGATCTTGCGGCTTTCCTGCGCCAAATCAAGCTGGTCCAGTGCATCTGGTCGGGATCTCTTATGGTGGAGTTGTCGCTATCCTGGTGGCGTTGGAA
This sequence comes from Binatia bacterium, assembly GCA_050735675.1. Classification (GTDB taxonomy): domain Bacteria; phylum Desulfobacterota; class Binatia; order UBA9968; family UBA9968; genus DP-20. Next base: position 8,509 of record JBOHVN010000068.1, on the reverse strand, counting down.
CACCGCGACCTTCTCCGCAGTCTGACGGTCCTGGAACCCGGGCTGGTATCGCTGCTGGCAGACATTCCAGACGCGAAGCCTGAGATTGAGGAGCGGCGCAAAGCGTTTCAGCCGATTGTCACGGCGGCAAAAACAGGGGAGACCGTGCAGGCCCCAACACTTGTTGCGGGCGGTGAACGCACCCGGCGCTACTATTCGTTGATCAATGAGGTCCTCGTGCGGTGCATTCCCGGCAGCCGCCTGGTGACCATTCCCAAGGCCACGCACCCGATGTCCATCCAGAATCCGGCCGCATTCAACGAGGTGCTCTTGCAGTTCCTGGCGCAGCGGTGAGGAGGGCGGCCGCCGAAGCGGACGCCGTGGTGCCCTTGGGCTACAGTGAGTTGCAGGCAAAGCTCTGCGGTGGAGGCCGTCGCACAGAGGAAGTGGCTTTCACCGGGAAGCCCAACCCACGCAGTCGAGCGGGCCGCTGGCTCGCATTCGCTCGCCCCGGCCGCTCACCGCGAGCGTTAGATTTGTTCTGGGGTCTACCATCGGAATTTAGCAGGTAGCGGGAGCAGAGAGAAGCGAGTATAAGAGTTCCTGACGAGGGTGTGGCTCTTGGGGTCAGTGGCCTGTTCATTCAGGGTCACCCAGTCTGAAATGCCGCCCTCGTCACCTGCATCATCCGAGGGGTCGACCGGGATGGTGCCATATTCTCTCACCAGAATACGTGGCTCTGTAAGTAGACGAGACCGAAGGATGATGAAATTTCGATCTACGAAGGAGGGGCTACGTGTCAGAAGAAAAGCCATTAGAATTGAGAGTCAGTGTGGACGTTGGGGTATCGTCGTCACAGCGTGGCGATGGGGCTATCGAGCGGCGAGGTGCTCGAAGAGTTCGAGATCGATCACCGGATCGAGGGTTTTCAAGAATTCTTTTCCCGCATCGAGAAGCACCGTGAGACCAAGAACTGTGCGCTAGCCGTCGCCATGGAAGGCTACAACGGCTATGCCCGGCCGCTCGACAGCCTGGTGCGTCAGCGGGGCTACCGGCTTTATAATCTCAACAACTTAAAGTTTGCCCGGTTCAAGGAGATTTTTCCTGGAGCCGCCAAGAGCGACCAGATCGATGCGCGCAAGGGGTTGGAACTGTTTCAGCTAAGCGATCATTTGCCGTTGGCCAAGGAAGTCCTGCAAGAGGTTACTGGGACACCGCCCGGAAATGAAGTCCTCAAGCGATTAACCCGGCGCCGGCGAAGGTTAGTCAACGAGCGGGTGCGGGTGGTGAACAAACCTCCAGGCCGATCTGCAAGCGGTGTGTCCGGGACTCTTAGAGATCACCGGAGAAGCGAGCAACCAGTGGTTTTTAAATTTCCTTCTCAGTGCGGACACGTTGCCCCAGCTCGCCCGGCTCAAGCGCAGCACACTGCTCAAGATCCCGTCGGTGGGAGTGAAGTGTGCTGCCATAATCGAGGGCTGGCAGAAGCGTGCCCATTTTAGCCAAGAGGTTAATTGGGTCGGCGAGATGATTCAAGAAGATGCCAAGCGGTGTCTGGATCTCGATGAGAAGATCAAACGGTTGGAAGCGAAGATCGCTGAGGTCGCCAAGGACTCCAAGATTGCCAAGACTTTGCGATCGATCCCTGGGTTTGGCGCCGTGTGCAGTTCAGAACTGGCCGGCGAGATCGGCACTATCGAGCGGTTTGCCTCTCCGAGGGAAGCCTTTCTTTGTATATCGGCATGTCCACGTTGGACAACAGCTCGGGAAAGTACCAGGGGAGCAAAGCTCCCAAGCATGTTAACACGCGGGCGAAAGCAGCGATGATGATCGCTTTGGATCGCCATCGAAAGTACGTGCCGCAGTCGCAGAGGTACTACGAAAAGAAACGAAGCGAGGGAAAGAAGCTCAACCAGGCGATCCGCGCCTTGGGTCGACACCTGTGCCGGATCATTTACAAGATGCTCAAGGAAGAGCGTGACTACGAGATTCGCCCGGAAAAAGGGAACACCAAGACCAAGGTCAATCCGAGATCGTTCGTTAAAACGCAAATACGGAGGCCGAAAATTTCAGCCATTTCATGGGCACCCGGCAAAGCGTAATCCATAGCGACCCCGAAATTCTTGGCGGCACTCCAGTTTTTACCGGGACTCGCGTGCCAGCGCAGGCACTGATTGATTATTTGGAAGCGGGGCATCCGCTTGACGAGTTCCTCGACGACTTTCCTAGCGTGACTCGCGAGCAAGCAGTGGCTGCTTTGGAGCAGGCCAAGCAGATGTTGGTGTCGAGTGCGCGTCCTGCTGGATGAGTGCGTGCCGAGGAGGCTACGGCGCGACCTTCCCGGCCACGAAGTTCGTACCGTAAGTGAGATGGGCTGGTCAGGGATCAAAAATGAGCCTCTGCTCCGCCGTGCCGCTCAAGAATTCGATGCTTTTCTAACTGTAGACCAGGGAGTCGAGTATCAGCAAAATGTTGCCGGGTTGGCTCTTGCCTGTTTCCCAACCGAAAGGGTGCCCGATATCGATCGACTATGCCCAGAGAATTTACAATCTCGCCAAACAAAAAGCCCAAATCCGCAAGGGCAAAAGGAATCCACACGCTGTGCCCCCTCGGAGAATCATCCGCGAATGTCTCAGTTTCGAGATAGTGCAGTAATTTCGATCACCCGTGAACAACCGCAATTGCTGATCTGGGTTGAATTATCGCGCCCACCCTTGGTTGTTTTTATGGCCATGGCACAGAAACTGCGGAGATGCGGTGTGTTTGCCGGCCCGCAGTTTGGGCCGGTCAAGAAATCACAAATAAGGGGAGGGTATCCATGACGATTTTTAAAAAACTGGTATTATCGACGCTGGCCGGGATTCTACTGCTCGCCGGACTAACCGCCTGCGAAAAAGAAGGACCGATGGAGCGCGCCGGCGAAAAAATCGATGAGACCGTCGAGAAAGCCGGCGACAAGGTGGAAAGAACAACCGATAGATAAGAGAAGGAACAATCGACGCGGCGGATCACGCGGCGCTCGGTTTGGCTTGGTGCGGGTCATGGCCATTGCTCGCCCGCACCAAAGCCAGGAAGTCGCAGCCATAATCACTCAGCGCGGCACAGCCGCCACCAACCCAGTCGGATATCTCGCGCAACGCTACGCTCGTCAAAGGAACGCAACAACGCGACGCTGCCAATTTCGAGCCCCTTCGGAAGGGCCCAGGCTAAACTCAGGAACCTCCGGGGATCTTCGCCTTATTCGGGATGACGGTCTTCGACCGTCACTTGGCGACTAGGCGCGAGCAAATCTCTGTTCAAGCTGTTTTCAGGCGGATGGACTACGTTCAAAACGTTGAATCGTTCGCGTTCGGGAATGCGCGCCGGGTTGTCGCGAAACAGATCCCGAAGCGTGACACCCGGTACTAATTCATCGGCTGTTTTTGCGGTGTGCCCGGCTTGGGCTTGCGCGGGTCTTCGGCCTCGGGCAAGCAAAAATAGCTCATCGTCGTGGCGTTGCTGGTAAAAAATACGCTGTTGCCGTTGAATACAGCGTCTTTGAATTGCCGCCAGATGTCGAGTTTTTCTTTGATGCTGGCGTTGCATCGTTGGATAGTATTAAAACCGGGCGCGGGGTTCCATGAATCCGTCGTCGGAGTTTGAGTCCGAATCCACAGCGTCCATGCCAGCGCGAAAATCAGGCCGCCTTTTCTCATATCCCGGCGGTGCTCCTTTTTTAAATGGCTCGTAGGTTAGACGATCGGTTCAGAAGTTTAATGGAGCACCCTATGATCTCTTATAAACCATTAGACGCTTTACTCAAGTAAAAAATTGGAAGTGGCGTTCGGTTAGAGTCCGCTACGGGTTTTTCAGACGCGGAAAGATCCTCGCTTTGCTCGGAATGACAGCGACTTAAGCGATCTGTCATCTCGAACGAAGTGAGAGATCTTAAGCTAACTGAACCACTACCGAAAAATTAGTAACGTCCGGGAATGGATTTGCTCGCGCCCTCTCTTGACACCGTGCTCCCGTGAGGCGTACGAGTGGGAATGAACAGACGCAAAGGAGGAATTCGCCATGGCAACGAGTTATGAGGTGATCGACGCCGACGGTCACATCACCGAGGAAGACGCTCAACTGAAAAAATATATGCCGGAGAAGTACGTCAAGCGCGTCGCGACGTTGACGCCGCGCGATAGCTGGGACCGCTCTTTGAGCGGCAAACTGGGCACGCGCGCCAGGGACGCCAAGAGTTGGCTCGACGCGATGGACCAGGGCGGAGTTTCCACCGCCGTGCTCTATCCGACCAACGGGCTGAGCGTGGGCTGGATTCGCGAGCCGGACGTTGCCGTGCAGTATGCCCAGGCGTGGAACAATTTCTGCTCGGAAGAGTTCCAAAAAGTCAGCCCGCGGCTCAAATGCGTCGCCCTGGTGCCGTTTCAAGATGTGCCGGAGGCCGTCAAAGAATTGCGCCGCGCGGTGCAGGATCTCAAGCTAGTCGGACTGATGCTGCCGGCCGTCGGTTTACGTTTGCCCCTCGGGCACGAAAGTTTCTGGCCGATCTATGAAGAAGCGGAAAAACTAGACTGCATGGTCGGCGTGCACGCCACGGTGCGCGGGCCGCACTATTTTGCCGGCGACCTGTTCGATCAATTCATCGAAGTGCACACGCTTTCCCATTCCTTCGCGCAAATGTTGCAGGCTTGCAGCATGATGTTTCGCGGCGTCTTCGACCGCTTTCCGAAATTGCGCGTGGCGTTCATGGAAGCCGGGTGCAGCTGGGCGCCCTATTGGTTCGGCCGGATGAACGAAGAATGGGAGAAGCGCGGCGAAGTCGAAGCGCCCATGTGCAAGAAAAAACCGACGGAATATTTAAAGGATGCGCGCATCTATTTCCACGCCGAAGACTACGAGCCGATGATCGGCGCCACCGCCGAAATCTTGACCCACAAGGTGATTTACTACGCGTCCGATTATCCACACTGGGATACCGAATTTCCCGAGAACATCGAGCACCTTGGCCGGCGCGAGGACTTGAACGACGACGCCAAAAAGTGGCTCTTCGCCGAATCAGCCAAGCGACTCTACAATCTCTCCTGAGGAAACTTGGCAACGAGCAAAGTCTGCCTGACCGGTCCGTCCCGGCTCAAGGCCGCCGAGGAGCTGTTGCGCTCGGCCGGCTGCGATTTGGTGCTCGGCAAGCCGGCTGACAGTTTTCCGGATTTTCGCTACGAGCGCAAAGATTTGGTCAGCCTGATCGGCAATTGCGATATCGTATTTCCCGTCGGGCGCGACTTTATCGGCGGCGATATTCTGGATTCCTGTCCGAATGTGCAGGCCGTCGTCAAATCGAGCATCGGCATCGAAACCGTCGACGTGGACGCGGCGACCGATCTCGGCATTCTGTGCTGCAACAGTCCAACTCCAGAGAACTACATGGGCGTGGCCGAAGCCACTATGGGTTTGATGGTAGCGCTGTTCAAGCGCCTCAAGCTCAACGAGTTATTCATGCGCGGCGCGGGCTGGAAGGAGCCGCAAAACCGCGGCGCGCTGATGCTCGGCAAGACCGCCGGCATCATTGGTGTCGGCCGAATCGGCCAGAATGTCGCCAAGCGCCTCGGTCCGTGGGGCATGAAGATTCTCGGTTACGACCCCTACGTCGGCCAGGAGACCGTGGCGCCGCTCGGCGTCAAAATGGTATCTCTGGAAGAGTTGTTGAAGCAGTCCGATGTCGTAACCCTGCATGTCGTCCTGACCAGGGAGACCCGCGGCATGATCGGCCTGGGCGAACTCAAGATGATGAAACCGACCGCCTTTCTTATCAACACTTCCCGCGGGCCGGCGATTAAAGAAGACGATCTCGTGCAGGCGTTGAATGAAAAGATCATCGCAGGCGCCGCGCTCGATGTGTTCGACGAAGAGCCGTTGCCAAGCGGTAATGCGCTGCGCCAAGTCGATCCGCACCGTCTGATTCTTACGCCCCACATCATCGGCACCAATCCGGGCTCGCTTGAAGCCGGACAGCGCATGGCGGCGGCGAGCATACTGGAGATCCTTGAGGGCAAGATTCCCGACACAGTTGTGAACCCGTTGGCCGTTCCACGCTGGAAGGAGCGCTTCTGGGCGTAACTGAAACATGGGATTGGATATGTTGTTGGTAACGTCTCCATGTCGAACCGCGAAGGTAGGGGCGGGTTTCAAAACCGTCTGGTAGGAAACTGTGTCTCGCGTAGGAAATACAGCGACGTCATTCTGAACGTCAGTGAAGAATCTCGACCAACCATATAGTCTGGATAAGGCGAGATCCTTCGGCTTCGCCTCAGGATGACATCCAGTGAAGGACAGCCGAATGCTGAGAACTGTTTGCGTTTTTATTATCCAACTGGGTCTCTTGTGTTCCGCCTTTGGCGCCGCAGGACCCGCCGCCGTGCGCACGGGCTATCCGCAGCCGAGCGGCGCGATGCTGCCGCTTTGGGTGATTACCGAGGCCGGCCTCGATCGCAAATACGGCTTTGAGCTACAGAATATTTATATTTCCGGCGGCGCCCGGCTCACCCAGACGCTGGTTTCCGGCGATGTCGATATCGGCAGCTCCGGCGGCGCGGTGGTCAACGCAATCCTCAGCGGCGCCGATCTGGTTTGCATCGCGGCGAGCATACCGACCTACGCCTTTTCGCTTTACGCCCGCCCCGACGTTAAAGATGTTGCAAGTCTAAAGGGAAAAATTATCGGCGTGATGACCAAGGGGGCGTCCTCCGATCATGCCGCCGTGGCATTGCTCAAACGGAACAATCTGCAGCCCGGGCAGGATGTAAAGTTTCTCTATCTCGGCGGAGTGCGCGAGGTTTTGGCGGCGCTCGATCGTGGCATTGTCTCCGCCGGCGTGCTCTCGGCTCCGACCACATTGTTGGCGCGCCGGCTGGGCATGAAAGAAATTATCAATATCGCCGATTTGAAACTGCCCTATGTCCACAGCGGTCTGGTCACGCGGCGTACCCTGGCGCGCCAGCAACCGGAGCGCCTGCGCGCTTTTCTTAAAGCCTATGTCTCCAGTATCAAAATCAGCAATGAAAATGCCGAGATCAGCAAACGCGCCCTGGCGCGTTATCTGGCGACCAACGACGGACCGGTAATCGACGAAGCCTACCGGTCTTTTCGCGGCGTGTTTCCCAAAGTGCCGTATTTTACCGAAGAACATATCCGTTCCGTCCTCTCGGTCACCGATCATCCCAAAGCGGCCGGCGCCGAGCCCAAGGAATTCTTTGACAACCGATTCTTAAAGGAGTTAGAAGATACAGGATTCGTTAAAGAACTTTACGGACAACCTTAGAAGGCAGGTGACGATGAAAGCGAACATTACGATCAAGTTGGGAATTTTGTTGGCGCTGCTGCTCTGTGGAAACGTGAGCCGCGTCGAAAGCGCGGCGACGCCGGATAAATTGGTCGGCATCCATTCCGCCCGTGTCATGTCGCAGTCTTTCCCGTGGATTGCCGAAGAGGCCGGCTTATTCAAGAAATATAACCTGGATTCTCAGCTGGTCTTCATCGCGTCTTCCGGCATCGTCACCGCCGCGCTGCTGGGCGGCGACGCGGATATGACGCTGACCGGCGGCGTCGGCAATGTGCGCGCTTACGTTCAAGGCTCTACCGATGTGGTTTTTGTCGGCGGTGTTAAGAACACCATGACCCAAACGCTGGTCGCCGGCGGCAATATCAAAAAACCGGAAGATGTCAAAGGCAAGAAAATCGGCGTCAGCCGGATTGGCAGTAACACGCACTATTTCAGCATACAGGCGATGCGCCGCTCCAATATGGAGCCGGGACGGGACTTCAGTTTTGTCCAAACCGGAGGTGATCCGGAGACCTTTGCCGCGCTTGTCGGCGGCGGGATCGACGTTGCTTGTCTTACCCCGCCAACGGATGCTAAGGCGCTCGCCCAGGGCTATCACTATGTGGTTTACGGACCGGATCTAAAGATTCCCTACGCCGCGACGGCTTTTGTGACCAAGCGATCCGTGATCGCAAAGCGTAACCAAGTGATCGGCAAGTTTATGCGGGTCATGGCCGAGGCTTCCAAGATCGCCCATACCGATCGCGAGTTTGTCTATAAAGTTTTAGGAAAATATCTACGCGTGACCGACCGCAAGGTGCTGGACGCCGCGTATAATGCGGAGATCAAGGTGCTCGAGCCTCGCCTGGTCATCAAAGCGGAATCGCTGCAGGCGATTCTTGAAGAAGTGGCTCAGATCGATCCGCGCGCGAAAAAGGTCAAACCTCAAGAATTGATCGATAGCCGCTACTTGGATGAAATGGAGAAGGGTGGATTTTTTGATCAGCTTTGGGCCAAGAAATAGCGCGAAGGAGGAGTTATGGAAGAAACGATTATCTCGTCGGACTCCCATGTGATCGAAGTGCCGGATCTATGGGAAAAGGGAATGCCGTCGTCCTTCAAAGAGCGCGCGCCGAAAGCGTTCTTCGACGAAAAGCGCGACGCCTGGATGTTTGGCTCGCCGGAGGTGCCGATTCAGGCCGTCGGCGGTTTGTTCATGGC